>JAHEKZ010000021.1 GCA_024644435.1 Actinomycetes bacterium | reverse complement strand
GGCCTGCAAAAGGACGGCGTCGAGGCACACCTGCAGAAGCTGCTGGCCGAGCACATCGAGTCGCTCGGCGAGGGTTGGTCACTCGTGCGTCGCGAGTACGCGACGGCGATTGGCCCGGTCGACATCATGGCCAGAGACGCGGACGGCGCGTCCGTAGCCATAGAGATCAAACGACGAGGCGAGATCGACGGCGTCGAACAGCTGACCCGCTACCTCGACCTGCTCAATCGCGATCCCCTTCTTGCACCGGTACGCGGCGTCTTTGCAGCCCAGGAGATCAAGCCGCAAGCAAAGATCTTGGCCAACGACCGTGGGATCGAATGCGTCACTCTGGACTACGACGCCTTGCGCGGCCTGGACAAACCCGAGGATCGACTTTTCTGACCTCGGCGGTCGGAACACGGGGCCTTGCGCAGCGTCGTGATCCACCTAAGGTGGACCTATGGCTGGATTCTTGGACAAGGCAAAGGCAGTGGCCCAACAGGCTCTCGACGAGGCGAAGAAGGGCGTCGAGACCGGTCAGGCAAAGCTGGACGACGTTCAGGCCAAGCGGGAGGCCGGAAAGGTTCTGACCGCCCTCGGTGCCGCGTTCTACGCCGAGCAGCGGCTGAGCGGACCGCGCAGTGACGTCGACGAGGCCCTGGCTGCCGTCGACCAGTTCGTCGAGGTCAATGGCACGGCCGGGTTCCCCGGCGATGATGAGCCGCCTCCTCCCCCGCCCGCAGCGCCCACTCCTCCCCCGGCTCCCACTCCTCCACCGACACCGCCAACGCCGCCCGCTTCCTGAGCGCTCTTCGCATCAGCCGATGTCGTTACGTTCGGCCCACAGCGCCGCCTGCGTCCGGTCGAGCACCCCGATACGCTGAAAACACGACGTCAGGTGCGCCTTGACGGTGCGCTCGGTGATACCAAGGCGACGCGCGATCTGCTTGTTCGACAGGCCCTCTCTCACGAGAACCAGGACCTCGGTCTCGCGTGCCGTCAGGTCGACGCCCGCGCGGGCAGGTGACTCCGCGCGGGCAGAGAGCAGCTCGCGTGCAGCCCGCGGATGGAGCGGCGACTCGCCCCGAGCTGCGGCCCTGATCCCGGAGAGGATCTCGTCCGGTGATGCATCCTTCAACAGGTACCCGACGGCCCCGGCGTCGATGGCCCCCACAATGCGCTCGCGGTCTGAGAACGACGTGACGATGACTACCGCAACGTCCTGTTCTCCATGGCCTATGGCCGCGGTGGCCTCGACTCCGTCCATGACTGGCATCTGCAGGTCCATCAACACCACGTTCGGGCGCAGCTGGACGACCAGCTCGACCGCCTCTTTCCCGTTTGACGCCGATCCCACGACCTCGATGTCGTCCGTGCTCGCGAGCAGCTGTTCCAGCCCTGCCCGCACCATCGCGTGGTCGTCGGCGACCACTACTCGAATCATGACGCCGGAACCTCCAGACGCACCGTAGTCCCCGTGCCCGGCAACGAGTCGACGACAAGGGTCCCGCCGGCCTCGCTCGCGAGATCCCGGAGGCCTCGCAGACCGAAGCTGTCCGCACGCAACTCCGCGTCGGTGTCGAACCCCTCGCCGTCATCAGCGACGGTCAGTGAGGCCATCGGGGACCCGCCACTGACGCGAACGGTCACGACCAGGTGCTCAGGTGACCCGTGTCGCAGTGCGTTACGCACACACTCCTGAGCAGTGCGCCAGATCAGCGCCGCGCTCTCGTCGGCCAACGCATCAGAGCCGGACACATCGAGGCGCACGTCCACACCGGTCTCCTGGGCGGTGGCCACCAGGTCCTGCAGCGCAGCGCCCAACCCAGCGCCATCGAGGTTCGGTGGGTAGATCTCGACCAGCAGCGACCGCAGCGAGAGCAGACTGCGCCGCACCGCGTCTGCCAATCGGTCCAGGTCAACGCCGAGCGCGGCACGATCGAGAGTGCTGGTAGCGGCGGCCTCCCTGGCCATACCCGAGAGCGCGAACGACGTCCCAGCAAGATCCTGGACGACGCCGTCGTGCAGGTCGCGTGCGACTCGGCGGCGCTCGGCGTCAGAGGCCTCCGCGGCCATCAGGAGCAACCGCTCGCGGTCGGCTGCCGCAGCGTCAGCTCGGCGGGACAGCACCCACACCAGGGGGGTCGCCAGCAGCAGAAAGAGCAAGAGACCGCCCACGGTGAGAGGGCGAAAGAGCCGGAACAGCTCGTCGGCGCGCGCCTCCAGGTTTGCATCAGAGAGGTAGAGCTCAAAGAGCAGCGGTTCTCCGCTTGGTGCCTCGACGCGTGAGTAGACCTCGAGAACACGGCCGAGCTCTTGGTCCAGTGTGTTCTCGGACTTGCTCAGGTCTGAGACCTCGGCGTCAGAACCACCGTTCGCGAGGACATCCTGCTCCTCGTCGCCCAGCGGAAAGACCTCATCGATCAACTGAGGCTCATCCGAGTACACGATGCGGCCATCGGCGTCCCAGACCTTGACCCGCACCACCTCGCCACGCAGGACCCGCGCACGCACCAGCCGATCGAAACGGTCGAGGTCGCCCGCCGCGGTGTCGAGCAAGCCCGACGACAACGCGGGCTCGATGACGGTCTCGGCCAGAAGAGCGGTGGTCGAGCGGGCATCCTCGATGGCCTGTTCCTGTGCCAATCGCTCACCCAGGACGCCGGTGACCCAAGCCAGCATCACGGCGACGACCAGGCCGACAACGACGAACTGCACGACCGGCCGTTGCCAGACCGGTCGTGCACCTCGAGTGGGAACCGAAAATCCCATGTGGGCATCCTCTTCGTTGCGGGACGTCCTAGAAGCGGAGGCTACCTCGGCACACCTCGCCAGTTGCCGGGTTCTTGGCGCGCCAGCCAATCCGATCGGTGCCCGACAGGTCGACCATGAGACGCCGGACGTCGAATGATCCGCTCGGGCCGCTTGTGGTGGCCGTGCCGCGGGCCGACACCTTGCCGTTGTGCAGCATCCGCCACTTCCAGTTCTGTCCGTTGCGGTTGCTGTCGACCTCTCCCTCGACCTCGATCCGGCTGTTCTGCGGGCTGGCCTTGAGCTTCCAGCTGCTGTTGCCCGAGCAGGCACCGCGCTTGATGACATCCGCATCATTGGCCAGCGCGGGGCTGGCGAGACCGGCCAGCATCACTCCTGAGAGTGCCAGAGCGCCAACCTTTGCGAGTGTGGTCCTGGTCGTGGTTTCCATGGTGTCCTCCAGTAGTCGATGACGTGTGCTGTTCTCGTGCGAGCACGTCCAGCGTCGACCAGTGCGAGGGCACTTCGCCATTGTCCGGTGGTCCTAGTACCTGCCCTGAAGGTGGCTACGTCACCCAGAAGAGGCCGCAAGGCCGTGTGCGCGTCGGATCTCGTCGACGATGCGCATCATGATGTCGTCGATCGTGTAGTCCTTGGGAGTGAAGACGGCCGCGATCCCCATCGCTTCGAGTGCCACAGCGTCCGACTCGGGGATGATGCCGCCGACCACCACCGGAACGTCCGCCATGCCGGCTTCGCGAACGCCCCTCAGCACCTCGGGCACCAGCTCCATGTGCGAGCCCGACAGCACCGACAGGCCGACTACGTGGACGTCTTCCTCGACGGCCGCTGCCGCGATCTGCGCAGGAGTCAGCCGGATTCCCTGGTAGATCACCTCGAACCCGGCGTCCCGCGCCCGTACGGCGATCTGTTCTGCCCCGTTCGAGTGGCCGTCAAGGCCCGGCTTGCCGACCAGGAAGCGGAGCCGACCGCCGAGATCAGCCGCAGTCTTGGCCACGTACGCACGCACGCCTTCGCTCGAGGATGACGTGCCGGCCGACGTGGTCTGCGCCGAGACCCCCGTGGGGGCGCGGTACTCGCCGAAGACCTTCCGCAGCGCCCCGGCCCACTCCCCTGTCGTCACTCCTGCCCTGGCGCACGCGAGGCTCGCCGGCATCAGGTTCACACTCTCCTGTGCATCGGCCGTCAGGTGCGCGAGAGCCGCCGCTACCCCGTCGGCGTCGCGTGCCGCCCGCCACTGCCGGACGCCGTCAACGGCTCGCTCCTCGACATCGGCCGCAACGCTCTGGATCGCTGTGTCGAGGTCGGAGAGCAGGGGGTTGGGCTCGGTCGTCGTAAACCGGTTGAGCCCCACGACCACGTCCTCGCCGGTCTCGATCGCGCGACGACGCTCGGCGTGGGACTGGACGAGGGCGGTCTTCATATACCCGGACTCGACAGCAGCAAGAGCTCCGCCCATGTGCTCGATGCGCGCCATCTCTTCCCTGGCCCCCACCACCAGCTGATCCACCTTGGCCGCGACGACCGGCGACCCATCAAAGAGGTCCCCGTACTCGAGCAGGTCGGACTCGAAGGCCAGCACCTGCTGCATCCGCAGCGACCACTGCTGGTCCCACGGACGCGGCAGGCCGAGCGCCTCGTTCCACGCCGGCAGCTGGATCGCGCGGGCACGGGCGTCCTTCGACAGGGTGACGCCGAGCATCTCGAGCATGATGCGTGCAACGTTGTTCTCCGGTTGTGCCTCGGACAGGCCGAGGGAGTTCACCTGGACGCCGTAGCGGAAACGTCGCTGCTTCGGATCAGTGACGCCGTACCGCTCACCGGTGATCTCGTCCCACAGCTGCACGAACGCCCGCATCTTGCACATCTCTTCAACGAAGCGGACGCCCGCATTGACGAAGAACGAGATGCGCTGCACAACGTCACCGAACCGCTCCGGCGGGACCTGCCCGGCGTCACGCACGGCGTCAAGGACGGCGATCGCCGTACTGAGCGAGAACGCGAGCTCTTGAACCGGCGTCGCACCAGCCTCTTGCAGGTGGTAGCTGCAGATGTTGGTCGGGTTCCACTGCGGAACATTGGCCACGGTGTACGCCACCATGTCGGTGATCAAACGCAGAGACGGACCAGGCGGGAAGACGTAGGTCCCCCGCGAGAGGTACTCCTTGATGATGTCGTTCTGGGTGGTGCCCTGCAGGGAAGCTGGGTCGACACCCTGCTCCTCGGCCGCTGCGATATAGAGCGACAGCAGCCACATCGCGGTGGCGTTGATCGTCATCGACGTGTTCATCTCGTCGAGCGGGATGCTCTCGACCAACGAACGCATGTCGCCGAGGTGTGTCACCGGAACCCCGACCTTGCCGACCTCCCCACGGGCCAGCTCGTCATCGGGGTCGTAGCCAGTCTGTGTGGGCAGGTCGAAAGCGATCGACAGCCCGGTCTGGCCCTTGGCGAGGTTCTTGCGAAAGAGCGCGTTCGAGGCAGCAGCCGAGGAGTGGCCGGCGTAGGTACGCATCACCCATGGACGGGCAGCGCTGCGATCAGGGTGCGATGGTTCGGTCGCCATCCAAGCCTCCGTGAGGTCCCGGTGGAAGTGACCCAGATCCTAGCCGAGCCTAACCGACCGCGGTGTTGACCCGATCGAGGTTCAGAACTCGATGCAGGCGCGTGACTGCGAGGACGCGCACGACGCGTGGCTTGGGATCGCAGATCACCAGCCGTATGCCGCGCTGGCGCGCTCGCCGGTGCGCAGAGACCAGTACCCCGAGCCCCGCGATATCAAGGCTGTCGACCGCAGATGCATCGACGGTGAGGTCACCTTCGTGAATGGAGTCGAGCGCTACCTGAAGTGCATACCGGACGTCTCCGGACGTCGTCGCGTCTACGCGGGGCGGCAGCGTCACGTCATAGCGGTGCATATATATCCTCCGCACCCGGGTCGGCCGACGCCCATGACTGTCAGCCATGGGAGGGAAGTCGCCAGCAAACTCCGAGTTGCCGCACGCTAGCGTCGGACCGCACCCAGACCCGTGAGACACGCCGCACTGTCACCGAGTCGACATGGAGTGACCTCAGTGGCGGTAGAAGCCCTGCCCTGACTTCCGCCCCAAGGTGCCGGCGGCCACCATCGAACGCAGGACGTCAGGGGCCGCGAAGGTCTCGCCCGGGGTCTCCGCGGCGATGTTGTCGGCCGCGTTGACCATCACGTCGATTCCCACCAGGTCCATCGTCTCCAAGGGGCCCATCGGGTGCCCGAAACCGAGCCGACAGGCGGTGTCGATGTCTTCGGGGGTCGCCACACCGGTCTCGACCAGCCGGGCGGCCTCGACGACCAAGGCCGTGATCAGTCGCGTGGTGACGAACCCGGCGACGTCGCGGTTGACCACGATGCACGTCTTTCCGACCCGCTCAGCGAAGTCGCGGGCCACCTGCAGAGTTTCGTCACTCGTCTCGCGCCCGCGAACCAGCTCACACAGCTGCATCAGCGGCACCGGCGAGAAGAAGTGCGTGCCCACGACCTGGCTCGGCCGGCTGGTCGCCTCCGCGAGCTGCGTGATCGGCAGCGCCGAGGTGTTGGTGGCAAGCACCGCGTCCGGACCGAGCACCTCGTCGAGTGCACGGAAGACCTGCTGCTTGACGGTGAGCTCCTCGAAGACTGCTTCGACAGCCAGGGAAACGTCGGCCAGGGAGTCGAGCGACGTGGACGCCGTGATGCGAGCAAGAACCGCCTCCGGGCTGTCCGCGAGCAGACCCTTGGCCGCCAGCCGCCCGGTGGACGCGGCGACCGCGTCCACCCCCCGCTCCAGCGATGCATCGTCAACGTCGTAGAGCCGGACGTCGTAGCCGGCCTGCGCGGCGACCTGAGCGATACCGGCCCCCATGAGCCCCGCCCCGACCACGCCGACACTCGCCACCACGTCCGCCATCACCGCTCCTCTCGCCTGACCTCCCCGCAGGCTAGGCCACTCGCACGAGGCCGCGTCGCCGGGCCGCCTCTCATGCCGGGTGGCGTGCCAGACCCGTCAGGCGCACAATCAGACTCATGCCGAACTGGGGCAGTTACTCCTACGTGTACGGGCCGATGATGGCGCTGGTGGCCATCGGGATCCTGGTGTTGGTCCTGCGTTGGGCGTTCGGACGTGGCAGCTCGGTCGTCGAACGCCCACCACTGAGCGGCAGTCCGGACCAGTACGGCCTCCTCGATGCCATCGCCTCCCCCGGCACCTACATCGAGGCCGAGATCCTGCGCCAGCAGCTCGAGGCCAGCGACATCAGGGCAACCGTCGCCATGACCAACGACGGGCCACGCGTCATGGTCTGGCCCGACGACCGACAGCGCGCCGAGTCGATCGTTCGTCGGGCTGTCTGACCGACCCTTGCGTGAGCGCTGCTGACGGAGCTAGTGAACGGCGTACTGCAGATACACCATGCCGTTGCTGAATCGCCGCTCCTCAAGGAGGTCGAGATCGAGGCGATGGTTTCCCTGGAGGAAGTGTCGACCTGCGCCGACCACGACGGGGGCCACCACGAGGTGAAGCTGGTCGACCAGCCCAGCGGCCAGGGCATGCGAGGCCAGCCCTGGACCACCAACGCCGATGTCGGAAGCCGCCGCCTCTTTCATCTGGGCGATCGCATCGGGGTCGAAGACCCGCTCGACTCTCGTTCGGCTGGTGTCGGCTTCGTGCAGCGTCGTGGAGTAGACGACTTTCTCGGCCCGTTGCCAGATGTCGGCGAACTCGACAATGACGGCGGGCTCGTTCTCGAGGTCGGGCACGTCCTCCCAGTACCGCATGATCTCGTACATCCGACGGCCGTACAGATACGTTCCGACCGGCCGCTCCAGCTCGTTAATGAACGCGTGCACCTCTTCGTCCGGCATGGCCCAGTCAAACAAGCCGTCGCTGTCAGCGACGAATCCGTCGACCGAAGTGATGGCCATGTAGTGCAGCTGAGCCACGAGCAGACATTCCCCTTGTCGGTTTGGCCAGGCCCTAGTCGAACGTCACCTGCGGATCGTCCTCGCGAACGACCACCGCACCAAGAGCGCAGAGCTGCTCGTCGAACTTCGGGTAGCCACGGTCAATGTGATGGATCTCGCTGACGACCGTCTCACCTTCGGCGACCAGACCGGCGATCACCAGGCCGGCTCCGGCGCGGATATCGGGCGTCGTCACGGGGGCGCCGGAGAGCAAGGGACGTCCGCGCACCACGGCGTGGTGTCCATCAGTACGGATGTCGGCACCCAGCCGGGCAAGTTCGTTGACGAAGGAGAAGCGAGACTCGTAGACGTTCTCGGTGACCATCGACGTACCGGTGGCCACGGCGTTCAGGGCCAGCGACATCGGCAGCAGATCAGTGGGAAACCCTGGGTACGGAAGCGTGACGGCGTCTACGGCTGTGGGCCGGCGGTCCATCATCACACGGAAGCCGTCACCGGTGCGGTCGACGGTGGCGCCAGCGGTCACCAGCTTGTCGAGCGCAATTTCGAGGTGGGATGCATCAGCGTTGTGCACCGTCACGTCGCCCAGCGTCATCGTGGCCGCCATGGCCCAGGTGCCTGCCACGATGCGGTCCGACACAGTGGAGTGGCTGACGGGGCGCAGGCCTTCCACGCCGTGAATGATGAGTGTCGAGGTGCCGGCTCCTTCGATCTGAGCGCCCATGCTCTGCAGCATCTGGCACAGGTCGACGATCTCGGGCTCACGCGCAGCGTTGTCGATCTCGGTTCGCCCATCGGCCAACACGGCCGCCATGAGCAGGTTCTCGGTGGCGCCGACGCTCGGGAAGTCGAGCCAGATCGTTGCACCCGTGAGCCGCTTCGCCTTGGCGACGATGAAGCCGTGCTCGTTCTCGATCGTCGCACCGAGCTTCAGCAACCCGGCAATGTGGAAGTCGAGGGGCCGTGAGCCGATGGCGTCGCCCCCCGGAAGGGCCACATCGGCCTCGCCGGTCCGCGCGAGCAGGGGGCCAAGCACCGCGATGGACGCCCGCATCCGGCGCACCAGGTCGTAGTCGGCCCGATGGTGGATCTTCTCGGGGACGGTGATGACAAGGGTCGCCGCCTCGCGGTCGCGCTCCACCTCGCACCCGAGCCGGCGCAGCAGCTCAGACATGATCGACACGTCCAGGATGTCGGGCACCTCGCTGAGGGTCGTCACGCCTGGCGCCAGCAGTGCGGCTGCCATCAGCTTCAGCACCGAGTTCTTGGCTCCGGTCACCCGCACGTCTCCGACGAGTCGGGCGCCACCGGTCACACGGAACCGCTCAGGGCGCGCGAGGGCTGCGTTGGCGGTCTCCACGCGCCCATCGTAGGCGGTCCCCCTAGGCTGGCCACCATGGTCAACCTCACCCGCATCTATACCCGCACCGGCGACGACGGCACGACCGCACTCGGTGACATGAGCCGTGTCAGCAAGAACGACCTACGACTGGTTGCGTACGCCGACGTCGACGAGGCCAACTCGGCCATCGGCGTCGTCGTGGCCACCCCAGGCCTCGACACCGACCTCGCCGCCTTGCTCACCCGGATCCAGAACGACCTCTTCGACGTCGGCGCCGACCTCTGCACGCCGGTAGTCGAGAACCCCGAGTTCCCTCCCCTCCGGGTTGAGCAGGAGTACGTCGACCGCCTCGAGGCAGCCTGCGACCGGTACAACGACCAGCTCGAGGCGCTACGTTCGTTTGTCCTCCCGGGCGGCACCATGACGGCGGCCCACCTGCACGTGGCGCGGACGATCGTGCGCCGGGCCGAGCGCAGCACCTGGGCCGCCCTGGCCGAGCACGAAGACGCCATGAGTGCCTTGACTGCCACCTACCTGAACCGGCTCAGCGACCTGCTCTTCATCCTGAGTCGGGTCGCCAATACCCCAGCCCATGGAGGAGCCGGTGACCTGCTCTGGAAGCCGGGTGGCGAACGCTAGACGGGGCAGTCACGCTCGGCGCACTGGCACCGTCTCGGACGCCGCCGAGCAACCGCAGGCAATCCGCCAGCTACCCGTTCAGCGTGTTCTGCAGCAGCCGAATCTTGCTCTCAAAGTCTTCGTGGTTCAGGTAGGCACCGCAGAGCTTGCGTCCGCCTGCGTACGACGCTCGGCCATGCATGGCACGCCAGTTGTCGAAGAGCATGGCCTCGCCTGGCTCCAGGGTGTGGCGCCACTGCAACGAGTGGTCGTTGGCCAGGGTGTCGAAGGCCCTGATCGCGTCGTAGAACGCGATCATCTCGTCGGCCGGCAACAGGAAGGGCGCACGGTCGGCGTTGTTGAACGAGACCTGGACGAGCTTGCCGTGGTGGTCGTGGCGGAACACCGGGCGGGCGGCCATCAGGTGGGCGCCATCGCCGATGTACTGGCCTGGCACCATCACGGTCGACAGGGTCTCGTAGTGCTGGGGCTGGTGCTGCTTGAGCTCGGCAGCAACACGGAAGGAATCGGCCATCGTCGACTCTCCCCCGGTGCCCTCGAAGAAGAGGCAGTGCAGCAGCTGCACGGGCGCGTCGTTGGAGTACGTCGCGTCGGTGTGAGAGAGCAGCTCGACGTTGGTGTACGCGGTGTCCGCCTTGCTCATGTCGGCCTCGAACTCCCAGAACCCACCGAAGATCGAGCGTCGGATGTACGCGACCCGCTCGAGGAGCTCTTTGGTGGCCTCGCCTGTGGCGGGCACTCCCTTGGCCAGTGCGAAGCCGTAGCGAGACACCTTGGTCAGCCAGTCGAGCAGGCCTTCATCGGTGTTCATGATGGCGTCGTAGTCAGTGCTCGGGGTGGGCTGGATCATCTCGGCGTCCCACAGCACCGGCTCGATCCCCAGCGAGGTGGTGGCCACCTGCGGCGTCCGGAAGTCAGCCAGGAACTCCACCGGAATCGTGGACCGGTCGTTGTCGCTCCAGGCGATCGACACGTCACCGTTCGACAGCTCAACCGATGTGCCCACGAGCGCTGGATCGATGGATGCGGTGTGGATATTGCGCTGCATCGTGACGGGATGGAAGGTCTCCTCGTCGTGGGCGTGGTCACGCAGCCAGATCCACGGGTAGGTGGTGGTGGCTCCGTCGTCCCAGGTCACAGTGAGGGCAGTGGGCTCGGACTTGTAGTCAGTGATGGTCGCCATGACCGGATGCTAGCCCGCGGCCTGGTCAGGACAAAAGTGGTTCACGCCTCTTGCGCCCAGACGAAACACCGTGTTCCACACCTTGGGGGAAGTATTGCGCCGCTATGGCGGCGTGAGGTTTCCCCGAAGGTGTCAGATGCGGGCTTCGGCCGCTCGCAGGCGGGTCTCGGCCCTGATCTGAGCCGCCCGGTTCGCGTCATCGTCGTCGGACGCCCCACCGTTGCTGGCCTCGTCGAGGGCCTTGCGGGCCCGGTCGACGTCGATCTCGTGCGAGAGCTCGGCCACCTCGGCCAGCAGTGACACCGCGTCGGCGTCGACGGAGATGAAACCGCCGTGCACTGCCGCGGCCACGTCATCACCGTCGATTGTCTTGACGAGCACGACGCCGCTCGCCAGCTCGGCGAGCAGCGGCTCATGCCCAGGGAGGACGCCGATGTCGCCATCGACGGTACGAGCGATCACCATTGATCCCTCACCAGACCAGACGGACCGGTCAGCCGCCACGAGCTGTACCTGCAGTGTCACTGCGCTGTCTCCTTCGCGCTCGATCCGGCTCTCCGACTAGGAGAGCTCGGAGGCCTTGCGCTCGACGTCGTCGATCCCGCCGCACATGAAGAACGCCTGCTCAGGCAGGTGGTCGAACTGACCGTCAGCGATGGCGTCGAACGACGCCAGTGTGTCGGCAAGCGGCACAGTGGATCCCGGCTGACCGGTGAAGGCCTCGGCCACGTACATGTTCTGCGACAGGAAGCGCTGGATGCGGCGAGCGCGTCCGACGAGGATCTTGTCTTCCTCGGAGAGCTCGTCGATACCGAGAATCGCGATGATGTCCTGCAGGTCCTTGTAGCGCTGAAGGATCATCTGGACGCGGCGGGCAATCCGGTAGTGCTCCTCACCGATGTAGGTCGGGTCGAGGATGCGGGACGACGAGTCGAGCGGGTCGACAGCCGGGTAGATGCCGAGCTCGGAGATCGGACGCGACAGCACCGTGGTGGCATCGAGGTGCGCGAACGTGGTGTGCGGGGCCGGGTCGGTGATGTCGTCAGCCGGCACGTAGATCGCCTGCATCGAGGTGATCGAGTGTCCACGGGTCGAGGTGATGCGCTCCTGCAGCTGCCCCATCTCGTCAGCCAGCGTCGGCTGGTATCCCACCGCTGACGGCATGCGGCCGAGCAGCGTCGAGACCTCAGACCCCGCCTGCGTGAACCGGAAGATGTTGTCGACGAAGAGCAGCACGTCCTGCTTCTGCACGTCACGGAAGTACTCAGCCATGGTCAGGGCCGACAGGGCGACGCGAAGGCGCGTGCCAGGGGGCTCATCCATCTGGCCGAAGACCAGGGCGGTCTTCTCGATGACGCCCGACTCGGTCATCTCACCGAAGAGGTCGTTGCCCTCACGGGTGCGCTCACCTACACCGGCGAACACCGAGACACCACCGAAGTTCTCGGCAACGCGGTAGATCATCTCTTGGATGAGCACAGTCTTGCCGACACCGGCACCACCGAAGAGGCCGATCTTTCCGCCCTGGACGTACGGGGTCATGAGGTCGACGACCTTGATGCCGGTCTCGAACATCTGGGTCTTGCTCTCGAGCTGGTCGAAGGCTGGCGCCTGGCGGTGAATCGGCCAACGCTCCTGGATGTCGAGGGACGCGGTCGGCACGTCGAGCGACTCGCCCAGCGCGTTCCATACGTGGCCCTTGGTGACGTCGCCGACCGGCACCGAGATCGGCGAACCGGAGTCGGTCACCTCGGCACCACGCACGAGACCATCGGTCGGCTGCAGCGACACGGCGCGAATCATGTTGTCGCCCAAGTGCTGCTCGACCTCGAGCGTCAGCACGTGAGTCTCGCTCTCGCCCTCTCCTGAGCTGAACGACACCTCAACGCTCAAAGCGTTGTAGATGGCCGGCATGGCGTCGGGCGGGAACTCGACGTCGACGACTGGACCGGTCACGCGGGCGATGCGGCCCACTCCGGTGCTCGTCTCGGTGCCCGAGGCGTCCTGGGTGACAGTCATGTTCTTCACTCACTTCCCGCAGTAACAGACGACAGTGCGTCGGCTCCACCGACGATCTCACTGATCTCCTGGGTGATCTCCGCCTGACGGGCCTGGTTGGCCTGGCGGGTCAACGACTTGATGAGGTCATCTGCGTTGTCGGTGGCCGCTTTCATGGCCCGTCGACGCGCAGCGTGCTCGGACGCTGCTGACTCCAGCAACGCGGTGTAGATGACGGTACGGACGTACCGAGGCAAGAGGGCGTCGAGCACGGCTTCGGCGGAGGGCTCGAAGTCGTACAGCGGCGCAAGCTCGGTCCCTGCCTCTTCCTGCTCCTCGACGACCTCGAGTGGCAGGATCCGGCGCACCCGCACCTCTTGCGTGACCATGTTCTTGAAGCCGGTGTAGACGATGTGGATCTGGTCTGCGCCGCCCTCTTCGGTGGGCTGCAGGAACCGCTCGAGCACCGCATCAGCGATCTCGGTGGCGTCCTCATAGCTGGGCTGGTCAGAGATACCGGTCCACGCCCGAGCAACTGGACGACCGCGGAACCGGAACCAGCCCTCCGCCTTGCGCCCGACCACGTAGGGCACGACCTCGTAGCCCTCGTCCTCCTGGAGGAGATTGCTCAGCGCCTGCGCCTCGCGAATCGCGTTGGACGAGTAGGCGCCTGCCAGGCCGCGGTCGGCTGTGATGACGACCATCGCTGCCCGCACCTTCTGCTTCTGGGTGGAGAGCAAGGGGTGATCGTCGATCGAGGTCGAGTTCGACGCCGCTGCGGTCAGGGCGCGACTGAGCTCGATCGTGTAGGGGCGGGTAGCGGTGAGGCGGTTCTGCGCCTTCACGATGCGTGACGCCGCGATGAGCTCCATCGCCTTCGTGATCTTCTTCGTCGCCTGGACGGAACGAATCCGCCGGCGAACGACCCTTAGCTGTGCACCCATGTCAGATAGCCTCTTCCCCTGTTCTCAACAGGGCCAACAGGGTCACTTGACCTTCTTGGTGATCTGGGTCGGGTCGATCTCCTGCTCTTCGAGCGCTTCGACCGGGACGTCCTTCACCAAGAGCTCACCAGACGTCGTGGTGAACTGCGCCTTGAAGGCGCCGATCGCCTTCTCGAGCTCGGCCACGGTGTCGTCGCCGAGCACCTTGGCCTCGCGAATCACGTCGAAGACGCCGGCGTGGCTGGCCCCGATGTAGTCGAGGAACTCGGCATCGAAGCGCTTGATGTCCTCGACCGGCACCTCGTCGAGCTGGCCCGTCGTTCCGCTCCAGATCGACACGACCTGACGCTCGACCGACTGTGGGTCGTACTGCGGCTGCTTGAGCAGCTCGACGAGTCGGACCCCACGGTTGAGGCTGGCCTTGGACGCCTTGTCGAGGTCGGACCCAAAAGCGGCGAACGCCTCGAGCTCGCGGAACTGCGCCAGGCTCAGGCGCAGGTTGCCCGCAACCGACCGCATGGCCTTGACCTGTGCTGAACCACCGACACGAGAGACGGAGATACCGACGTTGATGGCCGGTCGGACACCGGAGTTGAACAGGTCGGTCTCGAGGAAGATCTGGCCGTCGGTGATCGAGATGACGTTGGTCGGGATGTAGGCCGAGACGTCGTTGCCCTTGGTCTCGATGATCGGCAGCCCGGTCATCGACCCGGCGCCGAGCTCGTCAGAGAGCTTGGCGCAGCGCTCGAGGAGCCGCGAGTGCAGGTAGAACACGTCGCCGGGGTAGGCCTCTCGGCCTGGCGGGCGACGAAGAAGCAGCGACACCGTGCGGTAGGCCTCAGCCTGCTTCGAGAGGTCGTCAAACACGATGAGGACGTGCTTGCCCTGGTACATCCAGTGCTGACCGATGGCTGACGCGGTGTAGGGGGCGATGTACTTGAAGCCGGCCGGATCGGACGCCGGAGCGGCGACGATCGTCGTGTACTCGAGGGCGCCGGCCTCTTCGAGAGCGCCTCGCACACCCGCGATGGTCGACCCCTTCTGCCCCACCGCCACATAGATGCAGCGCACCTGCTGCTGGGGGTCGCCGGACGCCCAGTTCTCGCGCTGGTTGATGATCGTGTCGATGGCGACCGCGGTCTTGCCGGTCTGGCGGTCGCCGATGATCAGCTGACGCTGACCGCGACCGATGGGAGTCATCGCGTCAACCGACTTCAGTCCGGTCTGCAGCGGCTCCTTGACCGGCTGACGCTGCACGACGGTGGGTGCCTGCAGCTCGAGAGCGCGGCGCCCTTCCGCCTCGATGGGGCCGAGCCCGTCGATGGGCGTACCGAGAGCGTCGACGACGCGGCCGAGGAAAGCGTCACCGACAGGGGCAGAGAGAATCTCTCCCGTCCGGTGGACATCCTGACCCTCTTGGATGTGGCTGAACTCACCCAACAGCACGGTGCCGATCTCGCGCAGGTCGAGGTTCAGGGCGACGCCGCGCAACCCGCCCTCGAACTCGAGCAGCTCGTTGGTCATGGTCGAGGGAAGGCCCTCGACCCGGGCGATGCCGTCGCCGCACTCGAGCACCCGACCGACCTCGGTACGAGAGGCAGTCTCCGGGGTGTACGACGAGACGAAGCGCGACAGCGCATCCTTGATCTCTTCGGGCCGGATCGTGAGTTCCGCCATGTCCTGCTCTCCTCGTTCTTCTGACGCCGGGGCGCCGGTAGGTCGACAGTGGTGCTAGCTGGCAATGCGCCGCTGCGCGTCGCCAAGTCGTGATGCCAACGTGCCATCGATCAGCTCGTCGCCGAGGCTGACCCGCAGCCCTCCGACGACGTCCGGATCTATGACCACGTTGAGTTGGACGTCGAAACCGAGCTGCGCCGCGAGTGCGGCCGCCAGTCGGTCGCGCTGCTCGTCGGACAACGGCACCGCCGCGGTGACCGTGGCCACCTGGCGCTGCCTTCTGGCTGCCGCAGCGCTCTCCAGCCGCTCGAGGTTCGCCTCCAGCGACCGGCCGCGAGGCTCGGTGACCGCGTGGACGATCAGCCGAGCCGCCTCGACGGTGGTCTTCTCCTTGAGCAGGTCAATGACCAGGTCGGACTTGCGCTCCGCGGGTAGCGCCCGATCGGTCAGCGCAAGCCTCAGGCTTGGCTCGCCAGCGACGATCTGTGAGAACCGGAAGAGCTCGTCCTGGACGTCGTCGAGCCGATCGTGGCGCTGGGCCGAGACCAGGATGGCACCGGTGGCGAGCTGGGTGACTGCTTCAGCGAGGTCGCGGGACTTGGACCAGCGCGAGCGCACCATCTCAGAGACCAGCGCGACCACCTGATCGGGCACCTTGCCGCCCAGCAGCCCGGCGACCAGTGCCGCCTTGTCTTCTCCACTGCGAGCCGGGTCGGTCAGCGCGCTCCTGAGCGACGGCTGGGCATCCAGCAGGGTCGCCACCGAGAAGAGCGCATCACCGACTCCGAGCGGTCCAGCAACCGGAAGCACCGACTCGACGCGCTGCGCCACCGACGGCATGAAGCGCCCCACCCAGTGGGTGGCTCGCTCGGCGACGTCACCCGCCTCGGTGATCGGGGATGCGAGGACCATGTCGAGCCGCTCGGTGGCGGCTGACAAGGACTCGCGGCTGGCTCCCTGCATCAGGCGTCCTGCCCCGATGGCTGGCTCTCGAGGTCGGCGATAAACCGGTCGATGACGCGCTGCTGACGCTCGTCGTCGCTGAGCGACTCGCCCACGATCTTCTCGGCCAGCTGGCTGGCCAGAGTGCCGACCTCAGCATGCAGCGAGGCCACTGCTGCGGCACGCTCCGCTTCGATCTGCGACTGAGCGTTGGCGACCAAGCGGTCCGACTCAGCCTGGGCCTGCTGGCGCATCTCGGCGAGGATTGCCGCGCCTTGGGCGCGGGCCTCCTCGCGAATCTGTCCAGCCTCACCACGAGCGTCGGCAAGCTGCGCCTGGTACTGCTCGAGCGCGGCGGCAGCCTCGGCCTGCGCAACCTCGGCCTTGGCCAGACCGCCCTCGATCGCCTCGGTGCGCTCGGCGAATGACTTCTCGAACCGAGGAACAACAAACTTCGCAACGAAGTAGTAGAGGATGCCGAAGGCGATCAACCCGACGATGATCTCCGCGATGTGCGGAACCAGCGGGTTCGGATCTTCACCGGCGGCTCTCACCACGAGCAGCGTGTCCATGAGCTATCCGTTCGTCAGTGGTCGGGAGGCGCTAGAGAACGAACGCAAGAACCAGACCGAACAGGGCGAGCGCCTCAGCAAGGGCGAAGCCCAGGAAGGCGATCGGCTGCAGGACCGAGCGAGCCTCGGGCTGACGCGCGACACCTTGGATGTATGCAGCGAAGATGAGACCGACGCCGATACCGGGGCCGATCGCGGCGAGGCCATAACCGACCGCGTTGAGCGTGCCTTCCATTACCTGTTCCTTTCGATGGCGAGCGCAGGGTGCGCCGTCCGATTAGTGCTCTTCACTCATCGCTCCCGCGATATACAGGGCGGTGAGCAGAGCAAAGATGTACGCCTGGAGCACCTGCACCAGGAGTTCGAAGAATGTCATCACGATGCCCATGGCGAAGGCACCGATGCTCAGGACCTTCACCAGGCCCTCGCCCTCGAGCAGCATGTACTCGCCACCGAGGATGAAGACGATCAGCAGCAGGTGACCGGCGAACATGTTGGCAAACAGACGCAGTGAGAGGGTCAGCGGCCGGACGAAGACCGTCGATACCAGCTCGAGCGGCGCCAGCAAGATGTAGACCCAGCTGGGAACGCCGGGTGGGAACATCATGTTCTTGAAGTAGCCGATCGGGCCCTGACGTCGGATGCCCACCCAGTTGTAGACGACCCACACGATCAGAGTCAGCGCGATCGGGAACCCGATCAGCGACATCGTCGGGAACTGGATGAAGGGGATGATCCCGAACACGTTGTTCAAGGCGATGAAGATGAAGAGCGAGAAGATCAGCGGCAGGAACTTCAAGAAGTCTTTCGAGCCGATGATGTCTCGGGCCAGGTCGCGGCGGACGAAGCCGTAGATCCCCTCGCCGGCAAACTGAAGCCGGCTAGGAACCATTGTCGGCTTGCGAGCGGCGAAGTAGAAGAACGCCACCAGAATGACGACCGAGATGAGCGCCATCAAGTAGGGCTTGGTGAACCATTCAAGGTTCTCAATGATCGGGGGAAGTTTGAAGTCACCCGATCCGGGAGGGGTGTACCCCTCTCCTTCTTCGGCGAGCACCACCAGGCTCAACGAAGGCTCCTCTCAGCGGCTCGAGCCGTTGGGTTCTCCGTCATGACGATCAGTCGGTGGTTCCGGGGCGCGTCCGTATCTCACATACACGAGGTAGAGCGCGAGCCCAGTGCCGAACAGCAGACCGAGCGGAAGGAAGACCCGAAGGCCCAACCAACGATCGAGCAGCCACCCGGCGCCACCCCAGAGCAACATCCCGGAGAGCAAGTAGGCGACGATGTCCCAGGCACCTGTGTCCGCCGCGGCGTCGAAGTGCGCCGCATGCGGGCGTTTGTCCTGGCCCATCGGTTTCCGGACCCTAGCAGTCGGGCGAACCTCAGCACCAACTGAGGCCGGGGGGGCGCAGGGTGAGGCTCATCACGTCGAAGGTGCGTCGTTGCGTTGCAGACCCGTGTCGGCCGGCTCGACCACGAACGTGGGGATCCGCAGGTACGCAACCACCAGTGCCGCCAGGAAGACGACGGCTGCGACAGCGACTCCTATCCCCACCCACCAGCTGTCGACGGCTGCCTGGCCCCGAAGGGCGACGAGGGCGACGGCTAGGGCGATGATCTTGCCCAGGTACTCGAGCATCACCACCAGAAAGGTCGTGGCCGGGTCCCACCCGGCCGTGATCCGCATCACCAGAAGATCGAGTCCGAAGAAGGCCAGCACGATCGCTGCCCCGACCACCACTCCCGCCGACGCCGCGACGCCCTCCGTCACCTGGGCCAGCACCGCCGCGACGAACCCGGCAGCCAGGGTTGGCCACGCTGCCCGCCAGAAGTAGCGCCCGGGAAGCTCGCGAAGCGACGCAGGTCGAGCCCTCTGGGTCACGACGACGAGGCCCGGCGCGGGCTGCGGGTGGCCAGCACCGCCACGAGGGCGATCCCACCGCTGGTCAACAGGCCCGCACGGACACTGACGTGGGCCGCAACGGCCGCACCCAGTGCCAAGGCGGCTGCCCAGAGGTACATGACCAGGACTGCCTGCCGCTGGCTGTGCCCGATCTCGAGAAGACGGTGGTGCAGATGCTGCTTGTCCGGGGCGAAGGGCGACCGCCTCGCCCGGGTTCGCCGCACGACCGCCAGCAAGAGGTCGACCAGGGGAACGGCCAGCACCGCGAACGGCAGCAGCAGTGGCATCAGTGCCGGGAGCAGCGCCGCATCACCCACCGAGTAGGGGTCGATCTTGCCGGTGAGGGTGATCACGGATGCTGAGAGCAGCAGGCCAGCCAGCATCGAGCCGGAGTCGCCCATGAAGATGCGGGCCGGGTTGAAGTTGTGCGGCAGGAAACCGGCGCAGATCCCGGCAAGCACGGTCGACAGGAGGGCCGCCGTGGTCGCCCGGTCGATCCCGCTGTCAACGGACAGAAGGTAGGCGAACGCGAAGAATGCCAGCGACCCGATCCCGATGATGCCCGCGGCCAGGCCGTCCAGCCCATCGACGAAGTTGATCGCGTTCACGGTCACGACGACGAGCAGGACGGTCAGCACGACGCTGGCGTTATACGGCAGCACCGTCACTCCGTTGAAGGGCAGCCACAGGAGCTGGACACCCAGGAGCACCATCACACCGGCAGCGATGATCTGCCCGGCCGCCTTGGTGAGGGCGTCCAAGCCCCAGATGTCGTCGACCACCCCGACGAGGAAGATCAGGGTGCCACCGGCGATGACGGCCCAGGCGTCACGCGACTCGGTAAACACCGCTGAGACGAACCCGAGCTGGCTGGCGACGAGCATGCCGGTGAGGAACCCCAGATACATGGCGACGCCGCCGAGCCGCGGGATGGGGACGTCGTGCACGTCGCGGTCGCGGATCTCTGCCATGACGTTCCACCGCACGGCGTACCAACGAACGACCGGCACGGTGGCATAGGTGACAGCAGCTGAGGCGAGCAGAACCAGGAGGTACTCGCGCACGCCACGCCCCTCTTCTTCCTCGGGGCCACGCGGCCCCGCTCGGCAGGCTACGCCGAAGGATCAGGGTACGCCGGGAACTTCGAGACCAGCGCCGACACCTCTTGGGCCACCTGCTCGATGTCGGCCCGCCCCGGCTCGGTGTCGAGGTCGGCGCGCACGGCCCGCCCGATCAGCGACGCGACGTCCTTCATCTGCTCGGCTCCCATGCCCTGCGTCGTGACCGAGGGCGTACCCACGCGTACGCCAGACGCGACCATCGGCTTCTCGGGGTCGAACGGAATGGCGTTCTTGTTGAGCGTGATCCGTGCGGCGTCACACCGAGCTTCGGCGTCTCGGCCCGTCACTCCCACCCCGCGCAGGTCGATCAGTGCCAGATGGGTGTCGGTGCCACCCGACACCGCGCGCATGCCTTGATCCTGAAGTCCCTCGACGAGTGCCTGAGCATTGGCGATGACCTGCCGCGCGTACTGCTGGTACTCAGCCGACGCCGCCTCCTTCAACACCACCGCCTTGGCGGCCACGACGTGCATCAGCGGCCCCCCTTGCAGGAAGGGAAAGACAGCCTTGTCGATCTTGGTGGCGAGCTCTTCGCGGCACAGGATCATGCCCCCACGCGGGCCACGAAGCACCTTGTGCGTGGTGAACGACACGACGTCGGCGTACGGCACCGGCGACGGAATCGCCTTGCCTGCGACGAGCCCGATGAAGTGCGCTGCGTCGACCATCAGGTAGGCGCCCACCTCGTCGGCAATCTCACGGAAAGCCGCGAAGTCGATCAGTCGCGGGTAGGCCGTGGCCCCGGCGATGATCATCTTCGGTCGGTGCTCGCGCGCCTGTGCCCGTACGTGGTCGTAGTCGATGGTCTCCGATCCTTCGGACACGCCATAGGAGACATTGGTGAACCACTGACCGGAGAAGTTGACGGGGGATCCGTGGGTGAGGTGGCCACCGTGCTTGAGATCCATAGCCAACACGGTGTCGCCCGGCTTGAGCAGTGCGGCGTAGACAGCCAGGTTGGCCGATGCGCCGGAGTGTGGTTGCAGGTTGGCGTGGTCTGCCCCGAAGAGCTCTTTGGCCCTGGCGATGCCGATCTCCTCGGCGACATCTACGTCGGCACACCCGCCGTAGTACCGGCGTCCGGGGTATCCCTCGGCGTACTTGTTCGACAATGTCGAACCGGTCGCAGCGAGAACCGCTGGTGAGGTGAAGTTCTCGCTGGCGATGAGCTGCAGGCCACTGCGGAGCCGAGCGAGCTCATCGAGAACGACACCAGCGATCTCAGGGTCGGTTTCCTGCAGGGCATCGAAGTTCGGGCCCCAGTACGGCGTGCTGCTCATGCTGATCTCCTGCGAACGGCCGGTGTGCGTCGGACAACGCAGCTCACTCTAGCCAGATCAGAGGCTCGGACCCGCCCCGATCAGGAAAGGAACGATCTGGTCCACCGCCGCCGTGATCTGGTCTGCTCTGGCGCTGTAGACGGCCTGCGGTGCCCCGAGCGGGTCGTCGAGATCGTCGACGTCTTCGGTCGAACGCGGGGTGGCGCCGCGCATCTGCGCCGCCCAGGCGATCGCCTGGCGGACCCCATCGGCAGGGGACCCACCCTCGAGGGCCGGAATCGGCGGAGCAGCCAGCGCGATACGGGCCAGCTCCAGCAGCGTGAAGGAACGCCGAACGGCAGCGGGGACCAGTCCCACGACACTGCTGCGGTGCTCGAGAGTGGCGGTCAGTACCAGGTCGGACGACTGGATCGCCTGCTCCGTCACTCGGTGGGCGACGAATCCCGCGGGGTCGACGCCGCGTTCAGCCAAGGTGGCCTCGGCGAACGGCTGCATCGGTTCACCAGGCCGAGCCCAGGTGCCGGCGCTGGTCACACTGATTACGTCGCCGACGTCGTGACGCAGGAGCGCATCACGCAGGATCCGCTCCATCATCGGGGAGCGGCATATGTTTCCGGTACAGACCGCCAGAACGTGCACGCCCGACGAGGTCATCCCTCGTCCTCATCAACGAGGTCGGGTGCGACTTCGCGGAGCTGGACGCTCGGGAAGGTTCCCGCACGCAGCAACCTCGGCGCTCGGTCGGTCAGGTCGACGACCGTCGATGGCGGCCCTTCAGGCAGAGTTCCCGCGTCGAGATACACCGAAACTGTCGGGCCGAGCTGGGCCTCCGCCTCGTCGCACGTGCGCGGTACGGCCTCACCGACCCGGTTGGCCGCAACGACCGCCATGGGGCCCACCCCCTGCAGCACCGCCAGCGCCACCGGGTGCAGCGGCATGCGAACGGCGACGTGCCGGCCATCACCGCCGATGTCCCAGTGGAGCGTGGACTGCTGGTCGCAGATGGCGGTGAGGGGACCAGGCCAGAAGCCCTCGATCAACGCCTCCCCCTGCGGATGCAGAGTTCCGATCAGAGCACGCGCCGCCTTCACCGATCCCACCATGACGGGCAGGGCGTCGATCGCCGCGCGGCCCTTCGCTGCGTTGAGCCGCTCGACGCCCACCGGTGAGAACGCATCGCACGCCACCGCGTACGAGGTCTCGGTCGCAAAGACGACCAGCTGGTGACGGCCAGCTGCCGCGATAGCCCGGTCGATTCCACGGCTGCGCTCATCCGCGCGGTCGCAGTGGAATCGAGGCATCAGTTCACCGCGCGCCGAGCCGTGACGTATCGGTCGCGACCCGCGAGATCAACGTGGTCGGCAACGTCGGTCCACACGTCAGGGTCAGAGAAGATCGCAGGGACCGATTCGCCCTGCTGATCTCCGTGCTCGACCACGACCCATGCCCCCGGACGCAGCAGCCGCGCGGCCGCCCGCTCGACGAGTCGCGTGTGGTGCAGGCCGTCGGGTCCGGAGTAGAGAGCGATGGCGGGGTCGAACCGCGCAACCTCGGGGTCGCGCGGAACAGAACCGTCGGGGATGTAGGGCGGGTTGGCCACGACCAGGTCGACGGACGCGTCTAGCTCAGGCAGACAACCCTCGATGTCGGCCAGGTGGGCGGTGAATCCATGGACATCAGCGTTGCGCGCGAGCCATGGACCGGCGCCTGGGTCTCGCTCGACTGCATGAACCCGGGCCGCGGGAGCCTCGACGGTGAGAGCGGCGGCAATGGCGCCCGAGCCGGCGCACAGGTCGATCACCGTCGGCTCCACCGCATCGCCGGCGCCCAGAAGCTCGAGCGCCCGACCGACCACCACCTCGGTCTCGGGCCGGGGCGAGAACACCCCGGGCCCGACCGCCAGCGAGACCGTGCGGAAGTATGCCCACCCGGTCAAGTGCTGCAGCGGGATCCGCTCGGACCTTCCGGCAACCAGATCGTCGAAGCCGGGGGGAACGGGCGCGTCCAGGTGCCGCCACAGCTCTGACCTGCTGATATCCAGCAGGTGCACGGCGAGCAGCTCGGCGTCGACCCGGGGCGAAGCGACCCCCGATGCCTGGAGCCGTCGTTCGGCGGAGTGCAGGGCATCACGGAGCTGTCGCCCACGGGCAGAGGTGCTGGGACGTGAGGGCATCACCTTCATCCGGCGCCTCCCATCAGCTCTGCCTCGCGATCGGCTCTCTTGCAGGCCTCGACGACGGCCGTGAGGTCACCATCGAGGACCTGATCGAGGTTGTACGCCTTGAACCCGACTCGGTGGTCAGAGATGCGGTTCTCGGCGAAGTTGTAGGTACGGATGCGTTCTGACCGGTCAACAGTGCGCACCTGCGAACGGCGCGCCTCGGATGCCTCTCGATCCGCCTCCTCCTGCTTGGCCGCCAGCAGTCGGGCGCGGAGGATGCGTAGTGCCTGCTCGCGATTCTGTAGCTGCGACTTCTCGTTCTGGCAGCTGACGACGATTCCGGTGGGCACGTGCGTGATCCGCACCGCAGAGTCAGTGGTGTTGACGCTCTGTCCTCCTGGACCACTACTGCGGTAGACGTCGATCCGAAGATCGTTGGCATCGACGTCTACCTCGACGTCGGCCGCCTCGGGTAGCACGAGAACACCGGCAGCGCTGGTGTGGATCCGCCCTTGGCTCTCCGTCACGGGTACCCGCTGGACGCGGTGGACGCCGCCCTCGTACTTCAGGTTCGCCCAGACGCCATCACCGGGCGCGACCGACCGCTTCGCCTTGATCGCGACTGACACGTCCTTGTAGCCGCCGAGATCGGACTCCTGCGCGTCGAGGACCTCCGCCTTCCATCCTTGCCGCTCGGCGAACCGGAGGTACATCCGCAGGAGGTCACCCGCGAAAAGCGCCGACTCGTCACCACCTTCGCCGGCCTTGACCTCGAGAATGACGTCTTTGTCGTCGGCCGGGTCGCGGGGCATCAGAAGGGCGGCGAGCTGCTCGGCAACGATGGCGCGATCGGCGTCGAGCCGGCTGGCCTCCTCGGCGAAAGCAGTATCTTCGCCCGCCAGTTCGCGGGCGGCGTCTGCGTCACCCCCGAGAGTGCGCCAGCGCTGGTAGGTCGACACGATCGGGCCCAGCTCGGCGTAGCGGCGCCCCAACGTACGGGCACGCCCGGCATCGGCATGGACGCTCGGGTCGGCGAGCTGCCGTTCCAGGTCGGCGTACTCGTCGACCAGCGCTTCAACCTGGTCGAACATCGGCTCTCCTGGGGGTGGGGGGGTAGAAACGACGACGACGCCGCAGGCCATGGGCCTACGGCGTCGATCGTGACGCTACTTCTTGCCGTACCGCTTCTCGAAGCGAGCGACTCGACCGCCGGTGTCGAGGATGCGCTGCTTGCCGGTGTAGAACGGGTGGCACTTCGAGCACGTCTCTGCGTGGATCGATCCGTTCTCAGCCGTGCTGCGCGTGACGAAGGTCTCGCCGCAGGTGCACGTGACCTCGGTCGGAACGTAGGTGGGGTGGATATCGGGCTTCATGGGGTCTCCTCATCAGGGGATCCGGGTCGACTCGGTCGAGAATGACCACGCCGTGAACCGGAACCGACAGAGATTGTGCCACTGTCAGTGGCGTCAGCCCAAACGCGGCCTGGCGCAGCACCATTCCCCGGCCAGGCGGGCCTCAGAACTCGAGCTAGTCCGCATCCTCGCTGAGCATCGCTCCGGGTGTGGTCTTCTGGACCTGGAGCAGGAACTCGGTGTTGCTCGCGGTGTCCTTGAGCTTGGACAGCAGCAGTTCGAGAGCCTGCTGCGACTCGAGTGCATGCAGCACGCGGCGCAGGTTCCAGACAACCTTCAGCTCATCGGCCGCCAGGAGCAGCTCTTCCTTACGAGTGCCCGATGCGTCGACATCGACGGCCGGGAACACCCGCTTGTCAGCGAGTCTGCGGTCGAGCTTGAGCTCCATGTTTCCGGTGCCCTTGAACTCCTCGAAGATGACCTCGTCCATCTTGGACCCGGTCTCGACCAGGGCCGTGGCCAAGATGGTCAACGATCCGCCGTCCTCGATGTTCCTGGCTGCTCCGAAGAAGCGCTTCGGCGGGTAGAGCGCCGACGAGTCGACGCCACCGGACAGGATGCGTCCGGACGCGGGCGCCGACAGGTTGTAGGCGCGGCCGAGGCGTGTCATCGAGTCGAGCAGGATGACGACGTCGTGGCCGAGCTCAACAAGGCGCT
The DNA here is from genome assembly GCA_024644435.1 of Actinomycetes bacterium. Classification (GTDB taxonomy): domain Bacteria; phylum Actinomycetota; class Actinomycetes; order JAHEKZ01; family JAHEKZ01; genus JAHEKZ01. The sequence continues at coordinate 13,317 of JAHEKZ010000021.1, read as the reverse complement.
TGGCGCGCTCAATGGCCAGCTCGGCGACTGTCGTGTGGTCGTCGGCCGGACGGTCGAAGGTCGAGGCAATCACCTCACCCTTCACCGTGCGCTGCATGTCGGTGACTTCTTCTGGGCGCTCGTCGACGAGGACGACCATGAGGTGAACTTCGGGGTTGTTCGTCGTGATCGCGTTCGCGATCGCCTGCAGCACCATCGTCTTTCCTGCCTTGGGCGGCGAGACGATGAGGCCACGCTGGCCCTTGCCGATCGGGGCGACCAGGTCGATGACGCGAGTTGTGAGCAGTCCCGACTCGGTCTCCAGACGCAGTCGGTCCTGCGGGTAGAGCGGCGTCAACTTGTTGAAGTCGGGACGCTCTTTGGCCTTGTCCGCGTCGGTCCCGTTGATCGTGTCGAGGCGCACCAACGCGTTGAACTTCTCGCGTCGTTCGCCCTCTTTCGGCTGACGGACTGCCCCCGTCACGGCGTCACCACGGCGCAGGCCGTAGCGGCGAACCTGCGAGAGCGAGATGTAGACGTCGTTCGAGCCGGGCAGGTAGCCCGAGGTTCGGACGAACGCGTAGCTGTCGAGGACATCGACGATGCCGGCAACCGGCACCAGGACGTCGTCCGGGCCGACCTGGGGCTCTCCTTCGCCGAACCGCTCGCGGCCCCCGCGGTCGCGGATCCGGTCGCGGTCGCGACCGCGGCGACGACGACGACTGCTTCGGCCGCCTTCGTACCCCTCGCGGTCGTTCCGGTCCTGCCGGTCGTTCCGGTCCTGGCGGTCGTTCTTGTCCTGGCGGTCGTTCTTGTCGTTCCGGTCCCGCGACTTCTGGGGCTGGCCGCTCTTGGACGACCGGTCGCCCTTGGCGTCGTCGCCGTCTGAGCGGGAGCGAGTTCTGGTGGTTCGTGGCGCGGGCTCGGCATCTGATGAGGTGCCGGTACCCGACTCCGTCGTGGACTGGGTCGTGGTCTGGGTGGCGTCACCGTTCTTCTGCGCGGTGTCGCGGGACGCACTGCGGCTGGAGGTCGAGCGGGCGGGAGCGGACTGCCCCTGCTTCTCGCGGATCGCCTCGATCAGCTCACCCTTGCGCATCCGGGTGGTGCCAGTGATGCCGAGCCCAGACGCAACGGTCTGCAGCTCGGCGAGAACCATGCCGGACAGGGCTGGGCCCTTGCGACGGGCGGTTGTGCCCTCGGTGGCTGGCATGGTGTCGGTGGTGTCGCTCACGCGATTTCCTTCCACAATGTTCCGTGCGTCCGAAATGACGCAGGAGGGGTTCCCCACGCACTTTTCCGCGTGGGGAGGTCGTGCATCGCCGGGGCCAGAGAGGCCGGCGGAGCCGGTACCGGAGTGAAGGAATCCCAGTGGCTGTACCTGCAGGCGGTATGCCGTCAGGCGTCAGTCAGAATCTGGAATGAGGAAGACACTCGGGAAACCCGGTGTGATGTCACCGTAACACCTCTCAGCGCCCCGATGTTCCTTGGGGTCTTGATCGATGTCGGCGTGTCGGTGGTGCGCCTGAAGCAATCGCCAACGATTTCATCACAATCGAGCATCACAGAATGGCAACTGCATCACAGCGGCAGAATCTGCACGCCCTGGCGATCAGCCTCGAGAACCTCGGTGCGCCAGCCGCGACGCGACTGGTCGGCCACGCCAGATGCATGGGCGCGATCGGTGAGAGCCAGGACCGTGGGGCCGGCCCCTGACACAACGGCCGGTACACCCGCGGCCCGCAGCTCGTCGACCAGTGCCAAGGAACGTGGCATCACTGGTCGTCGGTACTCCTGGTGCAGAAAGTCTTCGGTGGCCACCATCAACAGATCGGGTCGGTCAGTGATCGCCCGACTCAGCAGCGCGGCGCGCGCGCTGTTCAGCGCCGCGTCGCCGTGCGGCACCACGTCAGGCAGCGCCTTGCGCGCCTTGACGGTGCGCAGCTCGGTCCCCGAGATGAAGGCGACCGGGAGCACGTCGGCGTGCGGCATGGCTCGCAGCACGCCCACCTCTCCCCCGTCAGTCCACGCCATCGTGAACCCGCCGTACAACGTCGCAGCCACGTTGTCGGGGTGACCTTCCATCTCGGTCGCCACCGCCAGCAGGCTCTCGTCGTCGAGTCGCTCGTCGCCTCCAACCGTCAGGGCACGAGCAGCAGCCAGGCCGCCGACGATCGCCGCCGACGACGATCCCAGGCCCCTGCCATGCGGCACGCGGTTCAGACAGCGCACCTCGAGGCCGCGCGGACGTCCGCCCATACGGTCGAACGCGTTGTTCATGGCCTTGATGACGAGGTTGCGCGCATCCTTGCGTACCTTGTCAGATCCTTCGCCGGCTACATCGAGGTCGAGTCCGTCCTCTCCAACGCGGACAACGATCTCGTCGTACAGCGAAAGCGCCAGACCGAACGTGTCGTAGCCGGGACCGAGGTTGGCGCTCGTCGCTGGAACACGGACGCGGAGCGTTGCTGCCCGAAACATCGGAGCCGCCACTACTCGGCCAGCCCCAACAAAGACGCTGCTGCGTGCGCGTCCGCCGCTACGGTCACTGGCTGCGGAGCACCGGCGATGGCCCAGTCAGGATCCTTCAGGCCGTGTCCGGTGACGGTGCAGACCACGAGCTGACCAGCGTCGAGCAGCCCCTCGTCCTTCTTCTTGAGCAACCCGGCGATGCCGGACGCCGAGGCGGGTTCGACGAAGACACCCTCTTGTGAGGCGAGGAGCCGGTAGGCCGCCAATATCTCGCGGTCGGTGACCGCATCGATCAGTCCGCCGGAGTCGTCGCGCGCCTCGAGTGCGTACCGCCACGAAGCGGGGTTGCCGATCCGGATCGCAGTCGCGACCGTCGACGGTTTGGGCACAATCTCACCGCGCACGATCGGGGCTGCCCCAGCTGCCTGGAAGCCCCACATCCTGGGACGCCGCGAGCTCACGGCGTCATCGGCGTACTCGCGGTACCCGCGCCAGTACGCCGTGATGTTGCCGGCGTTGCCGACGGGTAGTGCATGGATGTCAGGGGCGTCGCCCAGCTGGTCGACGATTTCAAACGCGGCGGTCTTCTGGCCCTCGATCCGTGCCGGGTTGACGCTGTTGACGAGAGCGACCGGGTACTGCTCGGACAAGTCGCGGGCCAAGTTCAGGCAGTCGTCGAAGTTGCCGTCGACCTGCAGCAGGCGGGCACCGTGGGCCAGCGCCTGGCTCAGCTTGCCAAGGGCGATCTTTCCTTGAGGCACGAGTACGGCACAGACCATGCCGGCGCGGACGGCGTACGCAGCCGCACTTGCACTGGTGTTGCCGGTGGACGCACAGATCACCGCTTGGGCGCCGTCCTCGGCCGCCTTCGAGATAGCCATGGTCATGCCGCGGTCCTTGAAGGAGCCGGTGGGGTTGGCGCCCTCGACCTTCAGCCAGACCTCACAGCCGGTGCGCTCCGAGACCACGGTGGCGCGAACCAGCGGAGTGCCACCCTCGCGCAGCGAGATGACGGGGGTGGCATCGGTGACCGGCAGCCGTTCCCGGTACTCGTCGATGATCCCCCGCCACTGACGGGTCGTCTGGCTCAGCACGCTGCTCATTCTCCCACCACTCGCATGATCGACGTGATCTGACGAACCGAGTCGAGCCCTCGAAGACTGCTACAGGTACCGGCCAGAGCACTTTCCAGGGCGTCGTGGGTCACGATCTCCAGGCTCGCGTCGTCGCCGTGGCCCTCTTGGCGCAGCGACTCGATGCTGACGTCATGCTCGGCAAACACTGCAGCCACCGATGCGAGGACTCCTGCCTTGTCGGTCAGATCCATGGCGATGTAGTAGCGGGTCAGCGACACATCAACCGGGAGCACGGGCAGCGCCGCGTACGCAGACTCTCGTGGCCCGTGCCCTCCGCTCATCCGGTTCCGCCCGACCGCCACGATATCGCCCACCACGGCGGACGCCGTCGGCGCACCACCGGCCCCCGGGCCATAGAACATCAGCTGGCCAGCGGCGTCGGACTCGACGAACACGGCGTTGTAGGCCTCGCGCACGGCAGCGAGCGGATGCTGGCGCGACACCATGGCGGGGTAGACCCGCACGCTGATCCCCAGTCCGTCTGCCGAGCGCTCAGCCACGGCGAGCAGCTTGACGACATAACCCGCAGCTCTTGCTGCCGCCACATCGGCGGCCGTGATCGTGGAGATGCCTTCGCAGTAGACGTCGTCGATCATGACCCGCGAGTGAAAGGCCAGGCTGGCGATGATGGCCGCCTTGGCGGCAGCATCGTGGCCTTCGACGTCTGCTGACGGATCGGGCTTCTCCGCGTAGCCGAGCTCTTGGGCCTCCGCCAGGGCGTCGTCGTAGGACGCACCGCTCTCGTCCATCCGGGTCAAGATGTAGTTCGTGGTGCCGTTCACGATGCCGAGCACCCGCTGCACCCGGTCGCCGGCCAGCGACTCGCGCAACGGTCGCAGCAGGGGAATCGCCCCGGCCACGCTGGCCTCGAAGTACAGGTCGAGACCAGCCGCGTCGCAGGCCTCGTGCAGCTCGGCACCGTGTTGGGCGAGCAGGGCCTTGTTTCCCGTGACCACGCTTGCACCGGAGGCGAAGGCGTCCAGGATCAGCGTCCGAGCCGGCTCGATGCCGCCCATGAGCTCGACCACGATGTCTGCGCCATGGCCGGTGACCAGCTGGTGCAGGTCGTCGGTGACCAGGGACGGGTCGACCCACGGGCCGCGATCGGTTCCCACCGAGCGGACGCCCACGCCGACGAGTTCGAGGGGAGCACCGACACGTTCGGCGAGGTCCTCGGCCTGTTCGACCAGCAGGCGGGCAACCTCGGACCCGACGACACCGGCCCCCAGCAATGCCACTTTGAGCGGCTTGGCCCCCATCGGTCCTCCCGGTCGGTCGACTCCGGCACCTGGCCAGAGCTCCCGAGCGGCTAGGCGTCGCCCTCGGGTACGTCGGGAGCAAGCCTCCCATGCGCGACCACACAGAACTCATGCCCCTCGGGGTCTGCCATGGTCTGCCACTCGACCCCGTAAGCCGCGATCGGAGCCCCCAGCTGGCGTGCGCCCATCGACTCGAGGAGCCGGATGTGCTCCGCCCCGTCATCTGCATGCACGTCCAGGTGCATGCGGTTCTTGCCCAGGCGTTCCTCGGGCACCGGCTGCAGGATCAGCACCGGGCCGGGTGGTTCACCTTCGAGCGGCGCCAGGATGCGGTAGCCGTCGGCTCGGTCGACGAGCCGATAGCCGAGCGCGGCCTGCCAGAAGGGGGCGAGGGCGTCGGGGTTCTTGCAGTCGAGCACCACAGAGACACGCATGGGCTCAGCCTAGAACCCCGCCTGCGCATTGCCCCGATCTCAGGCGAAAGGATCGAGCGCGAGCAGGTCGTCGATCGTCTCGCGACGAAGCAGAACGCGCGGAGGGCCGTCGGCCGAGACCGCCACCACGGGAGGTCGTCCGAGCAGGTTGTAGGTCGACGACATGGAGCGGCAGTAGGCACCGGTGGCCGCGACGGCCAACAAGTCGTCTGCTCGGACGTCGTCCGGCAGCCAGGCATCGCGCACGACGATGTCCCCGCTCTCGCAGTGCTTGCCGACCACTCGGGCCAGCATCGGCGCAGCGTCGGAGTGCCGGTCAGCCACGACCACGGTGTAGTCGGCGTCGTACAGCGCGGTGCGCGGGTTGTCACTCATCCCGCCGTCGACGCTGATGTACGTGCGCGAGGCACCGGCGTCCAGCGCCACCTGCTTGACCGTTCCCACCTCGTAGGCCGTCACCATGCTGGGGCCGACGAGGGCACGTCCCGGTTCCACCGCCAGTCGCGGTACTGCCAGCTCATACGCCCGACACTCACGCTCGACAATCGCGCGCAGGCTGCTGGCGACCTCCTCGGTGCTCGCCGGGTCGTCGGAGTCGACGTACGCGATGCCCAGGCCACCGCCGAGGTTGAGCTCGGGAAGCTCGATCCCGTGACGTGAGCGGACGCCAGCCAACAGCTCGACCGCCCGGTGGGCGGCCACCTCGAAACCGGACGTGTCAAAGATCTGCGAGCCGATGTGCGAGTGCACGCCCACCAGCTCGAGTGATGGCTGGAGCAGCACCAGCTCGATCGCGCGGGCGGCCGCCCCGGATGCCAACGAGAACCCGAACTTCTGGTCCTCGTGGGCGGTGGCGATGAACTCATGTGTGTGCGCCTCGACGCCGACCGTCACCCGCACGAGTACCCGCTGGCGGACGCCGGCGACCTCAGCACACCGCGCTAGTCGGCGGATCTCCTCGGTCGAGTCGATCACCACGCGACCCACACCCAGGCCGACCGCGCGCGACAGCTCGCCAACGGACTTGTTGTTGCCGTGGAAGAGCACCCGGTCCATGGGGAACTGCGCCCGCTCGGCGACTGCCAGCTCTCCCCCGGTCGCCACATCGAGCCCGAGCCCCTCCTCAGCCACCCACCGGAGAAGCTCGACCGACGTAAAGGCCTTACTGGCGTAGTAGACGTCTGTCCCGCAGAAGGAGTCGGCATAGGCCCGCGAGCGCCTGCGAAAGTCGTCCTCGTCGAGCAGGAAGAGCGGCGTACCGAAAGTCCGCACCAGCTCTGTCACGGACTGACCATGCAGGCTCAGCTGACCCGACGGCGTCCGCACCATTCCCGCTGGCCAGACATGGCTGCTCAGCGAGTTGAGGTCGGCTGGCGGGGCAGCCGGCAACGCATCGGCGACGAGGTCGCCGTGGCGGGGGCCGGCCGGGTGGGCGCGCATGGTCGTACTCCTTCTCGGGGCAAGTCGTCGAGGGTAGTGCGCGGGGGCCTGGCCCAAAGAGGCGACGTCGGCCGACTAGTCGGAGTTGCGGCCCTCGGCGCGTTTCCGCCGCCACGACCAAGCCTGAGATCCGAGGAGCCCGAGGCCCCATCCAGCCAGCATCGCCAGCACGATCACGACGAACAGTGGTGCCTGAAGCGTCCAGCCCAAGACCTGGATGGTGGTGTCCGATGAGTTCTGCGCCACCAGGACCACCGCCACAAGCGCGAGCAGCGACCACAGCACCAGTGCTGGGGTCACTCTGAACTTGCGCTCTGACTCATCCACGTGCGCTCTCCAGAAGTCCGTGCTCCTCGAATGCTCCGTAACCGCGACGCGTCAGCTGCCTCAGCTCAGTGAAGAGTGTGTCATCGACGGTGGTGAAGTTGAAGCAGCTCTTTCCCTGCATCCGCTTGAGCAGCTGCGCCGGAACGCCATCGAGGAGATCAGGAAATGCATAGACGGGCATCAGGTGGAAGCTCACGTAGCGCTTGCCGACCTTCACGCCGCCGAAGTACCCCGGATACCCGTCCTTGGGTCGTCGCCAATGAGTCTGCAGCCCGTACTCGATGTCAGAGTCAGCTATGACTTCCATCCCCGCCTCGTAGGGCTCCAGGATTGCGCGCAGGCGGGTAAACACTGTCGCGAAGTCGTCGTCGCCCATGGGAAAAACCTAGCCCAGTCGCGTCCATCCCCCGGGGGTCGACGCCGTCCGGCGCAGGCTACATACGTTCAGGAGACGAGACGCCGAGCAGGCCGAGCCCGTTGGCCAGCACCTGACGCGTGGCTGCGCAGAGCACCAGGCGCGCTGAATGTGTCGATGTTGGCTCCTCGTCGCCGCGCGGCAGGACGCGGCACGCGTCGTAGAACTTGTGGTACGCCGTGGCCAGCTCTTCGAGGAAGCGAGCGACCCGGTGTGGCTCACGCAGCTCGGCGGCGCTCGCCACGACCCGTGGGAACTCGCCGAGGATGCCGAGCAGGTCGCCCTCTCGGTCGTGCGTCAGCAGGGCGGGGTCGAACGCGTCGAGGTCGACCGTGAGCCCCAGCTCCGAACCATTCCTGAGCAGGGACGAGATTCGGGCATGGGCGTACTGCACGTAGAAGACCGGGTTGTCGTTGGTCTGCTTCACCAGGAGGTCAAGATCGAGGGTCAATGGCGAGTCGACCGGATAGCGACACAGGGTGTAGCGAGCCGCGTCGACACCGACCTCGTCGACCAAGTCCTCCAAGGAGACGATGTCACCCTTACGTTTGGAGAGCCGGACTTCCTCGCCGCCGCGGTACATCTTCACCAGCTGGCCGATCAACACCTCGATCGACACATCGGGATCGTCTCCGGCGCAGGCCGCGATCGCGCGGAGCCGGTTCACGTATCCGTGATGGTCGGCTCCGAGCAGGTAGATGTTGATGTCGAAGCCCCGTGCGCGCTTGTCGACGTAGTACGCCGCGTCCGAGGCGAAGTAGGTCGTCTCGCCATCGCTCTTGACGAGCACCCGATCCTTGTCGTCGTCGAAGTCCGTGGTCCGCAGCCAAATGGCGCGGTCCGACTCGAAGACGTGGCCCTCGTCGCGCAGGCGGGCAAGCCCCCGCTCGACGGCGCCGGACTCGTGAAGCGAACGCTCGGAGTACCAGACGTCAAAGGTGGTGCGGAAGAGGGAGAGGACGTCTTGTTGCTGCTTGAGCTGACGCGCATACCCCGCTTCCCGGAAGACCACGAGCTGCTCGTCGTCCGGGAGCTCCAGGTAGTCTGGATGTTCTCCGATGATGGCCACCGCGAGATCGGTGATGTAACCGCCGTGATAGCCATCCTCGGGCGCCGGCCGGCCGTTCGCGGCCTCACGCAACGAGGCGCCGAAACGGTCCATCTGAACGCCGCGGTCGTTGATGTAGAACTCGCGCACCACGTCAGCGCCTGCGGCCTCGAGCACCCGTGCCATGGCGTCGCCGACAGCCGCCCACCGGGTGTGGCCGAGATGCAGCGGCCCGTTGGGGTTGGCGCTGATGAACTCCAGGTTCACCCGCTGCCCGGTCATGGTGTCCACACGTCCGAAGCCTTCACCGGCCCTCACGATCGAGCGGGCGAGCTCACCCTGGGCAGCGGCCTCCAAGGTGATGTTGAGGAAGCCGGGGCCGGCGACGTCAACCGACGCAACTTCTGGCAGCTCCGCCACGCGCTGAGCCAGCACGGATGCGATCTCGCGCGGTGGCCGGCCGGCCACCTTCGCCAGTTGCAGCGCGACATTCGTGGCGTAGTCGCCGTGCTCTGCCGATCGTGGGCGTTCGACGACGATCGTTGTCGGCTTCTTGTCGGGCGGGACGTCCAACTCGCCCGACGCCAGCGCGGCATCGAGGACGGAGGCCAACGCGGACGACAGTTCTGCGGGGGTCACGCCACCAGGGTAGTGAGGCCCTTCGGCCTCGACGTGAGCCCCTCAGCCGGCCGCGACGATGGCCGTCGCCGTACCGACGGCGAGGCCGAAGAGCACCAAGGACGGCAGCACGGCTGCGACCGGCTGACGCTTGACCAGCTGGGTCACGGCCAACAGGGCGAAGGAGACGGCGAGCACCGTAGCCGCCACCGCGGCGGCTTCGTGCGCCGCGAAGACTCCCACCACGAGAAAGCCGGCCGCGACGAGCTCGACCCAACCCCAGCTCGTCCAGAGCGCTGGAGGGATGCCCGACCGGTCGCGCACCTCCAGCGAGGCAGGCAGGTGCTGCACCTTGGCCATGCCGATGATCACAGCGAGCAGGGTGAGGAGGAGCGAGAGACCGACCGCGAGCAGTTCCACGCCGGGGATCCTCTCAGATCAGGTCGCGGCGATGAGCCTCTGCACCTGGGCCAACAGCTCGTCGGGGTCGAACGGCTTGGTCAGGTAGCCATCAGCTCCGGCCCCCTGCGCCAGCTCGAAGTCGCGGCGCTGGGCCGACGCGCTGATGATCAGGATCGGGATCGCGGCCATCGACGGCGTCGCCTTGAGCTTGGCCGTCAGCTCAACCCCGTCGAGACCAGGCATCACGACATCGAGACAGAGCAGCTGCGGCGCCGGGGCATTGCCGGCGGTCACTTCGCCGAGCAGGCGCAGGCACTCTTCGCCGTCGGATGCCGTCTGCACGTCGTAGCCTTCAAGACCGAGGTTGAGCGCGATCAGCTCGCGGATCGTCGACGAGTCGTCGACGACCATGACCCGGCCCAGGCTCTGCCCCATCTGCCCCGTCTGTCCCATCACACCTTCCCTTCGGCGTGGTGAGGGCAAACCTTCAGGCCACGGAGGCCAGAACAGCCACGGAAACCACTGCGAGCCCGAGCCCGTAGCGCTGCAGGGCCTGCAGGTGCTCCTTGAGAACGATCCGGGCCATGATCACCGTGGCTGCCGGGTACAGCGCCGTGATCACGGCAACAACGGTCAGCAAGCCCTCTCGCGTGGCCAACATGAACATGGCCGTGGCTGTGACGTCCAAGAGCGTCGAGACGATCGCCAGAACGGCTACGTCCCGGGCTGGGCGTGACATCACCCTTGACGCGACGGCGGCGGACAGCAACAGAACCGAGGTCACGATGCGAACGACCACCAGCGGCCAGAGCCCGCTGTCTGCGGGAGCCCTTTCGAGCGCGACCAGGAAGACCGAGATGAAGACCCCGGCAGCGAACGAGAGGAGGACGACCTGTGACGAGACCGGGTGAGGGGCATCCTCGTGCACCTGAGACACCATGAAGATGGCCACCATGCCGACCACGATTCCTACCCATCCAAGAGCGGGGAGACGCTCGCCGAAGACGACACCGGCGAGAACGGGAAGAACCACGGCCACCAGCGCAGAGATCGGCGAGGCCACACTCATAGGTCCGATGGCCAGGGCCCGGAACAGAAACACGTAGGCGAAGGCGCCCCCCAACCCGGACACGGCTCCCCACAGCCAGACCTCCGAGCTCATCGTTCCCCCCGTCAGTGGGGCGACGGCGAGAAGGACCACAAGACCAAACGGCTGGGTCAGCGACCCTAGAAGGAATATATGCGCCCGACGCGCGGCGAGGCCGCCAAGGAAGTCCGTCAGCCCGAAGGCAATGGACGAGCCGAGGGCAAGCACGATGGCGGTCACACGGTGCTCGTTCCCAGGATGCGGCGGGCCGATCGGGTTGCCGTGCGGGTGGCCCGCGCCGACCTCATCCGGTCGTCGCCCACCTCTACCTGCAACGACAGCCCGTCCACCAAGGCAACCAGCGATGCCGCGGCGTCCTCGGCCGTTCCGTCGATGGCGAAGTGTCCGATCGTCACGCCATCCTCAACGGCTCGCTTCACGAGTTGACGCCATTGGCGAGCCACGGAGGCAGATTCCTCGCGCAGGAGATCGTCCCGTGATGCCGCGCGCCAGTACTCGATCCAGAGCAGCCAACCCTCGCGGCGCATGTTGTCGTCAATCGAGATGCCGAGCCGGATGTACTTCTCGATGCGCTTCCATGGGTCGAGCTCATGCTCAACAGCCAGCCGCATCCGCTGCAGCTCTTCAGCGACTCCGGCCCGCAACACCTCGCGGACAAGCGCGTCGCGCGTTCCGAACGCGTACTGCAGCGAGCTCACGGGAACACCGGTTGCCTCGGCCACGTCGGTGAACCGCAGAGCATCGAAGCCACGCTCCACGGCTACGGCCTTGGCCTGCCGCAGCAGTTCGGCCTTGTCGTGAGCGGGCGGGCGCCCTTTGCGCTTGACCTCTGTCATGCGTCCCGTTATACCGTATGTCGATACGGAAAAGATGGAGAGCCCATGGACACCGACCGACGCTCGATCTCGTACTGGCACGACTCGCTGCCGGCAGGAGATCTCGAGTCACTGCGACCGCCACCGGACGGTGACGTGGATGCCGATGTCGCCATCGCCGGAGGGGGGTTCACCGGACTGTGGACGGCCTACTACCTCGCCAAGCGTGATCCCTCGCTGCGCATCGTGGTGCTGGAGAAGGAGTTTGCCGGATTCGGGGCCTCGGGTCGCAACGGCGGTTGGGCATCGGCGTTCCTCCCGACCAGCTGGGAACAGATCGCCCGCGAGTCGTCCAGGGAGCAGGCCCTTCGGCTGCAGCGGGCCGCCAACGACAGCATCGACGTGGTCGGCAAGGTTGCCGCCGACGAAGGGATCGACGGTCACTTCGCGAAGGGCGGCTACCTGCGGGTCGCGACATCGCCCGTGCAGTGGCAGCGCCTGAACGAAGAGCTGACGCATGCGCGCGCATGGGAGAACTCCGAGGACGACCTCATGCTGCTCGACCGGAATGAGGCCAGGGCACGGGTCAACGCTGACCGTGTCTTTGGCGGTCTGTACACGCCGCACTGCGCAGCCATCCACCCTGCCCGGATGGTGCGTGGCCTGGCCACGACCGTTGAACGCCTCGGCGTCACGGTCTTCGAGGACACCGAGGTGACCGCGATCGAGCCGGGCATCGTCCGCACGAACAGGGGTGACGTCAGGGCCGAGGTCGTCGTCCGGGCACTGGAGGGCTACACCGCGACCCTGCCGCAGTACCGACGCGCGCTCGTGCCCATCTACTCGTTGATGGTGGCGACCGAGCCCCTTTCCGAGTCGCTCTGGGACGACATCGGGTGGCGCGACCGCGAGACCCTCAACGACGATCGTCGCTTCATCATCTACGCCCAACGGACCGCGGATGGCCGTATTGCCATCGGCGGCAGGGGCGCCCCCTACCACTGGGGGTCACAGATCGACCCGGCCTACGAGCACTCCCGCGGCGTCCACGATGCACTTCGCCGCACCTTGGTCGAGCTCTTCCCCGCCCTGCACGATGTTGCCGTCACGCACCGCTGGGGCGGAGTACTGGGCGTCCCCCGCGACTGGTTCCCGTCTGTGCGCTTCGACCGGGCCACCGGATTCGCCACCGCCGGCGGCTATGCCGGAGACGGCGTCACGTTGACCAACCTGGCCGGTCGCACGTTGGCCGACCTCATCACCGGCACCGAGAGCGACCTCACCACTCTTCCCTGGGTGGGCCGGGAGTCGCGCCGCTTCGAACCCGAGCCCTTCCGGTTCGTCGGCATCAACGCCGGGTTCCGTCTCGCCGAGCGGATCGACCGACGTGAGGAGCAAACCGGTCGCGCTGCCGGCCTGCTCGACCGCGCCATGGGCCTGCTCACCGGCCACTGACCCAGTCACCCCCACCCCCGCCGAGTGCACACCTGAGTGCCACAAATTGACGCCGAGTGCGCAGTTGGATGACGCCTTGCGACCCGGAGCGCCCAAAGACGTCACTCAGGTGTGCACTCGGGGCGGCCAAGCGTCACTCAGGTGTGCACTCGGCGGGGGGGCTAGCTGCGAGCGGTCAGCATCTCTTCCATGGCAGTGATCTCGGCCTGCTGCCCCGCCACGATCGTGTTGGCCAGATACCTGACCTCGGCCCGGTCGGTGAGCGGCAGCACCGCCTCCGCCATCTCGACGCCGCCCTGGTGGTGGGCGATCATCAGCTCCAGGAAGAGAATCTCTGCTTCGGTTCCTTTGGCGCGGCGCAGCTGATCGAGCTGATCGTCGGACGCCATCCCCGGCATGTCGTCGTAGG
>JAHEKZ010000001.1 GCA_024644435.1 Actinomycetes bacterium | reverse complement strand
TGGCCACCGACGCCGCGGTCAAGAGCGACATGCGACTGATGGCGGAGTTCGAGGAGAGCTACTTCACCTCGGAGTTCAACTACGGAACCGTGGCCGAGCTGTTGGCGGATGGCTCGGATGTCCGGGCGTCCCAGACGGTGACTGTCACTGTTGAGTCGTACGACAGCCTGGGGTACTGCCTCCGCGGGGAGAGCACCCAGTCTGACGAAGTCTGGTACTACGACAGCCAGGCTGGTGGTCTGCAGGACAAAGGCAGTGCAGGGTGCCCGGTCTCGACCGGAGGGGCCAACGGCGGCTTCATCACCAACGGCGGGCCGTGACGCACTGGCCCGGACGAGTGAACGAGGGGCTGATCCTGCGGGATCGGCCCCTCGTCTGCTCAAGAACCGATTTCCGGACGCCGATGAGGCGGCATGGGCGAGGTACAAAGGAGTATGCGGTGGTAGCCACGGTACGTGCGGTTCTGCGTCGTCGCCAAGAGGCGGATGGCTTCACCCTGATCGAGCTGGTTGTTGCTCTCTCGATCGCCACAGTGGTCTTCTCGGCGATGGCTGCAGCAGGCCTGGCCGGCGTACGGGCATCGGTCGTCGCCCGGCAGAACCAGCAGGCGGTCGATGTCCTGAACCGGCTGGTGGAACAAACAAGAGGCGTCAACTACGCCACGGTGGCCATGGTCACCTCAGATCTGCAGGTCGGCGACACTGCCATCACCACGGGACCGACCCCCAGGTACACAGTGCCGAACGGCGTGGGCCAGGAGAATGTCTGGGCCCAGTCGACCGGGTCGGTCAACCCGCACGTGGAAACGGTGCCGAGCAGCACCACCGCCGACGGCGTTGAGTACATCGCCAAGACCTACGTGACCACACCGCCCGGCACCACTCTGGACAACGCCGGTCAGCCGTACCAGAAACGACTCACGGTCGTCGCGACCTGGACCACCTACGGCCAGACACACGAGCGTTCCATCTCGACGGTTCTCACCGAGACGACGCGCGGCCTCCCGCTTCCGCGGTACTCGGTGATTCCCACCTCGCCCACCACGGCCACCAAAGCTCCCAGCACCACCCTCACCTGGGGGTTCCAGGTGATCAACCGGGGTGCGCGCGACACCTTCAACATCGCGGCCTCAAGCGGTACATGGGCGTACTACGTCGACTCCGACTGCAACGGGGCCCGCGACCCGGGTGAGGACACGACCCTGGCCAACACCGACTCGGCACTGGGCGACACTCGCCCAGATACCGGCAAGCTCGACCCCAACAACAACCCGCCCTTCTGCGTCGTGGCTCAACGCACCATTCCGGCCGCCGAGCTGGGGGTCTCGACCGTCACCTTCAACCTCCAGTCGTCGGCCCAGCCGTGGGCCGACGGCGCAGCCGTCGGGGTCGGGGCCTACACCGTCACGGTGACGAATGGCTCCACCGGCGGAACCGCCACCCCAACACCGACCGGAACTGGTACGGCGCCGCCAAGCACGGTCTGTGCGCCAACGCCGTCCGGTGCAGGAACACCCTTCGGGTTCCGCAACGGAACAACAGCAACCAGTGGAGACACCGCAAGCCAGCTGGTGAACTCGATGACCGAGAACGTCTGCCTGAACCAGACGGCGACAGCCAACTACTCCACGGAGGCAGGGGCCGGAACGGGACGGTCGCTCACCACGGGCGGAAACGTGACCACTACCACGGCAGCACAACGGGCTGAGTGGCGGTGGAACCCATCGGCGAACAAGACTGTCGCCGCCGGCACCGCAACCATCAGCGTGCTCGTCTCCTGCCCTGTGGTTGGTGCGGACGTCACCCTGAATGGGGCCATTGGTACCTACCATGAGAAGGGTGCTGGTACCTGGATCCTGCAAGGCGCCGGGTCGACCACCGTGAGTTGTGCCTCGGCGAACAGCTGGGCCCGTGTGACAGTCTCGATGCCGGTGGCCGCCTCCTTCACGGTGTTCAACAGGTACCAAGGGTCGCCCTCCAACTTGTCGGCGCGACTCTGGGTGACAGGCGGTGCCGCGGGCCAGAAGATTCGGCTCGACTACGAACAGAATCTCTCCAAGTCGTTCCTCTACGTGAGTGTGGCCTGACATGCGACAGCTGCGCTCACGCATGCGAAGCGACGACGGCATGACTCTGGTCGAACTCATCGTGGCCATGGTTCTGGTGGGGGTTCTCGGAGCCATCGTGGCGGCCGCAGTCCTGATGAGCCAGAAGCAGGTGCGAATTGCCACAGATGAGGCGACCGGCCTTTCCGATACGCGCGTAGTCGTGGAGCGGCTCGGCCGCGATATTCGTGTGTCCCGTGGAGTGGATGCCGGCGCGACGGGGAGCAACTTGGTGTTGTGGATCGACTACAACTCCGACTACGTACGAAACGCCACCTCGCAGCCGGACGAGATCATCACCTGGTCGGTGGTCGACGCGGGCTCGGGAACTCAGTTCAACACCCTGCGGTCAACTGCCGGAGGACAGGTTCAGCTGCAAGCACGAACTCTGGTGAGCAGCCTGGCCTTCTGCTATCTCAGCGCGCCGAGCGACGACCCAGCTGACTGCCTGCCGACGCCACTGTCCGACACGGATGCCACCAACACAAGCATTGTCAAGGTCACGCTGCAATACGACTCCGCGTTGGCCTATGGCAGCAATGAACGGACCAATACCTTCACCGAGCGCATCAGGAATGTGGGCTGACATGGCATCTATCAGGCGTTCTGTGATCCTGGCCCGGCTGATCCGACAGGACGAGGGAATCGGCCTGATCCTGGTGGTCGGGATCAGCGCCATGATGGCGATCCTGCTTGCTGTGATCACCGCCACCGCGATCCGCTCGTTGGGCAGCAGCAGTGACCATGTCAACTTCGAGCAGTCCCTGGCCGCCGCCGAGTCAGGTGTCGACTCCGAGCTGAGCAACGTGCAGTCGGCCCGCAACCAGGTACCCAGCGTGAACTACGAGTCGCCGGTGGCGTGCCGGCCTGCAGCGCCTTCGTCGAGCGTATTTGCATCCGAGGCGACCGAGAAGGCCTGGGCGCGTACGTCGCTCAATGCACTCCCGTCGAGCTGCACCAAGAACAACGCGCAAGGTGAGTACGTCTCCTTCAAGGTGCCGGGCCGCCAGATCGTCTACTCGATGGGGTGGTCGCCCTCACGCGGTGCCGCCAACGCCAAGGAGCGGTTGCTCAAGGTGGAGTACATCTTTGCGCCGTACCGCCCCGGCCAGGCTCTTCTGACGGGCGGAACAGTGAACTTCGCGGGAAGTGTGGCGATCAATGCGATAGCCGGTTTGCCCGCAGACGTACACACGAACGCAAGCGTGACCGGGATCAACAACAGCTTGAGCGTGTCAGGCGGCATCACTGCTACGGGCACGGTCAACACCTGCCCCAGCGGTATCGCGGGCGGCTGCAAGACGAATCAGCCCAAGGAGCGGATCCCGGTGGCGAACCCGCGGGCGGTCTATGCTGAGTACGCGCTCACAACCGGTCAATGGTACGACCTGTGCAATGACGGAACGGTCCGTTCGCCTTCCACGGCCGTTCCACCCGTGCCCTGCAGCGGTCCCCAGATCTCCACCTCCCCCTACCGCAGCTGGTACTGGACGGCCGGCAGCGCCGCGGCGCCAGGTACCTGGACGCTGCAGAACACCGGCACGACATATCCAGGCGTCTACTACGTCTACGGGGCGAATGCGCAGATCGGCGCGAACGGAAATGGCGCTGTGGTGCAGACCGTCTCGGTGCTAGCTGAGTCCACCTACCCATCGGGCTACACGAACGCAGCTACGTGCAACAAGTATGGCGGCAACATCAACTGGAAGCTCTTCGACATCCAGAACTACCTCCGCGGCGTCCTCTTCATCGCGCAGGGGTCGCTCAGCGGCAGTGCCAACTCGACTGCCCAGGCTGGTCTCATGCTGGCTGGTGACAAAGTTGACATGCAGACCTCGAGCGCCACGGTGAAGGGCTCGATCATTGCCAACAACACCTGTGCTGCAGCCGGGACCAACAACGTGCAGGGTATGACGATCACGTACGACCAGTCTGTTGAAGCACCGGTCTACAGCGTGGTCAACACCACTCTCTGGCTCGAGTACACCGGCTGACGGCGTGCCGCTGGCGCGTTTGGTCCAGTCGGCCCGTTAGATGATCTCGTGGACATGTACTTTGCGTCGCTGCTCGCGCTTGTCGGCCTGCTGATCGGTTCGTTCCTCAACGTCGTGATCGCGCGCGTGCCGGCAGGTGAGTCGGTCGTCCACCCCAGGTCCCGGTGTCCTCGCTGTGGCGTCGAGATCGCGGCACGAGACAACGTTCCTGTGCTGTCCTGGCTCGTCCTGAGGGGGCGGTGTCGGCACTGCGCCGAGCCGATCAGCGTGCGATACCCGGTCGTCGAGGTGACGCATGCAGCGCTGTGGCTGGTCATGCTCTGGCGCTTCGGGTGGTCGTGGGAGCTGCCCGCCTACCTCTACTTCGCGTCGGTCGGAATCGCGCTGGCCGCGATCGACCTCGACACCAAGCGACTCCCCAACGCGCTGACCCTGCCGAGCTATGTCGTGCTAGGAGTGCTCCTCCTGGTACCTGCTGTGGCGGACGGTGACTGGTCGGGCTATCTCAGATCCTGGCTCGCCGCCCTGGCTCTCTTCGCCTTCTACTTCCTTCTGGCCGTCATCTATCCGGCGGGCATGGGGTTCGGTGACGTCAAGCTGGCTGGGGTCCTCGGGCTGGTGCTGGGATGGCTCAGCTGGAGTGTGCTCGTGGTGGGCGGGTTCTTGGGCTTCCTGCTCGGCGGAGTGGTGGGAGGGGGCCTAATGCTGGTCCGGAAGGCGGGTCGCAAGAGCAAGATCCCGTTCGGGCCGTTCATGCTCGCAGGTGCCCTGCTGGCGATCCTGTGGGGCGGCCAGGTGTGGGACGTGTACCTGGACACCCTCACCTGATCAGCCCAGCCGCCCACGAGAGATCTTGCGACGAATTGTGAGTTAGCACTCAAGGGTGGCCCCCGATGCGCCGATCTTCCCGCTGACATAGTCCGAAAGGACTCACCCACCTGGCGGAACATCGCCGTCGGCGTGAAGGGGAGAGACGTGGCAGCACGCACCGCCATCGGCCTAGACATCGGTACGTCCGGTGTCCGGGCAGCCGAGCTGGCGTTCGGCAAGTCGGGAATCACACTCGAGAAGTTCGGGCAGGTGGCCCTCCCTGAGGGTGCCGTGCGCGACGGCGAGGTGGTCCAGCCCGGCGCTGTGACCGAGGCCATCAAGCAACTCTGGGCCCACACCAAGTTCAGCGGCAAGGACGTCATCGTCGGTGTCGCGAACCAGAAGGTCATCGTCCGGCAGGTCGACCTGCCGTGGCAGCCGCTCGACGAGCTGAAGGAGTCCTTGCCCTTCGCGGTCCAGGACACCATCCCGATGGCCGTCGACCAGGCCCTTCTGGACTACTACCCCCTGGAAGAGCTGACAACGGAGGACGGCACGCGTACCTACCGCGGGCTGCTCGTCGCGGCTCAGCGCGACATGGTGGAGGCGCAGCTGCAGGCTGTGACCGACGCGGGGCTCAACCCGGTGATGGTCGACCTGACGGCGTTCGCCGTGCTGAGGTCACTCGCTGACAGCGACGACCTCGGAATGGGCAGCACCATGGAGGCGCTGATCGATGTCGGCGCACGAGTCACCAACATCGTGGTCCACGAAGGCGGCGTACCTCGCTTCGTTCGAATCTTGCTCATGGGTGGGGCCGACATCACTGACGCCCTCGCCGAGCGCACCGGCTCGGAACAGACCGAGGCAGAGTCGCTCAAGCACGAGATGGGCATGTCCTCCGACCACAGCGACCCCAAGGTCCAGGCCGCCGGACGCGTCATGGAAGCCGCAGGCCAGGCGTTCATCGACCAGGTGCGCGGCTCACTCGACTACTACACAGCATCACCGGGTGCCCGCCCGATCGAGCGGATCGTCGTCACCGGCGGTGGCTCGAGACTCGCCGGCTTGTCAGAGCGGCTCTTCAACTCGACACGAGTTGAGGTGGAGCGTGGCGCGGCCTTCGGCGAGCTGGAGATCGGCAAGACCGGGCTCAGCCCCGATCAGATGGAGTTCGTCGAGCCACTGGCCGCTGTGCCCGTCGGCCTCGCGCTGGGAGGCGCCTCATGACCACCTTGACGCCGACCCGTCTGGCGCAGATGCCTCGGGTCAACCTTCTTCCGCCTGAGATTGCGGCAGCCGCGAAGCTGAAGCGGCTGCAGGTCATGCTGGGAGCGATGTTGCTCGCCGCCATGGCCGCGGTGCTCTTGATCTTCCTGGTCGCCAGCAACCAGATCGGTGGCGCCGAGGACGAGCTCGCAACGGCCCAGGCACAGGGGAACGTGCTGCAGAGCGAAGTGGCCACATATGCCGAGGTACCCAAGGTCCTGGCTGAGCTGAACACCGCCCAGGCAAACCTGGTCACGGCCAGTACACCGGAGATCCGGTGGTCGTTCTACCTCAACGACCTGAGCCTCACCATCCCCAAGACCACCCGGCTGGCGTCGTTGATCGCCGTCAACGATGCCGCGGCGGCACAGCTCGACGGAAGCGTCACGACGGGCGAGGGAGTGATGAGCCCACTCGGGCAGGTGTCGATGGGTTCGATGACTTTCACCGGTCGCTCGACGAACTTCGATGCCGTTGCCTCGTGGCTGCGGTCACTGGCAAAGCAGAAGGGCTATCTCGAGCCGACGGTGCAGAACGTGATCAAGGCCGAGGAGGCCGACACGGCCGGCACGTTCTACAACGTCGAGTCGTCCACGCAGTTGAGCCTGGAGGCGGCCTCCAACCGCTTCCTGACGATCGCGAACGGTGAGTGACATGACAGACACCCGAAAGTGGACACTTGGCGCGGCGCTCATTGCCGTAGTCATCCTGGTGGCGGGGTGGTTCCTGTTGATCTCGCCCAAGCGGGCCGAGGTCGCCGACCTCGAGGTACAGACCACGGCTCAGGAGCGCGCAAACAGCTCCCTTGAGACCGAGCTTGCGGTTCTCAAGCAGCAGAACAAGGAGCTGCCCGAGAAGCAGGCCGAGCTCGCTGCCCTCCGCACCAAGATCCCGCAGGCTCCGGATCTGCCGTCGTACATCCGCGAGATACAGGACATCGGGCGGCAGGCTGGTGTCTCCTTCACCTCGCTCACACCGTCAACGGCAGTCGAGCTCGGGGGTGGTGGCTCCGGCGACGGGGCACTGACGCCTGAGCAGCTGGCAGCGCTGAACGTAGACATGGTGGTTGGGGGAAGCTACTTCGAGATCACCAAGTTCATGAACGAGCTCGAGACCTCGTCCCGGTACACGTTGGTGAGTGGCTACACGATCAACGAAGAGGGAACGGACAAGTCGTCCGCTGGCTCTTCTGCCTTGACTGCCACGGTCAACGCCCGGATCTACCTGGTGCCCGCACCCCCAGCGGTGACCGATGTCGAGTCGGCGGCCTCTGGGTCGACCACCCCTAGCCCCGCACCAGCGCCGTAGGAGACTGCCATGTCAAACACGATCTCGACAGAGAACCCGATCATCGACGACGGCTCGTCGGACGGCGGCAGCCAGCGACGTCTGCTGCTCGTCGTCGGAGGCGCGGCGCTCCTTCTCGTACTGGGTCTGGGCGCCTACTTCCTCTTCCTCTCAGGAGGCGATGAGGAAGACCTCGGACCGGTGCCCAGTGCGGCTGGTGCGCAGCCCGTTGATGAGGGGAAGAAGGACAAGAAGGCCAAGAAGGACGACAGCGTCCCGAACAAGGTGAACGTCAAGTTCACCGTGGGTCGCGACCCCTTCGCACCCCTTGCTGCGGAAGCAGTTGTTGAGCCTGCCCCTGTCGCCGATGACACCTCGGGCACGAACACGACGACGTCGGGGACCAAGGGCGGCGAAGGCACCACCACACCGACCCCTGCGCCCACGCAGGACGTGGTGAGCACCTACCAGGTGACGCTTCGCTCGGTCGATCTCAAGAAGAACACAGCGGTGATTGAGGTCGATGGCAAGCGCTACTCGGTGAAGACAAAGGACATGTTCCCCAGCAGCGACATCGGCCCGTTCAAGCTGATTGGTGTCGGTGAGCTGGCTTCTGGCAAGGACACCGCCCTCGTGGTGTTCGGCTCTGACATGACCGTCGGTCTGGTGGCCGGCAAGTCGGTGACGTTCACGACGGGGTAACCAACCGTGCGCATGTGAGTGGGGCCCGCTGTCTTCTTGACAGCGGGCCCCACTCACATGCTCCCCATGACAGGTGCCCCGGGCTGAGTCTGGGAGACTGTCGACCATGTTGCGCTGGATGACCGCCGGAGAGTCGCACGGCCGGCTCTTGGTGGCCATTGCCGAGGGTTTCCCCGCCGGAGTGGCCGTTACGACATCAGACATCGACACCCAGCTGGCCCGGCGCAGGCTCGGGCATGGTCGGGGCGCCCGAATGAAGTTCGAGCAGGACGCCGTCACAATCGTTGCCGGCGTCCGTCACGGACGGACCATGGGTGGACCCGTGGCGATCGAGGTCGGCAACAGCGAGTGGCCCAAGTGGGAGACCGTGATGGCTGCCGACCCTGTCGACGAGGAGACCCTCGCTGCCCAGGCCCGGAATGCGCCGCTCACACGACCCCGGCCCGGTCATGCCGACCTGGTCGGCATGCAGAAGTACGACCTCGATGACGCGCGCCCCGTTCTCGAGCGGGCCAGCGCACGCGAGACAGCTGCCCGGGTGGCACTGGGCACGGTGGCGCAGGCCTTCTTGAGGCAGACCGTCGGCGCCGAGGTGGTGAGCCACGTCGTCTCCATCGGTGAGGCTGACCTACCGGCCGGAGTGATCCCGGAACCTGCCCAACGCGATGCCATTGACGCCGATGACGTCCGGTGCGTCGACCCGGTCGCAAGTGCTGCCATGGTCGCCGAGATCGAGGCGGCTCGTAAGGCGGGCGACACGCTGGGCGGGGTGGTCGAGGTGGTGGTCCACGGACTTCCGCCGGGCCTGGGGAGCCACGTCCACTGGGACCGCCGGATCGATGCCCAGCTCGCGGCTGGCCTGATGGGCATCCAGGCGATCAAAGGTGTTGAGGTGGGCAATGGCTTCGACGTGGCACGGCGCCGTGGGTCGCTGGCGCACGACGAGATGGTGCCGTCGGCTGACGGTGTACGTCGACTGACCGGCCACTCCGGAGGCACCGAGGGCGGCATGACCACCGGGGAGGTGCTGCGCGTACGGGCTGCGATGAAGCCGATCTCGACGGTCCCGCGGGCGCTCGACACCATCGACGTCGCCACCGGTGAGGCCGCAAAGGCGATCAACCAGCGGTCAGACGTCTGCGCTGTTCCTGCGGCGGCCGTCGTGGCCGAGGCCATGGTGGCGCTGGTGCTGTCGAACGCGGTGCTGGAGAAGTTCGGCGGCGACAGCGTTGGTGAGACGGCACGGAACGTCGCCGGCTACCTCGACAACCTGCGTGTCCGGTGACGCAGTGATGATCGAACACGGACCACGGGTCGTCCTCGTCGGACCACCCGGATCGGGCAAGAGCACGATCGGTCGCCGGCTGGCCGAGCGTTGGGGGGTGCGTTTTCGCGACACCGATCTCGATATCGAGAGGTCAACCGGACGCTCAATATCGGATCTGTTCGTCGAGCAGGGCGAGGAGCACTTTCGCACGTTGGAACGTCAGGCCGTGACGACGGCCCTTGCCGAGCACCAGGGTGTTCTTGCCATCGGGGGCGGGGCCGTCATGAGCGAGCAGGTTCGACAGGCACTGGGCGGCCACCGCGTCGTGAGCCTGGACGTGGGCTTGGCGGCGGCCATGCAGCGGTTGCAGATGAACCGCTCACGGCCACTTCTCGTGGGAAATGTTCGAGGCCGTTGGCAAGAGCTGGCGGACGAGCGGCGTCCGCTCTACGTCGAGGTCGCCACCACGTCCGTGCTCACCGACGGGTTGACGATCAACCAAGCAGTGGACGCGGTTGAGCTGGCACTGAACCAGGCGGTCAGCTGATGACCGTCGAGGTGCAGCGGATAGACGTAGATGGCGCGGCCCCATATCCGGTTCTCGTGGGCGAGCGTCTGCTCGGTGAGCTCGTCGGCCTGTTGCCGGTGCGGGTAGAGCGGGTGGCAGTCATCGCCCCTCGAGCGCTGGCCGAGACCGGAGAGGCGATCCGCGTCGACCTCGAGACCCAGGGGCTGACGGCCATCTTGATCGAGGTGCCGGATGCCGAGGAAGCCAAGAGCGCCGAGGTGGCCGCGTTCTGCTGGTCGGTGCTGGGCCAGAGCGGGTTCACCCGCAGCGATGCAATCGTTGCGGTCGGGGGTGGAGCAACCACCGACCTGGCCGGGTTCGTTGCCGCCACCTGGTTGCGTGGGGTGGCCGTGATCCACGTGCCGACGACACTGCTCGGCATGGTCGACGCAGCGATCGGCGGCAAGACCGGCATCAACACCGCGGAAGGCAAGAATCTCGTCGGGTCCTTTCACCCGCCCGTCGGCGTGATCTGCGATCTCACCGCCCTGGGCTCCCTGCCGCAGAACGAGTACCGGGCAGGACTGGCCGAGGTGGTCAAGGTCGGCTTCACCCACGACCCCGTGATCCTTGGCCTGATCGAGGCCGATCCTGATGCGGCTGGTCGATGCGATGGTGGTCTTACCGCCGAGCTGGTCGCCAGGTCAGTGGCGGTGAAGGCAGCCGTCGTCTCGGCCGACCTGCGTGAGGCAGGGGAGCGCGAGTTCCTCAACTACGGTCACACCTTGGGTCATGCCATTGAGAAGAACGAGCGCTACCAGTGGCGGCATGGCGCCGCCGTCTCGGTCGGGCTGGTCTTCGCCGCTGAGCTGGGGCGCCTTGCGGGGCGAACCGCCCCCGATCTGGCAGAGCGCCACCGCTCCATCTTGACCAGCCTCGGCTTGCCGACGGCCTATCGGTCCGACATGTGGGGGCGGTTGTACGAGAGCATGCAGGTCGACAAGAAGACGCGAGGCAGCACGCTGCGCTTCGTCGTGCTCGACGGCCTGGGCCGTCCAGGGCGGCTGGAGGGCCCAGATCCGGCGTTGCTGGCCGCGGCCTATGCCGAGATTTCGGGCGAGGAGTGACGGTGGCGAACCGCAACGTGCTGGTGCTCAACGGGCCGAACCTCGGCATGCTGGGCGCCCGTGAACCAGAGGTCTACGGCGACACGACGCTGGCCGACCTGGCGCGGGCGTGCCGCGAGGCGGGGGAGTCGCTCGGTCTTGCGGTCGATGTGCGGCAGACCGATGACGAAGCCGAGCTGGTGGGTTGGCTCCATCAGGCGGCCACTGACTCCGTGCCCGTGATTCTCAACCCGGCCGCCTTCACCCACTACTCGTACGCGCTGCGCGATGCGGTCGCTATGAGGACCGCGCCGTTGATCGAGGTCCACCTGACCAATCCCGCGGCGCGTGAACAGTTCCGCCGTCACTCGGTGGTGGCTGAGGTCGCGAGTGGGACGGTGGCTGGGTTCGGCCTCGCGTCGTACCTGCTCGCGCTGCAGGCGATCGCTCACGAACCGTCGTCGTAGGGCGTCCCGTGGCCGCTCAGCATCAGCAGCGACGTCAGCGATTAGCTGTGGGGCTCCAGCGTGGGGGACTGGAGGCGGCGTTGGTGACCAACCTGGTCAACGTGCGCTATCTGACCGGGTTCACCGGGTCGGCGGGTGCCGTGGTGGTGTGGGTCGACGGCTCCGCCGAGATCGCCACCGACAGCAGGTACGGCGTACAGGTGGGTGACGAGTGCTCCGACATCGCCGCGCACATAACCCGCGCCGGACGTTCGACCTTGAACGCTCGTCTGACGGCCACGGGCGTCTCAGCGGTGGGGTTCGAGGACCGGCACCTGGCGGTCGCCGACTGGCGTGACCTCGGTGACGACCTTGGGTGGACACCACTCGGGTCGACCGTCGACCAGCTGCGCATGGTGAAGGACGACACCGAGCTCGGTCTGCTTCGCAAGGCGTGCCAGGCCAGTGACGATGCCCTCGCTGCTGCCCTTCCGCGGATCCGCGTGGGGGTGACCGAGCGAGAGGTGGCCAGGTGGATAGACGACGAGCTGCGGAACCGCGCAGAAGGCCCTGCTTTCGACACGATCGTGGCGTCGGGGGTCTACGGAGCGATCCCGCACCACCAGCCGACCGACCGGGAGCTCGCCGATGGCGACCTGGTCACCATTGACTTCGGCGCACGGGTCGAGGGATACCACGCCGACATGACGCGAACCATCGCCGTCGGCCAGATCAGCGACTGGCAGCGCGAGGTCTACGACGCCGTCCAGGCTGCGCAGGCGACCGGGGTGGCTGCATTGGGGCCGGGCAAGACTGCCCGTGAGGTCGACGCCTCGGCCCGTTCGGTCATCGTCGACGCCGGCTTCGGCGAGGCGTTCGGGCACGGGCTCGGGCACGGCGTGGGTCTGCAGATCCATGAGGCGCCGTTCCTCGGGACCACCTCTGCCGATAAACTCGAGGCTTCCGTACCGGTCACCGTCGAACCGGGGATCTACCTTCCAGATCGTGGTGGGGTGCGGATCGAGGACACCGTCGTCGTCCATGCAGACCACGTCGAGCGCCTCACCACCACCACCCGCGACCTGCTGGTCGTCGGCTGAGCACCGCTCAGCCGTACTCACGAGGAGACGAACCTGCTGTGGCGACCACCAACGACCTGAAGAACGGCCTGGTCCTCAACATCGATGGTGGGCTCTGGACCGTGGTGGAGTTCCAGCACGTCAAGCCTGGCAAGGGCGGTGCTTTTGTGCGCACCAAGCTGAAGAACGTGCTGTCCGGGAAGGTCGTCGACAAGACGTTCAACGCCGGAGTGAAGGTCGAGACCGCCAGCGTCGACAAGCGGGAGATGCAGTACCTGTACCAGGACGCCGAGGACTACGTCTTCATGGACACGGCCTCGTACGACCAGCTGCACGTCCCTGGTGCCACCGTCGGCGACGCTGCGCATTTCATGCTCGAGGGCCAGAACGCAACCGTGGCCGTGCACGAGGGGAACCCGCTCTACGTCGAGCTGCCCGCGGCGGTCGAGCTCGAGATCACCTACACCGAGCCGGGCCTGCAGGGTGACCGGTCAACCGGGGGAACCAAGCCTGCGACCCTCGAGACCGGCTTCGAGATCGGCGTCCCGCTCTTCATAACCCAGGGGGAGCGGATCCGGGTCGACACCCGCGATGGCAGCTACCTCGGTCGCGCCTGAGCCATGGGTGCTCGACACAAGGCGCGCAAGCGGGCGCTCGACATCTTGTTCGAGGCCGACCAGCGCGGCGAACCGATCGACGTAGTCGTCGCAGACCGGTCTGCGCGCGGTGACGGAGCGGCCAACCCGTACACCGCGACCCTGGTGTCAGGGGTTGTCGACCACGCCACTGAGATCGACGAGCTGATCGAAGCGAACGCCATCGACTGGAGCCTCGACCGGATGCCGGCCGTCGACCGGGCGTTGCTGCGGCTGGCGACGTTCGAGCTGCGATGGGGCGTCGACATCGCTCCGGCGATCGCGATCGACGAGGCCGTCGACCTGGCCAAAGAGCTCTCCACCGACGACTCGCCCGCTTTCGTGAACGGAGTTCTGGGGCGAATCGCCACCCGCTGACGGCGTGGGGCGTGCCAGAGCGCGGCCTTCTGAGTGGGTGCCCCGGGAGGGACTTGAACCCTCATGCCTTTCGGCAACGGATTTTGAATCCGCCGCGTCTGCCAATTCCGCCACCGGGGCCGCTGCCCCCGTACGGGGCGCATGCAGTGTAACGACCGCATTCCCGCGAGGTTGCGTCCGGGAGGCGAGCCGAGATCGGGGTGAAACGGTCACCCAGAGTCACGTACAGTCATTCAAGGTCACGATGCCGCAACGACCCGCCCCTGGGGGCCATCCACAGGCTGCAATCACCCGCGCGGGCCGCTAGTTTTCGATCATCAACCGGCAGTCTGGCCGGGACCTGGGCCTCGTGGCCCGATCGGCAAGGAGTATTGAATGATTCGAGCAAACGCCTCATGGCGTCTGGTCGCTGTTGCTGGTGCTGCAGGCCTCGTGCTTGCGGCGTGCGGCGGCAGTGATGACGGTGGTAGCAGCAGCACCTCGTCGGCGCCCCAGAGCAGCGGCACCCCGCTCTACCTGGTGGACGGCAACATCGGAAACGGCCCGCTGGCAGAGTTGCCGGCTGGAACTTTGGAGGGCGTCAAGGGAACGCTCCCTGGTGCCGAGGCCAGCTCCGACTTCAAGAACAGGCTCAACGGGATCGACTCGAGCCTGAAGAAGATCGGCTACTCGTACGGACCTGAGTCCTACGACGCTGCCATGGTCGTTATCTTGGCTTCGATTGCGGCCAAGTCTGACGCCGGGCGAGACATTGCCGCGGCAATGCAGGACGTGACCACGGGCGGCAACAAGTGCAGCACGTTCGACGACTGCAACAAGATGCTGGCGCAGGGCGATGACATCGACTACGACGGCCAATCTGGTCCGATCGAGTTCGACGACTTCGGTGACCCGACGTCGGCGTTCGTTGGCATCTACCAGTACGACGCCACAAACACGGTTCCAGGTCTTACGGCGGATGGTTCAGCGCTGAACTACGAGTCTGGTCAGATCGACCCGACCGAAGGCAGCCCGGACCCGCTGGCGTCGAAGGACAACCGCGGTGCCAGCGACGACCAGCTCAAGCTGGGCGGATACCTGCCGTTGACCGGATCGCTTGCCTCGCTCGGCCCGCCCGAGGTGGCTGGCGTCGAGCTCGCCGTCCAGGAGGCCAACGAGGGTGGTGGAGCGCTCGGTAAGGACGTCTTGTGGTTCAACGGAGACTCCAGCGACTCGGCCAACTTCGACAAGGGTGTGCAGACGATCGACAAGCAGATCCAGCGCGGCGTCGACGCGATCATTGGAGCAGCTTCATCCAGTGTGAGCCTCAACACGCTCGAGCAGGTCACCGGCGCCGGGATCCTTCAGGTCTCGCCTGCCAACACCTCACCCGACCTGACGAACTCACAGGACTCCGGGCTGTACTTCCGTACCGCCCCGTCCGACGTGCTCCAGGGTCGTGTGTTGGGCAACCTGCTCAACGCTGACGGCATCCAGAACGTGGCGATCTTGTCGCTGCAGGACGCCTACGGTGAAGGCTTGGCCGAGTACACCGCACTCTCGTTCTCCGAGGGTGGCGGCACCGTGCTCACCGAGCCAGACGCGATCTACTACGACCCGACGGCGAACAACTTCGCTGCCGAGGTCTCGAAGATCAAGGCAATGGACCCAGATGCCATCGTCCTGATCGGGTTCGACGAGTCGGCCAAGGTGGTCAGCGAGCTCGTCAAGCAAGGCATCGGTCCGAACAGCTGACCGTTCGCTCAGTAGAGGGGCCCGGCCATACGGCCGGGCCCCTCTCGCGTGCCGCAGGATCAGCTGTACTGCGCCATAGCTGCGTGGTCGGCCCACCCGTCGCTTCGGCGGCGGCTGAGATGTGCGAGCCGGCCTCACGGCTCCCCATCATGGACGGAAACGGACTCCGCCGCCCTGCGCCCAGGCAGAAGCCGCGGGGCGCTTCAGATGGACACGTGCTACCCGTTGAGCCGGTCAGGCCTTGGCGAGGGTGCCGAGGTAGAGCTGGATCACCTTCGGGTCGTTCAGAAGGTCAGCCCCGGTGCCGGTATGGGCATTCTTGCCCTGGTCCAGCACGTAGCCGCGGTCACAGATCTGCAGGCAGCGTCGCGCGTTCTGCTCGACCATGATCACTGTGACGCCTGCCGTGTTGATCTGCTTGGTCCGCACAAAGACCTCGTCCTGCAGCACGGGGGAGAGGCCAGCCGACGGCTCGTCGAGCAGGATGACCGAGGGGTCCATCATGAGCGCGCGGCTCATTGCGACCATCTGCCGCTCGCCACCTGACAGCGAGCCGGCCGGTTGCTTGCGTCGGTCGGCCAGTGTGGGGAAGAGCGAGGCGACGAAGTCGAAGCGCTCCGCGAAGTTCTTGGGTGCCTGATAGGCGCCCATCTGCAGATTCTCTTCGATGGTCAGACTCGGGAAGACGTTGTTGTTCTGTGGCACGAATCCGACGCCCTGCGACACCAGCCGGTTCGGCTTGAGGTTGGTGATGTCCTGGCCGTCGAGGATCACTTGACCTTCGTGCACGCGGACGAGACCGAAGAGCGCCTTGAGAAGCGTGGACTTGCCGGCGCCGTTCGGCCCGATGATGCCGACCAGTTCTCCGCGGTTGGCATAGAGGTCGCAGCCATTGAGGATGTTGACCCCAGGGAGGTAACCAGCCACCAGGTTGTCTGCGATGACCAGGGCGTTCGGCATTGCCTCCAGATGGGCGCTGCGATCAGGAATCGGTTGATCCCGGTCGCGTTCGAGCTCGACCTCAGCGTTGTGCACTTCGCCAGGTGTGAGGCCGCCTGCAGGGTTCGTCATGTCTGGACACCACCATCCGTGTCGAGGATCTCCCCGGCCACATCGAGCCCCTCTTCTTCTGCGATCTCAGCGAGGGACTGGTCGTGGTGGGCGCCTAGGTATGCGTCGATGACCCGGGTGTCGGCCATGACCTCGTGGGGAGGCCCTTCGGCGATGATCTTGCCCTGCGCCATGACGATGACCCAGTCGGAGATGTCGCGCACCATGTCCATGTCGTGCTCGACGAAAAGGACGGTCATCCCGAGTTCACGGAGATCCTTGACGTGACCGAGCAACGACTGGGTGAGCGCCGGGTTGACCCCCGCCATGGGCTCATCGAGCATCACCAGCTCGGGGTTGACCATGAGCGATCGCGCCATCTCGAGCAGTTTGCGCTGCCCGCCGGAGAGCGACCCTGCGAAGTCCTCACGCTTGGCGTCCAGCTTGAACCGTCTGAGCAGGTCGTCCGCGCGCTCGGTGATCTCGCGTTCCTGCCCGCTCCACAGAGCTCTGATGACGCTGGGGAGCACGCGCTCGCCTCGCTGTCCGGTGGCGCCGAGCCGCATGTTCTCGATCACGGTGAGGCGAGTCAACACCTTGGTCAGCTGGAAGGTGCGCACCATTCCCATGCGGGCCACCTTGTAGGGGGGCACGCCCTGGATCGCCTTGCCGTTATAGGTCCACTCGCCTTCGTCGACCTTGTCGAAGCCGGTCAGGAGATTGAAGAAGGTGGTCTTACCCGCACCGTTGGGACCGATCAGCGCGGTGATGGCGCCCCGCTGAACTTCGACGTGGTCGACGTCGACAGCAGTGAGACCACCGAAGCGGCGCACGACGTTGTCGGCGATCAAGATCGGGTCGGGCTTGGAGACGCCGGGCTCGCGTGGCAGGTCGGCAAGCGCGGCGACAGCGGCGTCTCGGCTTGTGTTCATCGACTGGTCAGCGCGCATCGAGCTGCAGCTCCTTTCGGTCGCCCAAGATTCCCTGCGGTCGATAGATCATCAAGAGCATCAAGCCAACCCCGACCATGACGAGTCGGATCTGGGCCGCCTGGGTGCTCGTGATGAAGGTGATCAACCCGGTGTTGACAGCTTGGTCGAGGACGACGTCGACGAACTGGAACAGGAAGGAGAAGATCAACGCCCCCAGGATCGGGCCGAACACCCGCGCTGCTCCACCGATGATGAGAACCACGTAGATCAAGAAGGTCAGGTTCGTGGCGTAGGCGTCAGGGGAGACCGCCGACTGGCCGAGTGCCAGCATGAACCCTGCGAATGCGCCGCCGAGTCCACCGAGGATCAGCGCCTGCATCTTGTACCAGTAGACGTTCTTTCCGAGGCTGCGGACCGCATCCTCGTCTTCACGGATACCCCGGAGAACTCGCCCGAAGGGGCTCCGCATGAGCAGGAACACCAGCAGGGTCCACACCGCGACGAGCGACCATCCAACGATGATCACCCACCACGACTTCTCGTTGTACTTGAAGGGACCGAAGTCGTAGGCCCCTGGAGAGATGGGGTTGAGCTTGTAGAAGGCATCGGAGAACTGCTGCAGACCGTCCGACCCTCCGAACGTGTCCTTGAACGCCACCGAACGAAGTGTGAGGCGAAGGATCTCAGCGGCAGCGATGGTCACGATGGCCAGGTAGTCGGCCCGCAACCGCAGCGTGGGAATACCGAGGATGACCGCCAGCACCACGGTAGCGGCCATGCCGACCACTATTCCGAGCCAGAAGTTCAGCCCCAGGGTGGTCACCGTTGTCGCGAGGCCGTAGCCGGCCACTGCGAGGAACGCAGCCTGACCGAAGTTGAGCAGACCGGTGTATCCGAACTGGATGTTCAGCCCGATTGCTCCGAGGCAGAACACGATGGCGCTGATGCCGATCGCGGCCGACATTGATGTGGTGAAGATAAATCCCCAGTCCATCAGAGCCTCACCCCACCCTGCTTCGTCGTCCCAGGATGCCCTGGGGTCTGACCATCAGGACGATGATCATGACCAGCAATGCCCCGACATTCTTCAGCTCAGGGTTGATCCACAGCGTCGAGAGCTGGATCAACATGCCAACTACCAGGCTGCCCACGAGTGCACCGAAGGCTGTACCTAGTCCGCCCAAGGTGACGGCGGCGAAGATGAGCAGAAGCGTCTGCGTGCCCATCAAGTAGGAGACTTGCTGCGTCATGGCCAGCATGACCCCGCCGAGCCCGGCGAGGGCCGCCCCGCTGATCCAGACCACCATGATGACGCGGTCGACATCGATTCCAGATGATGCTGCCAGCGCCGGGTTGTCAGCCACGGCCCTCGTGGCCTTGCCCATGCGGGTCTTCAGCAGTGCAAGGCCGGCGATTGCCAGGATGACCGCAGCAATCACCATCGAGATCATGTCCTTCGGCGTCAGGCTCACCGGACCGAACTCGATGCCTGCCTGCGAGTCGTAGTCAGCGTACGGGCGGCTGGCCCCGCCAAAGATGATGAGATACGTGTTCGCCAGGGCTAGTGCGAATCCGATCGAGACGATCATCATCGCGATCAGACCGGTGCCTCGTTTTCGGAGGGGTCGCCACAGACCACGTTCCTGGGCCCAGCCGAAGACTCCGGCGGTGATGACCCCCAGGACTGCGGCGCCGATGAGGTTGATCCCGAGATTGACGTTGAAGAACCACGTGGAGATGGCGCCGAACGTCATGATCTCGCCATGGGCGAAGTTCGTGAGCCCAGTCGTTCCGTAGATCAGCGACAGGCCGACCGCAGCCAGTGCCAGGACCAGACCGAACCGCAAGCCCTCGACTGACAGCTGTGCCGCCCTGTCCCACCGGGACTGGACGTTTCGCTCTCGCTCACCGAGGCGGAAGTTGATGAACCTCGGCGTACCGGGGTCGGCGCTCGTGGTGATGGGGTTCACCGTGGGTGGCGTGGTGCCATCCGGAAGTGTGTCCTCGTCGAGCAGCACCGAGTAGGCCCCCGGACCGGGCACCTCGACGGCCCAGGCACCCTCGGCATCGGACACCGAGCTGTCTGAGAACCCGCCGTCATTGCTGACGGTGATGGTGACCCCGACAACGGGAGCGCCGGCCAGGTCACGCAGGGTGCCTTGGATTGCTTCGCCCTCAGCACTTGCGGGACCGGCGGAGACGACGGCGACAGTTCCGAGAAGTCCGAGAGCGGCGACGATGACGGCAATGACGCGGGTGACCGACCAATGAACCACTCTTAGGACTCCCTCGCGTGGTGCGGCTGACCGATACCGGCACCGGGGTCGACGCCTTGCGGTTCTTGCGGAGCATAGTCAGGGTCAGGGTGGCAGGTCACCCGTTCCGGGTCACGAATTAAGAAATGTTGCCAGCAGCGCGGTGAGAAGGGGTGCGACGACGAGCGCAGGAAGCAGGTCACCGACTGGAATCGGTCTGATCCGCAGAAGCCGAAAGCCAACGCCGAGAAGCAGGATTCCGCCAGTGGCGGTCAGCGCGGAGACTTGAGCCTCTGACAGCACCTCGCCCGCTGCCATCCCCACCACGGTCAAGCTGCCTTGCACGGCGAACACTGTTATTGCCGACGCCACGACGCCCCAGCCCAGCGAGGCGGCAAAAGCCAACGCGGCGAACCCATCGAGGACTGACTTCAGCGCGAGCAGCTCGATGCCACGACCCATTCCGTCTTCCAGCGAGCCGAGCACCGTCAGGGGACCGACGCAGAAGACCAGTGAGGCCGTGACGTATCCCTCGATGAAGCGTCGTCGGCTCTCGGGCGCATCGTTCCTTCCCGCGAACCTGCGCTGCAGCAGCGCCCCCAGCCCCTCGAGTCGGGCCTCGAGGCGGAAAGCGGCGCCGAGGACGCCGCCGGCCACCACCGACCCCAGGACGACCAGAAGGGGAACACCCCGCCCCAGCTCGTCGACCAGATCCTCATTGACCACGGCCGCGGCGTTCAGTCCGCCGATCACCAAGGTCACGAGCCCTAGACCATCGGTGACCACGTCTCTGACACGGGCCGGTAGGCGGTCGCCCAACAGGGTTCCAACGGTGCCGCCGACAAGCACGGCGACGATGTTCAGCAGGGTGCCGAGGCCGGGCACAACGGCTCCTTCCGCTCGATCGCTGCTCGGTGGCCCGCGAATCCATTGTTCAGCGAACGATTACGCTGGCCGAAGGCCACGGGGGAGCGTAGCCGCCCTCAGTGCCGAAGGCGTTGGGCGGCGTCAGACGATCCGAGGAGCCGTGAGCGCAGTCGTGTCAGCAGTGATCGTGGGTACCCGTGTGGCGACCGAGCACGATGTCCTGGCGATCGGTGAGCTATGGGACGAGTTGCGGCGTCACGGTGGTCGCGTCGGCCCGTTCGGTCCGCCGGCCTCGGCGGTCGCGATCCGCGAACGCCTCGACGCGCTCCGAGCCGACCCCTCCCACCGCGTGATCGTCGCGGAGATAGATGGCACCGTTGTGGGTCTGGCGGTGTTGAGTCGCATGCCCCTGACGCCCATCAGTGATGCCGATACCGTGCAGATCTCCTTCATGCACGTCAAGGACGATCGACGCCGGAGGGGAGTGGGACGGGCGATCGTGTCTGCTGCTGCGGAGTTCGCCAGTGATGTCGGCTCCGACTATGTGTCAGTTGGTGTGTTCCCTGCGGCGCGAGAGAGCAACCGGTTCTTCGCCCGGCTCGGGTTCAGCCCGTTGGTCATGCGTCGGGCCATCGCGACCACAGCGTTGAAACGCAGGCTGGCCGGTGAGCTGCAGCGTGCCGAGCGCAGGCGACGTCTGCGTAGGAGCTACTGAGGTGTGAGAAGACACGTCACACGCGCAGTACAGGTGAGCTGCCCTGATTCGTCGCGGATCTCGACCTGCCACGTCGCAATCCGGCGTCCGAGGCGTAGGGGAGCTGCCCGTCCGGTGACGAGGCCGGACGTGGCGGCTCGATGGTGGCTCGCGTTCACCTCGACACCAACCACGCCGTGATCGCGGCCGGCATGCAACGCCGAGCCGATGGATGCCAGGCTCTCGGCAAGGACCACCGATGCTCCTCCGTGGAGGGCGCCGAAAGGTTGCTCGTTGCCCGCAACTGGCAGGGTGCCGACCACCTCGTCAGCTGCGGCCGCAACGATCTCGATACCGAGTCGCTGGTGGATAGGGACCGGTGGCAGGTCAGTGGTCACCTCGTCAGCCTACGATCGGCGCATGACCACCGCGCGGACGCTCCTGCTGCTGGACGGTCACTCGCTGGCCTATCGGGCCTTCTACGCGCTTCCGGTAGAGAACTTCTCGACGGCGACCGGCCAGCCGACCAATGCGGTCTACGGGTTCACGTCCATGCTGATCAACGCCCTGCGCGACGAGCAGCCCACTCACCTGGCGGTGGCCTTCGATGTCTCGCGGGCGACGTTCCGCAGTGACCGGTACCCCGAGTACAAGGCCAACCGGGCAAAGACCCCAGATGAGTTCAAGGGGCAGGTGAGCTTGATCAAGGAGGTCCTCGAGGCTCTCCAGATCCCGGTGGTCGAGCTGGACGGCTACGAAGCGGACGACCTGATCGCCACCTTGAGCACGCAGGCAGCCGAACAGGGCTTCGAGGTATCGGTGATCACCGGCGACCGCGACGCCTTCCAGCTCGTCTCAGACCAGGTCACCGTGCTCTACCCCCGTAAGGGCGTCTCAGACCTGGCCCGAATGACTCCGGCCGCGGTGGAGGACAAGTACGGACTCACACCGTCCCAGTACCCCGACTTCGCGGCACTCCGGGGTGACCCGAGCGACAACCTTCCTGGGATCCCGGGCGTGGGCGAGAAGACCGCCACCAAGTGGATCCGTGAGTTCGGCTCCTTCGACCAGCTCGTCGCCAGGGCCGACGAGGTGCGGGGGAAGGTAGGCGATTCGCTACGAGCCAACTTGGCCCAGGTGATCATGAACCGACAGCTCACCGAGCTCGTGCGCGACGTCGAGCTCGAGGCTCGGCCAGACGATCTGGAGCGGCGCGACTGGGACCGCGAGCTCGTCCACCAGGTCTTCGATGCCCTGGAGTTCCGAATCCTCCGCGACCGGTTGGCCCAGACACTCCAGAACCAGGACGAGATCGTCGAGGCGGCGCCCGATCTCGAGGTGCAGACGCTGCATGCACCGGAGGTGGCCGAGTGGCTGGGAACGCACGGGTCGGCCCGTGTGGGAATCGCGGTCTCGGGCAGCTGGGGTTCGGGCACCGGCGTCATCGAGGCGGTGGGGCTGGCAGCAGACGACGGCGCGGTCGCCGCTCTTTCGCGTGACGCGCTGGACGCCGCGTCCACTGAAGCGCTCGGACACTGGCTCGCTGATGCCGAGCTGGTCGTGCACGACGCCAACGGACCGATGTTGGCCTTGAGTGCGATGGGACTGTCGATGCCGACCCCGGCTGTCGATACTGCGATCGCGGCCTACCTCCTGCGGCCTGACCAGCGCAGCTACGACCTCGCCGATCTGAGCGTTCGATGGCTGCACCGCGATCTCGCTGACGTGAGCGACGACGGGCAGCTGAGCTTCGACACCGATGCCGACGAAAGCCGATCGCACGAGGTGGGTGTCAGGGCCCTGGCCACCCTCGATCTCGCGTCGGCCCTCGAGCCGGAGGTAGAGCAGATCGGCGCGATGTCATTGCTCCATGACGTCGAGCTTCCGCTGACGGGGCTGCTCGTCTCGATGGAGCAGGTGGGTGTTGCCGTCGACCAAGAGGCCCTGGACGCGTTGCGCGCGGAGTTCGCGTCCGAGGTCAAGCGCGCTGCCGAGTCGGCGTACTCCGAGATCGGGCACGAGGTGAACCTGGGGTCGCCGAAGCAGCTCCAGGTGGTGCTCTTCGACGAGCTGGGGATGCCCAAGACGAAGAAGACCAAGACCGGGTTCACGACCGATGCCGAGGCACTGACTGGGCTCTTCGCGCAGACCCAGCATCCCTTCCTGGCCTATCTCCTGCGCCACCGCGACGTGTCCAAGCTCCTGGTCACCGTCGAGGGGCTCCAGCGCTCCGTCGCCGGCGACGGGCGCATCCACACCACCTTCATGCAGACCGTGGCGGCGACCGGACGGCTCTCCTCGACCGACCCGAACCTCCAGAACATCCCGGTGCGCACCGAGGAGGGCCGCCGGATCCGCTCGACGTTCTGCGTCGGCGATGGTTTTGACACGTTGATGACGGCCGACTACAGCCAGGTCGAGATGCGCATCATGGCCCACCTGTCTGAGGACGCCGGCCTGATCGAGGCCTTCAACACCGGTGAAGACCTCCACACCACCATGGCCTCGCGGGTCTTCGACGTCTCAGCCGATGCGGTGACCCCAGAGATGCGCAGCCGGATCAAGGCGATGTCGTACGGCCTCGCCTATGGGCTGTCGGCGTACGGCCTGAGCCAGCAGCTCGGGGTCGGACCAGAGGACGCCAAGAGCCTGATGGACGACTACTTCGACCGGTTCGGCGGCGTCCGCGACTACTTGGCCTCTGTCGTAGACGACGCCAGGCGCACGGGCTACACCGAGACCCTGCTGGGCAGACGTCGCTATCTGCCAGACCTCACCAGCGACAACCGGCAACGCCGTGAGATGGCCGAACGCATGGCCCTGAACGCCCCGATCCAGGGATCGGCTGCCGACATCGTCAAGGTGGCGATGCTCGGGGTCGAGCGGCGCCTGCGAGCTGAACAGCTGCAGTCACGCATGCTGCTGCAGGTTCACGACGAGCTCGTGCTCGAGGTCGCCGCCGGAGAGCGCGATGCGGTCGCGGCTTTGGTCGAGCACGAGATGCGCGGGGCCTACCCGTTGTCGGTCGCCCTCGACATCTCGGTCGGTTTCGGCCGGACGTGGCACGAGGCCGCCCACTGAGGCGTCAGCCAGGTGTGTACCCGGGTGGCTTGTGGGCTGACACGATCAAGGTGCCGGGGATGAGCTCCCCTCTGAGCGGGCTCCAACCACCCCAGATGTCCGGGTTGTCCGGCTTCCAGGGCGGTTCGACGAGTCGATCAAGAACCAGTCCGGCTCCGACGACCAGGTCGACCCAGTCGCCGACGGTTCGGTGGTGCTCCACGTACGACACCTCACCCCGGTCGTCGACCTCGGCATACGGAGTGCGGTCGAAGTAGGGGCGGATGGCCGTCAGGCCGGCCTCGCCGGGGTCGTCGGCAAAGGCCCAGCGAATCGGGTGCGAGATGCCGAGCACGGCACGACCTCCTCGCGCGAGGACGCGTTCGACCTCGGCGAGCACGGAGCCGGCATCGGCGACGAAGGGGAGTGCTCCGTAGGCCGTGGCGACGACGTCGAAGGTGTCCGACCGGAAGGGAAGCTGCCCGGCGTGTCCCTGGACCACCGGAACCACTGTTCCGGTGTCGTCGTCGAGCCGGCGGCTGTGCTGCAGCATCCGCGCTGACACGTCCAGCCCGACAGCGCGGACGCCCCGTGCCCGCAGCCATCTGGCCCCGGCGGCGGCCCCGCACCCCAGCTCGAGCACGCGCGAGCCGGCCTGGACGCGGAGCAGGTCGAGATCGTCGTCGTCCCAGCCCTCCGGACCCCATAGCCAGCGAGCCGACCCCAGCAGGCTCTCGTGCTCGTGCTGGTAGGCGTCGGCGTCGGCGTCCCACCAGCGCTGCGCCGCCCGGACGCTGGTGCTGGCATCGACCGGGAACCGGCCCGGACCACCCTCGATTGACCCTGTCACGGCCGCCACCGTAGACTCCTCAGAGCGCTGTGGGCCCGCGCGTCCTCGGACGGAGCAGGCTCGCGCTCGCACCATGTCGTTTTCAGCTGGGTTGGCATCCGCCGACCTCAGGCGGTTTCGGCACGCGAAACCGGTCCCTGCGCGCACGTCCACGACTAACTGTCCGCACGGAGTCCCCTAACCCATGACGAGTAGCACCGAGGTAGCCCCCACCCCCACGATCGAGGAAGATCCGGCCACTGGCTTCCAGATCGCGGTCAACGATATCGGGTCGGAAGAGGCGTTCCTCGCCGCTATCGACGAGACCATCAAGTACTTCAACGACGGTGACATCGTCGAGGGGACGATCGTCAAGGTCGACCGCGACGAGGTCCTGCTCGATATCGGGTACAAGACCGAGGGTGTCATCCCCTCCCGCGAGCTCTCGATCAAGCACGATGTCGACCCGTCAGAGGTCGTCGCCGTGGGAGACCCGGTGGAAGCTCTCGTCCTGCAGAAGGAAGACAAGGACGGCCGGCTGATCCTCTCCAAGAAGCGCGCCCAGTACGAGCGCGCCTGGGGAACGATCGAGCAGATCAAGGAGGCCGACGGCGTCGTCAAGGGCTCGGTCATCGAGGTCGTCAAGGGCGGCCTGATCCTCGACATCGGCCTGCGTGGCTTCCTTCCCGCCTCTCTCGTCGAGATGCGCCGTGTGCGCGACCTCCAGCCCTACGTGGGCCAGGAGATCGAGGCCAAGATCATCGAGCTCGACAAGAACCGCAACAATGTGGTGCTCTCACGCCGCGCCTGGCTCGAGCAGACCCAGTCGGCCGTCCGTCAAGACTTCCTCACCCAGCTGCAGAAGGGCCAGGTCCGCAACGGCGTCGTCTCGTCGATCGTCAACTTCGGGGCGTTCGTCGACCTCGGCGGCGTCGACGGTCTCGTCCACGTCTCCGAGCTCTCCTGGAAGCACATCGACCACCCGTCCGAGGTGGTCGAGGTCGGTCAAGAGGTCACCGTCGAGGTGCTTGACGTCGATATGGACCGCGAGCGCGTCTCGCTCTCGCTCAAGTCCACCCAGGAAGACCCCTGGCAGCAGTTCGCTCGTACCCACCAGATCAACCAGGTGGTCCCGGGGCGCGTCACCAAGCTCGTCCCGTTCGGGGCGTTCGTCCGGGTTCAGGAGGGCATCGAGGGTCTGGTGCACATCTCCGAGCTGGCAGAGCGCCACGTCGAGATCCCTGAGCAGGTCGTGCAGGTCGGGTCCGAGATCTTCGTCAAGGTCATCGACATCGACCTC
The DNA here is from genome assembly GCA_024644435.1 of Actinomycetes bacterium. Classification (GTDB taxonomy): domain Bacteria; phylum Actinomycetota; class Actinomycetes; order JAHEKZ01; family JAHEKZ01; genus JAHEKZ01. The sequence goes on along the minus strand of JAHEKZ010000001.1, from coordinate 90,905 downwards.
GAGCGCCGCCGCATCTCGCTCTCGCTGAAGCAGGCGAACGAGGGTGCCACCGAGACCGTCGAGTTCGACCCCACGCTGTACGGCATGGCGGCCACCTACGACGACCAGGGCAACTACGTCTACCCCGATGGCTTCGACTCGGACACCGGCGAGTGGAAGCCCGGCTTCGAGTCGGCGCGCGAGGAGTGGGAGCGCCAGTACGCCGAGGCGCAGGTGCGCTTCGAGGCACACAAGAAGCAGATGGGTGAGGCGCAGAAGGCCGACCAGGAGGCCGCCCTCGAGGTGGGCAGCGCTCCTTCGACCTACTCGTCCGAGACCGTGGCCGAAGAGGTAGAGGACGAGCCGGTCGGCGGCTCGCTGGCGACCGACGAGGCTCTTGCGGCGCTGCGCGAGAAGCTCACCGGCGCTGGTGAGTGAGCGGTCGCACGTGACCAACCCTGAGGTGCCCAGTCGCTCGATCGGCCTTGACCCCGAGGCGTTCGACGAGCACGCGCTCAGCGCGGAGGACCTCTCCGACGACGGTCGACTCGCCGCGGCGATCGCCACGGCGGCCGGGCGAGCGCTGCTCGAGCTTCGTCAGCGTTTCGACAGCGGTGACTCCAAGGCGCTCAAAGATGCCGGCGACCGGTTGGGCCATGCCCTGATCACCGCCACGCTGAAGGCCTACCGGCCCGAAGACGCCGTTCTCTCCGAAGAGGGCGCCGACGACCTGGCGAGGTTGGACGCCGACCGCGTGTGGATCGTCGATCCGCTCGACGGCACCCGCGAGTTCTCCGAGCCACCCCGGGACGACTGGGCCATCCACGTGGCCCTGTGGGAACGCGGGGCAGGAGACTCCGGCAGTGTGGGCGAACTCACGGCGGGCGCTGTGGCGTTACCGGCCAAAGACCTCACTCTGGCCACCTACGATGTACCTGTCCTTGCGCCGTCCCGTTCGGGTCGGCCGCGCTTCATGGTCAGCCGTACCCGGCCAGCGGCCGAGGCTGAGCACGTGGCGCAGGAACTTGGTGGCGAACTCGTCCCCATGGGATCTGCCGGAGCCAAGGCCATGGCAGTCCTCCTTGGTGAGGGGGATGCCTACGTCCACTCCGGGGGGCAGTACGAGTGGGACAGCGCAGCTCCGGTTGCGGTGGCCCGGGCGGCCGGGCTGCACTGCAGCCGGATTGATGGCAGCCCGATGGTCTACAACCAGGCCAACACCCTGCTACCCGACCTGGTCATCTGCCGGCCCGAGCTGGCAGAAGGCGTACTCGCCGCGTTGGCCTGACGGCTGACCGACGGAACAAGGAGAGAAGCGTGTCGTCGATCGACTACCAGCTGTCGCAGCTGGACCTGCTTGAGGCGGAGTCCATCCACATCATGCGGGAGGTTGCGGCCGAGTTCGAACGTCCCGGGCTGCTCTTCTCCGGTGGCAAGGACTCCATCGTCATGCTCCGCCTGGCGGAGAAGGCCTTCTGGCCGGCGAAGATCCCCTTCCCGTTGATGCATGTCGACACTGGGCACAACTTCGACGAGGTCATCGACTTCCGCGACCGGCGTGTCAACGAGCTCGGTGCCCGACTGATCGTGGCCTCGGTCGAAGATGCGATCGCCGAGGGACTGGTCGTTGACCCCACCGGTCCGCGGGCGTCCCGCAACAGCATTCAGACCGTGCCGCTGCTCAAGGGCATCATCGACAACAAGTTCGACGCCGTGTTCGGCGGCGCCAGGCGCGACGAGGAGAAGGCGCGGGCCAAGGAGCGCGTCTTCTCGTTCCGCGACGAGTTCGGGCAGTGGGACCCCAAGGCACAGCGACCAGAGCTCTGGAGCCTCTACAACGGACGGCACCGTCAGGGTGAGCACATCCGCATCTTCCCCCTCTCGAACTGGACCGAGCTCGACATCTGGCAGTACATCCAACGCGAAGAGCTCGAGCTTCCGTCGATCTACTATGCCCACCGTCGTCCGGTCTTCTGGCGCGACAACATGCTGATGGCGGTCACCGACGTGACACCCGCTGACGAGGGCGCCGAGGTGTTCGAGACCGAGGTCAGGTACCGCACGGTGGGTGACATGACCTGTACGGCAGCCGTCGAGTCCGACGCCGACACGTTGGACAAGATCATCGAGGACGTCGCCGCGAGTCGGATCACTGAGCGCGGCGCTACTCGAGCAGACGACCGGGCCTCAGAGGCCGCAATGGAAGACCGTAAGCGCGAGGGGTACTTCTGATGGAGCTGCTGAGACTGGCGACTGCTGGCTCGGTCGACGACGGCAAGAGCACCCTGATCGGGCGTCTGCTGTACGACAGCAAGTCGATCTTCGAGGACCAGCTCGAAGCCGTTGAGCGCACGTCGCGTGATCAGGGCGCTGAGTACACCAACCTCGCGCTGCTCACCGATGGGCTGCGCGCGGAGCGCGAGCAGGGCATCACGATCGACGTCGCCTACCGCTACTTCGCGACGCCCAAGCGCAAGTTCATCATCGCGGACACCCCCGGGCACATCCAGTACACCCGCAACATGGTGACCGGAGCCTCGACCGCGAACCTCACGATGATCCTCGTCGACGCGCGCAACGGTGTCATCGAGCAGAGCCGGCGCCATGCCTTCCTCTCGTCGCTGCTGCGCGTGCCGCACGTCGTCATGCTCGTCAACAAGATGGATCTGGTCGACTACGACGAAGCGGCCTACCAGAAGGTGGCCGATGACTTCAGGGCGTTCGCGGCCAAGCTCGACATCCCTGACCTCACGATCATCCCGATCTCGGCGCTTCAGGGCGACAACGTCGTCCACCGCTCCGAGAACATGCCGTGGTACGAGGGCAGCTCACTGCTGCACCACCTCGAGAACATCCACATCGGGTCCGACCAGAACCTGATCGACGTCCGTTTCCCTGTGCAGTATGTGATCCGGCCGCAGTCCGACGCGTTCCACGACTACCGCGGGTACGCCGGCACGGTCTCGGGCGGAACGATCAAGGTGGGCGACGAGGTCATGGTGCAGCCGAGTGGGCTGACCTCCCGAGTGGTCGGGATCGACCTCTTCGGTGAAGAGCTGCAGGAAGCTCATCCGCCGATGTCCGTCTCCGTTCGACTTGCAGATGATCTCGACATCAGTCGTGGCGACATGCTGTGCCGCCCGCACAACCACCCGCATGCCACCCAAGACCTCGACGCGATGGTCGTGTGGATGCAGCAGGGCACCCGGATCCAAGAGGGCAACCGCTACATCATCAAGCACACGACGCGCACGGCGAAGACGATCGTCAAGGACCTGCAGTACCGGCTCGACATCAACGACCTGCACCGGGATGAGAAGACGACGTCCCTGGGTCTGAACGAGATCGGGCGCCTGACCTTGCGCATCACGCAGCCGCTCTTCGTGGACGAGTACCGGCGTAATCGTCAGACCGGCTCGTTCATCTTGATCGATGAGGCGTCCGGTGCAACTGTCGCCGCAGGGATGGTCGTCGACACCGACGTCTGAGCCTAGGCCGCTGCGAGTACGCCCAAGCGGACCAGTGCGTTGTACACGTCGTCGACACATGCGTCGATGGTTCGTCCTGTCGTGTCGACGACGATCTCTGCATCTGTGGGGATGTCGTACGGGTCGGAGATCCCCGTGAACTCGGGAATCTCTCCGCGCCTGGCCTTGGCGTAGAGACCCTTCCGGTCGCGTCGTTCGCACTCTTCCAACGGCGTGGCCACGTGCACCAGCACGAAGGTGCCGTGCTCTTCGATCATCGCCCGAACGTGGCGACGCGTCTCGTCGTATGGGGCGATGGGACAACAGACGGCAACGCCGCCAGCTTTGGTTATCTCACTGGCCACAAAGCCGATCCGCAGCACGTTCGTGATGCGATCAGGCCTGCTGAAGCCCAGCCCCTTCGACAGGTGGTGACGCACGACGTCACCGTCGAGCAGGCTCACCGAACGACTCTCGTGCTCTACGAGCCGGACGGCGAGTGCGCGTGCGACGGTGGACTTGCCCGACCCGGAGAGCCCACTGAGCAGCACGGTGAGCCCGGACAGGTGCGCCGGACGGTGCAGGACGAGGAGCTCGGCGGCCACCGACTGCTCGGCAGCCCATGCGGGGAGCGTCTGGCCGTCGCTGACCCAGGCGTCGAGCAGGGCATCGGGGATAGCCCTCTGGTCGGCCGGCACGTCGAGGTGTCGCACCGCGATTTCGCTTGCTGTGGAGTCGAGCTCTGGTCCGGCGACGGTCAGCAGCTCGGTTGCTCCGTACGCGGCCGCTACGCGGGCACGCAGGCAGACCCCCTGCTCGTCCCACGGGACATCGGGCCAGGGCACGACGACGACTCGGTCCTGAGGGTCTCGCGTGGACGCGGCAACAGCCAGGCGGGCCGGAAGGTTGGCGATCCGGCTGGTCTCACGGCCAGTGGGGATGGGGACGATCTCGGCTATTGATGCTCCGGCGGCCCGCGCGGCTGCTCTGGCGGTCTGCCGGACGACGAAGGGCGCCGGAGCGTCGACCCACAGCGCCCACACCGGACCGTTGGGCCAGGCGTCAGCCGTGTCACGCGGGCTGGAGCGGTACCGAAGGTGGTCGACGATGCTGAAGCCGCTCCGAGGCGTCACCTGCCCGGCAATGTTCGGCCCATCGGTGGCCTCGACAACCAGCGTGGCCAGCGTGGCCCCTTCGGGGTCGAGCAGGTCGACCTGTCGTCCGGGAGTCAGGCTGCCGTCGGGCACCGTGAGGGTGGGGGCGGGCAAGCCCGTCGTACCGGAGCTCAGGGCGTAGGCCGCCGGCAGGGCTCCCTCCAGCATCAGGTGGAGCCACGACAGGTCGTCGCCGTGCAGGGTGATCTGCAGGGCGGGCTCGGAGTCAGTCTGCTCGCTCACGTCAACCTCTCGAAGGAAACTGGCGGCCAACCTAGTGGAACGGTGCGGGGGACCCGCCCTGGGGCGGCCCGGGCATCCTCTCGGACGAGGTCCCACTACCAGGGGTGACTACTGTCTAACGCTAGGTGATCGAGACGACGCGGCCGGGTGAAATCGGCCGTTCGTCTACGGTGATCCTGCACCGCTGCGGGCCCAGACAGGGCAGACTCAGGGCTACGACCTGAGGGGGGTCATGCGACACGTCGAGGAGCCAGCTGCCACCGCGTCAGCCAGCGGTGTGATGCGACCTGCATCCACCACTGAGCCAGACGCGCTCGCCGTGATCACACACCTTCCTCAGCAGCCGGCGCAGCCGACGGTCAGCGGGTCGCACGATCCCCGTGACTATGCCCAGCTCGGTCCGGTTGTCCAGGCCGCTCCTACCTGGCTCCGGCGGTACACGGCATCGGTGGTCCTCGCCGACGGGATTGCGGCCCTCATCGCTGCCTTGGTGGCGATCACGGCCTTCGCGTCCCCGGTCGATGTCTGGGTGGTGCTGCTGTTCCCACCTGCGTGGATCGCGGCCCTGGCTGTGGGACGCACCTACGAGCACCGATTCGTGGGCAACGGCAGCGAAGAGTACAAGCGGCTCTTCCACACGAGCGTGGCCTTCCTCGCTGTCATCGGAACCATGGCGTATGCCTTCACCATCGAGCTCACACGCGGAGTGGTTGTGGTGGGGCTGCCCACCGCCATGCTGCTCTCACTGTTCGTGCACTGGGGTGCGCGGCAGATGCTTCACACCCTGCGACGTCGTGGTCGGTGCATGCAGCGGGTCGTGGTCGTGGGTCTGGAGCGCTCGGTGGCAGAGCTGATCCGGACGATGCGCCGCGAGCCCCATGCCGGCCTTGAGATTGCCGCGGTCTGCATCGATCGTCCACGTGCCGACGCCGTCGAGGGTGTGCCTGTCCTTGGCGACAGCGACCACGTGCTCGACGTCCTCTCTGAGGTTGGAGCCGACACCGTGGCGGTGACGGCCTGGTCCGACGTCTCGCAGAACGATCTACGACGTCTGTCTTGGGACCTTGAAGGATCGGGGGTCACGCTGCTGGTGGCGCCGCGCCTCACCGACATCTCCGGCCCTCGAATTCATATCCGTCCCGTCGCCGGTCTTCCCTTGCTGAACGTCGAGGAGCCGGAGTTCTCGGGTGTCCGAAGGATCGTGAAGGGAGGGCTGGACCGGTTCCTGGCTTTGCTGTCCATCATCCTGCTGGCGCCGGTCCTGCTCGGCATCTCGCTTGCGGTGGCGGTGACCTCGCGCGGCCCGGTGCTGTTCCGCCAGGTGCGGATCGGTCGTCACGGCCGCCCATTCGTGATCCACAAGTTCCGCAGCATGTACGTCGACGCGGAGTCCCGACAGGCCGAGATGGAACATCTGAACGAGTCGGACGGCACCCTCTTCAAGGTGAAAGAGGACCCCCGCGTGACGCCGATCGGTCGGCACCTTCGCCGCTTCAGCCTCGACGAGCTGCCGCAGTTCTTCGACGTCCTGTTCGGGCGCATGTCTCTTGTCGGACCGCGACCTCCGCTGCCTACTGAGGTGGACCGGTATGCCTCGCTGGTGCGGCGCAGACTGGTGGTCAAGCCGGGGATCACCGGGCTGTGGCAGGTCTCAGGACGCTCCGACCTCACCTGGGACGAGTCGGTACGGCTCGACCTGCTCTACGTCGAGAACTGGTCGCTCGCCATGGACATCACGATCATGTTGAAGACGGTGCTGGCGGTGCTGAGACGCCGCGGCGCCTACTAGGGAAGCCAGACAGCCAAGGCCAGCAGCGCTGCAGCAAAGCCGGCAAGCACCAGCACGGCTGAGATCACCCCGACCCGTACTGCTGCGGTGAGTGGGTGGCCTGCCCAACGTGACCGGTCGCCGTCGCGCGGACGGCGGCGAGACGTCGGGGGAGCCGCCGGAGTCGCGCGGTGACGGCCATGTGGACTCTTGCGAGTGTTCCCATCAGGGTTGGCGGTCGGAGCCGATGACCAGAGCAGGGGGACCTGCAGCACGGTGGCAACGTCCGACTCCGGGAGGTCGTCATAGGACCGCCCGGTGTCCGGTTCTCCGGCGACGGGTCGCGCCGTGTCGTGCTCAGCCACAGTGGAACACCGTAGCGTCGCCGACCGGGCATGCCGCACCTGAGCGAGCGCGGACCGCCCTAGGGTGGCCCAGGTCGGGTTGACAGCGTCGATCAGGAAGGGCGTGGGTGGGAGTGGTGGTGGCTCATGCTGTTCGGCCGATCGTGCTGACGGGGGGCATCGGATCGGGCAAGTCCCGGGTGGCGTCGGTGTTCCACGAGTGGGGTGCTTACGTCGTGGACGCTGACCAGCTGGCTCGAGACGTCGTGGAACCCGGAACGAAGGGGCGCGCGGCCGTCGAGAACCTGTTGGGGCCGAAGGTCGTGGCTGCCGACGGGTCGCTCGACCGCGCAGCGATGGCAGACCTCGTCTTCACCGACCCTGCCCTCCTCGCCGAGCTCGAGGGGATCATCCATCCTCTGGTGCATGAGGCAGGGCAGCGTCGTTTCGCCCATGCGCCGGTCGGATCAGTGCGCGTCTACGAGGTCCCCCTGCCGGGGCGGAGCCCGTTCGATGAGACGCCCCTCGTGGTGGTCGTGGATGCGCCCGATGACGTGCGGCGTCAGCGCCTGCTCGGGCGCGGCCTCTCGGCCGATCAGATCGCAGCACGAATGAGCAGCCAGCCCAGTCGTGCGGAGTGGCTCGCCCTTGCGGACGAGGTGATCGACAACTCCGGGTCCGAGGCAGAGCTGCTGGCCCTGGCCGGCACCCTGTGGCGTCAGATCACCGGCCAGGATCCACCTGTCGGTCCCGAGAGCTAGCGTGGACGCGTGCGCCCCTCCTCAGACATCACGCGAACGGTGGCTCCGTTCGAAGTCATATCCGACTTCGTCCCGAGCGGTGACCAGCCCGATGCGATCGCCGAGCTGGAGCAGCGCATTGCAGCGGGAGAGCCCGATGTGGTCCTGCTCGGTGCCACCGGCACCGGAAAGTCAGCCACCACCGCATGGTTGGTCGAGAAGCTGCAACGACCCACCTTGGTGATGGCGCCCAACAAGACCTTGGCCGCACAGCTGGCCAATGAGTTCCGCGAGCTGCTGCCGAACAACGCCGTCGAGTACTTCGTGTCGTACTACGACTACTACCAGCCAGAGGCGTACATCCCGCAAACTGACACGTACATCGAGAAGGACACCGCGATCAACGATGAGGTCGAGCGGCTTCGGTACTCGGCCACGAACAGTCTGCTCACTCGGCGCGACACCATCGTGGTGGCCACGGTGTCGGCGATCTACGGTCTTGGCACGCCACAGGAGTACGTCGACCGCATGGTGCGCCTCCGGGTCGGCGACTCGATCGACCGGCAGAGCCTGCTCCGCCACCTGGTCGATGTGCAGTACACCCGCAACGACCTGGCGTTCACTCGAGGCACCTTCCGCGTCCGCGGCGACACGGTCGAGGTGATCCCCGTCTACGAGCTGCATGCAGTGCGAATCGAGTTCTTCGGCGACGAGATCGAACGGCTTTCGACGCTCCATCCCTTGACGGGTGAGGTGATCACGGAGGACGAGGAGATGTACGTCTTTCCGGCATCGCACTACGCCGCCGGACCCGAAAGCATGGAGCGGGCCATCACGGCGATCGAGACAGAGCTAGCCGAACGCCTGGCCGCCCTCGAGCAGCAGAACAACCTTCTTGAGGCACAACGTCTGCGGATGCGCACCACCTACGACATCGAGATGATGCGGCAGGTTGGATCGTGCTCCGGTATCGAGAACTACTCGCGGCACATTGATGGTCGTGCGGCAGGTACTCCACCTAACTGCCTGCTCGACTACTTCCCAGAAGACTTCTTGCTGGTGATCGACGAATCCCATGTCACGGTGCCGCAGATCGGTGCGATGTACGAGGGGGACATGTCACGCAAGCGCACCCTCGTCGACCACGGGTTCCGGCTGCCGAGCGCCATGGACAACCGCCCCTTGACGTTCGATGAGTTCGTTGAGCGGGTCGGCCAGACGGTTTACCTGTCGGCGACTCCCGGAACGTACGAACTCGCACGGGGTCAGGGGGTGGTTGAGCAGATCATCAGACCGACCGGCTTGGTCGACCCCGAAGTGATCGTGAAGCCCACATCCGGGCAGATCGACGACCTGCTGCACGAGATTCGGCTCAGGGAGGAACGACACGAGCGCGTCCTCGTGACCACCTTGACCAAGAAGATGTCCGAAGACCTGACCGACTACCTGCTCGACCTCGGCGTCCGCGTCCGTTACCTGCACTCAGAGGTCGACACCCTCCGCCGGGTTGAGCTGCTACGTGAGCTGAGGATGGGGGAGTACGACGTTCTCGTGGGGATCAACCTGCTGCGCGAGGGTCTCGACCTGCCCGAGGTATCCCTAGTCGCCATCCTCGATGCCGACAAAGAGGGGTTCCTGCGATCGGGCACCTCGCTCATCCAGACGATCGGGCGAGCAGCACGCAACGTGTCGGGACAGGTGCATATGTACGCCGACCGGATCACCCGGTCGATGGAGCACGCGATCGACGAGACGAACCGCCGTCGGGCCAAGCAGGTCGCCTACAACGAGGAACATGGGATCGACCCTGAGCCATTGCGTAAACGCATCGGCGACATCACGGAGATGCTGGCTCGCGAAGTGGCAGACACCGAAGAGCTGCTGGGCGGCTCCGGTCGGACGCAGAGTCGTGGGAAGGCACCGGTACCCGGCCTTGGGTCGAGAGCCGCCGAGGTCGGCCGCCATGCAGCCGATCTGGCGACCTTGCCCAGCGCCGATCTCGCCGACCTGATCGGTCAGCTGACCGACCAGATGCAGGCCGCCGCAGGTGAGCTCCAGTTCGAGGTGGCTGCCCGCCTGCGCGATGAGATCTCTGAGCTGAAGAAGGAGCTGCGGGGGATGCGCGAGGCGGGTGCCCCGTGATGGGCCAGAATGTGACGTCGGCGTCCGTCGGCTGACGGTTTCCGTCCTCCGTTCCCCGTAGCCAAAGGAGTGCTGTGCAGATCGATGGCACTCTCTGGGTAGCCACACTGGTCGGCCTGGTGCTGGTCTTCACCTTCGACTTCCTGCTGGCAGTTCGGCGTCCCCACGCGGTGTCCATGCGCGAGGCATCGCTCTGGACGATCTTCTATGTCGGCGCGGCCATCGTCTTCGGGGGATTCATCGCCGCACAGTTCGGCGGCAACTACGCCGGTCAGTTCTATGCGGGCTGGCTCACGGAGTACTCGCTCTCCGTCGACAACCTCTTCATCTTCGTCATCATCATGTCGCGCTTCCGCGTCCCACGGCAGAGCCAGCAGCTGGTGCTGCTGATCGGGATCGCGCTAGCGCTGGTGATGCGCGCCGGGTTCATCGCCTTGGGTGCTGCTGCGATCGCCCGCTTCTCCTGGGTCTTCTATCTCTTCGGCGCTTTCCTCATCTACACGGCCTACCACCTCGCCCGGCACGACGAGGAAGAGAGTGAGGAGTTCCGGGAGAACCGGGTGATCGGCTGGGTGAGGTCGGTTCTGCCGACGACCGAGACGTACGACGGCAACAAGTTTCGGACGATAGTCGACGGTCGGCGTCTCTTCACCCCGATGCTGATCGTCATGGTGGCGATCGGCACCACCGACCTGCTCTTCGCGCTCGACTCCATCCCGGCGATCTTCGGCCTCACACAGGAGCCCTACCTCGTGTTCACGGCGAATGCGTTTGCCCTGATGGGCCTGCGGCAGCTCTACTTCCTGCTGGGCGGTCTGCTCGACCGGCTCGTCTTCCTGAGCATGGGTCTGGCGGTCGTGCTGGGCTTCATCGGAGTCAAGCTGATCCTGGAAGCCCTGCACACCAACACCATTCCGTTCGTGAACGGCGGGGAACCGGTGTCGTGGGCACCGGAGATCCCTGTCACGGTCAGCCTGGCCGTCATCGTGGCGGTTCTGGCGGTAACCGCTGTCACGAGCCTGCTCCACACGCGGCGACATGGCGACGGCGGATAACCCCCGAAGCGCAGTTCGCTTGTTTCCAGTACGATGGCAGGCACTGCCGAGTCCGGTGGGAGGTAGCTGAAGACGAGAAGGGTTGACGATGGACGTTCCGCTCTGGGCATGGGCGGCGACCGTGGGGCTGGTTCTCGTTCTGCTCGTCATCGACTTCGTGGTGGGGCGCAACCCGCACGACGTGTCCATGCGGGAGGCCACCCTGTGGTCCATCTTCTACATCGGCGTGGCATTGGCCTTCGGAGTCGTGGTCTGGACCCAGGCGGGTGCTGACTTCGGCACCCAGTACTACGCGGCATGGCTGGTCGAGAAGAGCCTCTCGGTCGACAACCTCTTCATCTTCGTCATCATCTTTGCGCGCTTCGCGGTGCCGAGTGAGCTGCAGCAGCGGGCCCTGTTGATCGGTGTCGCCCTGGCGCTGGTGCTAAGGGCCATTTTCATCGCGGTGGGTGCAGCTGCGCTCGAGTACTTCGCCTTCACGTTCGTCATTTTCGGACTCTTCCTCATCTGGACCGCAGTTCAGCTCTACCGGCATCGCAACGAAGACGCCGACCTCGATGACAACGCGGTACTGAAGTTCGCCCGTAAGCGCATGCGAATCACCGATGACTACCACGGCAACAAGCTGCGGATCACCCGGGAAGGAATCCGGAGCTGGACTCCGATGGCTCTGGTCTTCGTAGCGATCGGGTCGACCGACCTGCTCTTTGCCCTCGACTCGATTCCGGCCACTTTCGGTGTGACCGAGGTACCGTTCCTGGTCTTTGCGGCCAACGCCTTCGCGCTGCTCGGTCTGCGAGCGCTCTTCTTTGTGCTGCGCAACCTGCTCGACAAGCTGATCTACCTCGCGGTCGGACTCTCGATCATCTTGGCGTTCATCGGTGTGAAGCTGATCCTGACCTTCTTCCACGAGGTGATCCCGGAGATTCCGAAGATCCCGACGGCACTTTCTCTGGTCTTCATCATCGTCACGCTCACTGTCACCACAGTCGCCAGCCTGGCAAAGGCGAAACGGGATCCCTCAGCTCATGCGCACAGCGGTGCCCTGCATGGACACAGGGAAGACCACAACTCGCACGAGTAGCCGGTCCGACGCGCCAACGGTCGACACCTGACCTGACCGCCTTAGGGTGGTGGGGTGCCGTTGCCCACCTTCATCATCGTTGGCGCCCAGAAGTCCGGCACCACCACGTTGCACGACCTGCTGGGCCAGCTTCCGCAGGTGTGGGTCTCCGACCCGAAGGAGCTGCACTTCTTCGACAAGCACCACGGTCGAGGACTGTCGTGGTACGAGGAGCAGTTCATCCCGTCCCCAGACCAGCAGGCATGGGGTGAGTCGACCCCCTTCTACCTCTACAAGGACCGGGCCCGCCGCGCGATGGCCGAGGCGCTGCCCTCCGCCTCGTTCATTGCCGTCCTGCGCGAACCCGTGTCTCGGGCGTACTCGCACTACTGGTTCTCGCGCAGCAAGGGCGCCGAGCAGCTGGAAACCTTTGCTGAGGCGATCGAGGCTGAGCCCCGGCGACTTGGGGCCAAGCGTGACGGACAGCCCGCCATGGGTTCTTATCTTGACCGGGGACGCTATCTTCGCCAGCTGGGAGACCTGGCCGATCGCGTTGGCCGGGACCGCATCCTCGTTCATCTCACCGATGACCTGCGTGCGGATCCTCTTGGCGTCCTGCGCGGGACCTGCCGGTTTCTTGGTGTCGATGAGAAAGGCGTGGGTGATGTACAGGTGCGCGAGCGCAACACCTTCGGCAACCGCACCGTGAACTCCGAGCGGGCAGGCGACACACCTCCGGAGCGACGACTCGACGTCGTCTCGGGCGACGACTATCCGCCCATGGATCCGGACCTCAGGAGAGAACTTCGGGCCCGGTTCCGCGACGACAACACAGAGCTTGCCAGCTGGTTGGGACGCGACCTCAGCTCGTGGATGTGAGCGCCGGCACAGCCACTGTGCAGCTTTGGTAACAGAGGCAACACAGTTGATGGGTGCGGACTAGTGTCGCCTCAAGCGCGAGGCGTTGTGCCACGTCCCTAGCCGTCGGAGGTTTCCATGACGGGATCGATTGGGTCGTGCACTCATCGGAATGTCATGCAGGGTGCCTCCGGAGCCACCATCTGTCTCGACTGTGGTGCGTCCCAAGGAGAGCTTGTTCGTGGCGACGGCCCACCGGCAAGCCGTGAGCTCGCCCGAAGGGCTCGCGAGCGAAACGACACGTTCTTCGAGATTCAGCTCGAGGTGGCGGAGTCTTCACGTGACGTGCGGTTTGGTGAGGCTGACTCAGGTAGCCGAAGTCACCACGACAACGCGGGGGATCTGGCGGCGATCGAAGCAGAGGGGTGGAAACTGGCGAACGTTGGCTACGTGTTTGTGTCCACGGGGCAATCGAGTCGGCAGAAGGTTTTCGGGACCGGAGAAAGCTTCGCCGTCAGCGGAGTTGTGGTGGGGATCTACCTGTTTCGTTCCGTCGACGCACCCTCGTCAGATTCTGGCTGACCGTGATGTGGCGGGCCCGTCCACATCTACCAGCCGCGGTCGCGCCACTCGTCGAGGTGGGGTCGCTCAGCTCCAAGCGTGGAGTCCTTGCCGTGGCCAGGGTAGAACCACGTCTCGTCGGGAAGCCGGTCGAAGATTCGTTCGGTCACGTCGGCCATGAGCTGTGGGAATGTGTCGGGCGTGGTCTTGCCGACACCCCCGGGGAAGAGACTGTCGCCGGTGAACAGATGGGGCGGACCTTCCGGGTCGTCGTAGAGCAGAGCGATACTGCCGGGAGTGTGGCCCCTGAGGTGGATCACCCCCAGCGTCACCTCGCCGAAGGCGACCACTGCGCCGCCGTCCACCACTACGTCGGGAGTGACCGGCAGCTCAGGAGCGTCCAGGGGATGCGCAACGGTGGTGGCTGAGGTGGCGTCGACCAGCGCGGGCAAGGCCTGCCAGTGGTCGGCGTGGCGATGCGTGGTGACGATGGTGTCGAGGCCGTCGGGGCCGACGAGCTCGGTGAGGACGTCGGGGTCGGCCGCGGCATCGATCAACAGCTGGGCCCCTGATCGGCGGCACCTGAGGAGGTAGCTGTTGTTGTCGTACGGACCGACCGCCACCTTGCTGACGATCAGCTCTGGCAGCTCGTGGACCTGGGCGGGGCCCCCAACGGTCACATCTCCGGTGTAGGGCACAGCGTCTCCTCTGGTCGTGCGACTCTTTCCGCGATCTGCGTTAGACCCATCGCGGGGCGGCGGGAACCAGGCTGTCGTCCGACGTCCGCAGTGGGCCGTGCGCACGCCCAACCAGCCAGGCAAGCAGGTCGGCCTCGATGCCCAGCAGGTCAGGTCCGGTGTCGCCCACCTCCCAGCATCGACCGGAGTCGACGCTGCGCAGGACGCACGCTGGGACCTCACGTTGGTCGCGGAAGAAGGAAGTCAGCTGGCCCAGGGTGCGCAGGGTGAACGTCGTCGACCAGTCGACCGGCTGGTACTCAGCCGCCAGGTCGACCCGGTGGATCTCGATCTCCCGGATCCGCACCGCCGCTAGGTCGACCGCCGCGATCCGCGCGCCCGAGGCAAGTCGGAGCGATCGCGTCACCAGCGGTTCGGTGAGAGTGGCCAGGCGGTCGCGGAGCTCCGCACCGGCCACCTCGACCTGGGCGGTGAGCTCGCTCCACGGCAGTGCGGCCAGCCGGTCGATCTCGGTAGCCCGGGCCTCGGGGGACGCGTACATGGGTGTTTCATCACCGGTGGACGCCCACTCACAGAGATTGATCAGCCCGCGAGCGCTCCCCGCCAGGTGCCCCACCACTTGGGCCCGCGTCCAGTCGGGGAGGCCCGAAGCGGCCGCAGCCCACTCCTCGTCTCGACCCGTCAGATCTGCCCGGAGACATGCCTCGGCCGTCTCGAGCTCGGTCAGGTGAGTGAGGGGCACGGCCAGGTGGGCTGCGGTGGTCATGGTCTGACGGTACCCGTCCTACCCCAGGCTTCAGGAAGAACCTGTCGGTGTGACTGGTTAGGCTGGCGGAGCCCCAGGAAATGGCCGACTGATGAGGATGACGCGTGGTTGACCGGCTAGTCGTGCGCGGAGCACGCGAGCACAACCTCAAGGACGTGTCGCTCGACCTGCCGCGCGATGCCCTGATCGTCTTCACCGGCCTGTCCGGCTCCGGTAAGTCCAGCTTGGCGTTCGACACCATCTTTGCCGAAGGACAGCGTCGCTACGTCGAAAGCCTCTCGGCGTACGCCCGGCAGTTCCTGGGCCAGATGGACAAGCCTGATGTCGACTTCATCGAGGGCCTGTCGCCGGCGGTGTCGATCGACCAGAAGTCGACATCGCGCAACCCGCGGTCGACGGTAGGCACCATCACCGAGGTCTACGACTACCTGCGCCTGCTCTACGCCAGGATCGGCCATCCGCACTGCCCGGTCTGTGGCGACGCAATCGCCAGGCAGACTCCGCAACAGATCGTCGACCAGGTTCTCGCGCTCGAGCCTGGATCTCGCTTCCAGGTGCTCGCTCCCGTGGCCAGGGGACGCAAGGGCGAGTATGTGGATCTCTTCCGGCAGCTGCAGGCCCAGGGCTACGCGCGGGTCCGGGTCAACGGCACCGTGCACCCGCTGGGCGAGGTGCCGAAGCTCAACAAGCAGAAGAAGCACACGATCGAGGTCGTGGTCGACCGGCTAGCCGTGAAGTCCTCGTCCAAGCAGCGGCTGACCGACTCGGTCGAGACGGCACTGGGGCTGGCGGGTGGGCTGGTAGTTCTCGACTTCGTCGACTTGGCAGACGACGACCCCGAGCGAGAGCGGACGTTCTCCGAACACCTTGCCTGCACCCGCGACGGCCTCTCGTTCGACGAGCTCGAGCCGCGGTCGTTCTCGTTCAACAGCCCCTACGGCGCCTGTCCCGACTGCCACGGACTGGGCACCCAGATGGAGGTGGACGAAGACCTGCTCGTCCCCGACCCGGGGAAGTCGCTCGCTGAAGGGGCGATCTCGCCCTGGACCGGTGCCCACACGAGCCAGTACTTCACCCGACTGCTTGAGTCGCTGGCCGACGAGATGGGCTTCGACATCGACAAGCCGTTCGGCAAGCTGCCGATCAAGGTGCGCCGGGCCGTCATCCACGGCGTCGACGAGCAGGTGCACGTCCGCTACCGCAACCGGTACGGGCGACAGCGTTCGTACTACGCGACCTTCGAGGGGGTCGTTCCCTACGTCAAGCGACGTCACGCAGAGGCCGAGACCGACACCTCGCGCGAACGCTTCGAGGGATACATGCGTCAGATCCCGTGCAGCGCCTGCGGTGGTGCCCGGTTGAAGCCGATCGCCCTGGCTGTCTCGTTGGGGGGTCGTTCGATCGCCGAGGTCGCCGCCCTGCCGATCGGTGACGCAGCCGACTTTCTGCTGTCGCTCGAGCTGTCGGCCCGTGAGGAACAGATCGCGTTGCGCGTGCTCAAGGAGGTCAACGAGCGGCTTCGCTTCCTGATCGACGTGGGTCTCCACTACCTCTCACTCGACCGCGCGGCCGGAACCTTGGCCGGGGGAGAGGCCCAGCGCATCCGGTTGGCCACCCAGATCGGCTCGGGACTCGTCGGCGTCCTCTACGTTCTGGACGAGCCGAGTATCGGGCTTCACCAACGCGACAACCACCGCCTGATCGAGACGTTGATCCGGCTCCGCGACCTCGGCAACACGCTGATCGTGGTCGAGCACGACGAGGACACGATTCGGGCTGCTGACTGGGTCGTCGACATCGGGCCCGGTGCCGGCGAGCACGGCGGGCAGGTCGTGGTCTCGGGCACGGTAGACGACCTGCTCGCGAGCACTGACTCCATGACGGGGGCCTACCTGGACCGCCGGCTCGAGATCGACACCCCGTCGGTCCGACGCCCCTTGACGCCGGGGCGCGAGATCGTGGTGCACGGGGCGCGTGAGCACAACCTGCAAGACGTCACGGTGTCCTTCCCGCTGGGGGTCCTCACCGCGGTGACCGGGGTCAGCGGATCGGGGAAGTCAACTCTGGTCAACGACATCCTTTACGCGTCTCTCGCCCGACACGTCTACTCCGCCCGAGCTGTCCCTGGCCGGCACACGAAGGTCAGCGGGCTCGAACACATCGACAAAGTCGTGCACGTCGACCAGAGCCCGATCGGCCGAACTCCACGCTCCAACCCGGCGACGTACACCGGGGTCTTCGACCACGTGCGCAAGCTCTTTGCGAACAGCCCTGAGTCGAAGGTCCGGGGCTACCAACCGGGTCGCTTCTCGTTCAACGTCAAAGGTGGCAGGTGCGAGGCCTGCACCGGCGACGGCACGATCAAGATCGAGATGAACTTCTTGCCCGACGTCTACGTGCCGTGCGAGGTGTGTCACGGGGCGCGCTACAACCGCGAGACGCTGGAGGTGCACTTCAAAGGCAAGACCATTGCCGAAGTGCTCGACATGCCGATCGAGGAGGGGCTGGAGTTCTTTGCCGCCATCCCGGCGATCGCCCGCCACCTCCAGACCCTCACCGACGTTGGGCTCGGGTATGTCCGGCTCGGGCAGCCAGCGCCGACACTCTCCGGCGGCGAAGCACAGCGGGTGAAGCTGGCAGCCGAGCTGCAGAAGCGCTCGACCGGCCGCACCGTCTACGTGCTCGACGAACCGACGACCGGATTGCACTTCGAAGACATCCGCAAACTGCTCGGCGTCCTCGGGCGGCTGGTCGATGCGGGTAACTCGGTGATCGTGATCGAGCACAACCTCGATGTGATCAAGACTGCTGACTGGCTGATCGACCTCGGGCCCGAGGGAGGCTCGGGTGGTGGAAAGATTGTGGCGGAGGGAACACCAGAGCAAGTGGCCGCAGTCGATGACAGCCACACGGGGTCGTTTCTGGCCACAATCGTCAGGCCGGAGAAGGCCCAACCCAAGCGCAGACGACGGACCGCCTCCCGCTAACGACCATGTCAAGGAGCCAGATGGACCAGCAGAAGCAGTCACTCGAACGTCGCGCGCTGCTGCGCGGCATGGGCGTTGCAGGTGCGGCTGTGGCAGGCGGGGCCGTCCTGGCCGCATGCGGCAGCAGCGACTCGACCGTCACCAGCGGCGGCTCCTCGCCGACGCCCGACACCTCCACGCCGGGCGGTGGGGGCGGCAGCTCTGGCGCCGAGGCACTGGTGTCCACGGCCGATGTGCCTGAGGGTGGCGGGGTCGTGCTCAGCGATCCCGAGGTGGTCGTGACCCAGCCGAAAGCTGGCGAGTTCGTGGCCTTCTCGTCGATCTGCACCCATCAGGGCTGCCCGGTCAACGAGGTGGCGAACGGCACCATCAACTGCCCGTGCCACGGGTCGAGGTTCTCGATCGAAGACGGTTCCGTGGTGGCCGGGCCCGCTCCAGCACCGTTGCCCCCTGTGCCGGTCGCCGTCGATGGTGGCGAGGTCGTGCGCGCGTAGCGCATCGTCATGGACCCCGCGCTCTACCGTCCGGCCTCGGGCAGCGTTCCTGACCGACCTGGGGTCTACCGGTTCCTCGACGCCGATGGTCGGGTTGTGTACGTCGGCAAGGCGAAGAGTCTCCGCAGTCGGCTGGGGCAGTACTTCCAGGATCCGGAAGCGCTGCACCCTCGTACTCGCTCCATGGTCTGGGCGGCGTCGTCGGTCACCTGGACCGTGGTGGCCACCGAGGTCGAGGCGCTCCAGCTCGAGTACGCGTGGATCAAGGAGTTCGACCCACGGTTCAACGTCAAGTACCGCGACGACAAGAGCTACCCCTTTCTCGCCGTGAGTGTGGGCGAGGAGTTCCCTCGTGCACAGGTGATGAGGGGCTCCAAACGCAAGGGAGTGCGCTACTTCGGTCCGTACTCACATGCCTGGGCGATCCGCGAGACGCTCGACCAGCTGCTGCGGGTCTTCCCGATCCGGTCGTGCAGCAACGGCGTCTTCAAGCGGGCCGGGCAGATGGGACGTCCGTGTCTGCTCGGCTACATCGACAAGTGCACAGCGCCGTGCGTAGAGCGGATCTCGCCAGAGGAGCACCGCGCCCTGGTCGACGACCTATGCGCCTTCCTGGCAGGCGACACCGGACGCTTCCTCAAGGATCGGCAGCACGAGATGCAGGCGGCTGCTGCCGGCCAAGAGTACGAGCGAGCTGCGCGGCTGAGAGACGACATCAAAGCGCTCGAACGAGCCCTTGAGCGCAACACCGTCGTGCTGCCCGACGACACCGACGCCGACGTGATCGCCATGGTCGAGGACGAGCTCGAGGCCGCCTTTCACGTCTTTCACGTGCGTGGCGGCCGGGTCCGTGGCCAGCGGGGCACGGTCACCGAGAAGGTCGCCGACGTAGACGGCTCGGCCCTCATGGAGCAGTTCCTGACGTACCTCTACGGCGAGCTGGTCCCCGAGTCGATCCCACGTGAGGTGCTCACCGGTGTCGAGCCGACGGACCCTGCCCTGGTCAGCGCCTGGCTCTCCGAGCGACGCGCCGCTCACGTCGATGTGCGTCGTCCGGTACGAGGAGACAAGCGCGTCCTCATGGAAACGGTGGCGCAGAATGCTTCGCACGCCCTGGTGCAGCACAAGGTCCGCAGATCCGGTGACCTGACGGCCAGGGCGGTGGCTCTGGAGGAGCTGCAGGAGGCTTTGGGTCTGGCCGAGGCCCCCCTCAGGATCGAGTGCTTCGACATCTCGCACCTCGCGGGTACTGACCCGGTTGCCTCGATGGTCGTGTTCGAAGACGGCATGCCGCGCACCAGTGACTACCGACGATTCTCGGTGAAGACCCAGGGCGGGGATGATCCCGCAGCGATGGCAGAAGTGGTGGGTCGCAGGTTCCGCCGGTTGATCGAGGACCGCAGTGCCGATGCTGACGACGAGAGTGGGCGCCCCAAGCGGTTCGCGTACCGACCGCAGCTGGTCGTCGTCGACGGCGGTCCGGTGCAGGCAGCGGCCGCGGCCGACGCCGTGACAGAGCTGGGCATCACTGACGTCACCGTGGTGGGGCTGGCCAAGCGGCTCGAAGAGGTATGGGTCGCGGGGGATGACCAGCCGAACATCTTGTCGCGCGGCTCGCAGGGGCTCTTCCTGCTCCAGCGGGTGCGCGACGAGGCGCATCGCTTTGCGATCGCATACCAGCGTCAACGGCGGGGCCGAGCCACGACGGCCAGCGCGCTGGATGCAATTCCGGGGCTCGGCCCCGCGCGCAAGAAGGCCCTCCTGCGCCACTTCGGGTCACTGCGAAACGTCAAGGCCGCTGACCCGGTGGCGCTGCAGGAGGTGTCCGGAATTGGCCCCGGTCTGGCCGTCACCATCCACCAGGCGCTGGCGGGGCAGCGTCCAACCGGGGGAGTCGACACCGCGACCGGCGAGATTCTGGGTGACTAGGCCTTCGATCAGCAACAGTGCGCCACAATGGCCCCGTGGCCGACACCCCGAGCGCATCTGATCCCCCCGCAGATCCGGGCGCGATCCCCGTCGACCAGCCCGAGGTGCTGGTCCTCACGGGCATGTCGGGTGCCGGCCGAAGCACAGCGGCTAACGCGCTCGAGGACCTCGGCTGGTTCGTGGTCGACAACATGCCCCCGTCGCTACTGCCGCGGATGGTCGAGCTCGCACGGCAGGGACGGGCAGTCGCCGTCACCTCGGACTCCCCGCATCCGGCGCTGCGGATCGCCGCGGTGGCCGACGTCCGCGGTGGCGAGTTCTTCGGTGACCTTCAGTCGGCACTCCAGGCGGTTCGGGAGTTTGGCATCATGCCGCGGCTGGTCTTCCTGGAGGCCGACGACGACACCCTGGTGCGGCGTTTCGAGGCCTCCCGTCGTCCGCACCCTCTGCAAGGGGACGGGCGGCTGGTGGACGGGATCACCGCGGAGCGCGAGCTGCTCGGGTCTCTGCGCGAGTCGGCTGACTTGCTGGTCGACACCTCACCGCTCAATGTCCACCAGCTGCGGAGCCGGATCGAGACCGCGCTCGGACACGGCGGCAGCCGACCTGTCCAGATCACCGTGATGTCCTTCGGCTTCAAGTACGGACTGCCGGTGGATGCAGACTTCGTCGCCGACTGCCGGTTTCTCCCCAACCCCTACTGGGTCCCCGAGCTACGACCGTTGACCGGTCAGGACAGCTCGGTCTCCGACTACGTTCTGAGCCAGCCTGGAGCTGCCCAGTTCCTCGAGTCGTTCGAGGCAACGCTGCGGGTGGCCATGCAGGGGTATCAGTCGGAGAACAAGCGATACGCGACGGTCGCCCTCGGGTGCACAGGGGGACAGCATCGCAGCGTCGCGATGGCCTCGGCGCTGGCTCGCGGCATCGCTTCCGAGCAGGTGTCGATCCGCGTCGTCCACCGGGATCTCGGCCGTGAGTGACCGACCGGACCAGGCAACGTCCGGACCGGCCGTGGTGGCGTTGGGCGGCGGGCATGGTCTAGCGGCGTCCCTGGCCGCCTGGCGTCGGGTGACTCCCGAGGTGACCGCCGTCGTGACGGTGGCCGACGACGGCGGCTCCAGCGGTCGGCTACGCCGTGACCTCGGCGTCCTGCCACCCGGCGATCTCCGCATGGCGCTGGCGGCTCTCTGCGAGGACGACGAGTGGGGCCGTACGTGGAGCCAGGTGGTGCAGCACCGGTTCTCCGGACCTGGCGACCTGGCCGGGCACAGCGTGGGCAACCTTCTGATCGTGGCCCTGTGGGAGCTGGCCTCCGACGACCCCGTGCAGGGCTTGGACTGGGTCGGACGTCTGCTCAAGGCCACCGGGCGTGTTCTTCCGATGTCGACCGTTCCCCTTGAGATCGAGGCAACGGTGCAGGGTGCCGACGGCTCCCACAGCACCGTGCGCGGCCAGGTGGCGGTCGCGACCACCCAGGGACGCATCGTCGAGGTGGGTCTGTCTCCCCCCGAGCCGCCTGCCTGTGCCGAGGCGGTGGCGGCCATCGGGGCGGCCGACTGGGTCGTGCTGGGTCCGGGCTCGTGGTTCACCAGTGTCATCCCGCACCTGCTGGTCCCTGAGCTGGCCGATGCGCTCGTCCGTACGACTGCGCGGCGGATGGTGATCGTGAATCTCGAGCCGCAGCCGGGCGAGACGTCGGGGTTCACCCCTGAGTCCTATCTCGAGGTGCTGCGTCGGCACGCCCCGGAGCTAAGGCTCGACGTGGTCCTCGCCGACCCCTCGTCGGTACCGGATCTCGCCGCACTTCAGCGAGCGGCAGACGAGCTCGGGGCTGAGGTCGTCCTCGCCGACGTGCGCAGTCAGTCGGGGCTGCCGCGTCACGATCCCAAGACTCTCGCCGCCGCCCTGGAGACGGTCGTTTCCGCCCCTACGCCCCCGTCGGGGTCTGCGGGGTGAGAGGATGCCGCCCATGGCTATGACCGCCCAGGTGAAGGACGAGCTCGCCCGGCTGACCGTCACCAAGCCGTGCTGCCGGAAGGCAGAGGTATCGGCCCTTCTGCGTCTGGCCGGCGGGCTGCACATCGTGAGCGGGCACATCGTGCTCGAGGCCGAGCTTGACACCGGAGCCGCTGCCCGACGCCTGCGCAAGGACATCTCAGAGGTCTACGGACACTCCAGCGATGTCGCGGTGCTCGCGGCCGGAGGGCTGCGGAAGGGCACCCGCTACGTCGTGCGGATCGTCAAGGACGGCGATGCGCTCGCCCGGCAGACCGGGCTCGTCGACGGCAGGGGACGTCCCGTCAGGGGCCTTCCGCCTCCCGTGGTGTCGGGTGCGCTGTGCGATGCCGAGTCCGCCTGGCGTGGTGCGTTCTTGGCCCATGGGTCCCTGACCGAGCCGGGTCGCTCCTCGGCGCTGGAGATCACGTGTCCCGGACCTGAGGCAGCCCTCGCACTGGTGGGTGCCGCCCGACGGCTCGGCATCTCGTCTAAGGCACGTGAGGTCAGGGGCGTCGACCGGGTCGTCATCCGTGACGGTGATGCCATCAGCGCCATGCTGACGCGCCTAGGCGCGCATGACAGCGTCCTGGCGTGGGAGGACCGGCGCATGCGGCGAGAGGTGCGCGCCACCGCCAACCGACTGGCCAACTTCGACGACGCCAACCTTCGTCGCTCGGCCCGGGCGGCCGTGGCCGCGGGCGCACGCGTGGAGCGGGCCCTTGAGATCTTGGCGGACGAGGTTCCCGAACACCTCGCCGTGGCCGGGCGGCTCCGGCTCGAGCACAAGCAGGCGAGCCTGGAAGAGCTGGGTGCGCTGGCCGACCCACCCCTGACCAAGGACGCCATTGCCGGGCGCATCCGGCGGCTGCTCGCCATGGCCGACAAGCGGGCGACCGAGCTCGGCATCGAAGGCACCGAGGCGAACGTCACCGCCGACATGCTCCGCCTGTAGGGTCAGAACAGCCCAAAATACCTAAGGTCGTCTGAGGGAGTTCACGTGAGCATTCGGGTTGGAGTCAACGGGTTCGGCCGCATCGGCCGCAACTTCTACCGGGCGCTGGTGGCGCAGGGGTCCGATGTCGAGATCGTGGGCATCAACGACCTGACCGACACCAAGACCCTGGCCCACCTCACGAAGTACGACTCGACGCTGGGGCGCTTTCCCGGCACCGTGACCTCCGACGACAACGGCATCACGATCGACGGCCGCCGCATCCCCATCTCGAAAGAGACCGACCCCTCGGCGTTGCCGTGGGCCGATCTCGGGGCCGACATCGTGATCGAGTCGACCGGGCACTTCACCGACGCGACCAAGGCCAGCGCGCACCTGACCGCCGGCGCCAAGAAGGTGATCATCTCGGCCCCGGCCAAGAACGAGGACGTCACCGTGGTGATGGGGGTCAACCACACCGACTACGACCCTGCGCTGCACAACGTCATCTCGAACGCGTCGTGCACGACGAACTGCCTTGCACCCATGGCCATGGTGCTCCGTGACGAGTACGGGATCGAACGCGGGCTCATGACGACGATCCACGCCTACACGAACGACCAGAAGATCCTGGACTTCCCGCACAGTGACCTTCGGCGCGCTCGGGCGGCCGCCATCAACATGATCCCCACCTCGACGGGCGCGGCCAAGGCGATCGGCCTGGTTCTTCCCGACCTCAAGGGCAAGCTTGACGGCTACTCCATGCGGGTACCTCTCCCGACCGGATCGGCCACCGACCTGACCGTTCAGCTGGGCCGAGAGGTCACCAAGGACGAGGTCAATGCCCTGATGAAGGCGGCAGCGGAGGGCCCGTTGGCGGGCATCCTCAGCTACACCGAGGACCCGATCGTGTCGTCTGACATCGTCACCGACCCGTCTTCCTGCATCTTCGACGCCCAGCTGACCAACGCGTCGGGGTCATTGCTCAAGGTCGTCGGCTGGTACGACAACGAGTGGGGCTACTCCAACCGCTTGATCGACCTCGTCGACTACGTCGGCCAGAGCCTCTAGTCCATCGTGCGTTCCTTGGACGCCCTGCTCGCGACGCAGGGTGGGGTTGCCGGCTCTCGGGTGCTCGTACGATCTGACCTCAATGTGCCGCTCGACGGCGGTCGGATCAGCGACGACGGTCGGATCAGGGCCAGCATCCCGACGATCAAGGAGCTGGTCGACGCAGGGGCCAAAGTGGTGGTGGCCGCCCACCTCGGTCGGCCGAAGGGCCAGATCCAACCCGACCTGTCGCTTGCTCCGGTAGCTGCCCGGCTCGGTGAGCTGTTGACGGCACCTGTGGCATTCGTCCAGGCATCGTCCGGACCGCAGGCCGAGGCCGCAGTGGACGGTCTGGCGCCTGGTGCGGTGCTGCTGCTCGAGAACGTGCGGTTCGACCCTCGTGAGACCAGCAAGACTGCTGCTGATCGAGCCGCTCTCGGCGAGGAGTATGCGCGCCTGTGCGATGCGTTCGTCAGCGACGGTTTTGGTGTCGTCCATCGGGAACAGGCCAGCGTCTTCGACATCGCCCGCAGGCGACCCGCCTATGCGGGCCGGCTGGTCGACGCCGAGATGCGTGTGCTCACCCGGCTGACAGACGATCCGCGCCGGCCCTACGCCGTAGTCCTGGGCGGGTCGAAGGTGAGCGACAAGCTCGGGGTCATCTCTCACCTGCTCGACCGTGTCGACCGGATACTGGTCGGTGGCGGCATGGTCTACACATTCCTTGCAGCCCAGGGACATGGAACGGGGACGTCGCTCCTCGAGAGCGATCAGGTCGAGACGGTACGCGGCCTGCTGTCGAAGGCGACCGAGCGAGGCGTTGAGATCGTTCTTCCGCGCGACATCGTGGTCGGCGACCGCTTCGCAGCCGACGCCGTAGCGAGTGTGGTCGACGCGTCGGCGATTCCCGCTGAGGCGATGGGCCTCGATATCGGCCCCCAGGCACAGACCGACTTCGCAGCAGCGTTGGCAGATGCACAGACGATCTTCTGGAACGGGCCGATGGGCGTCTTTGAGTTTCCTGTCTTCGCCGCTGGTACACGTGCCGTCGCGCAGGCCCTGGTCGACTCGAAGGGGTTCACTGTCGTGGGCGGCGGCGACTCGGCCGCTGCCGTGCGAACCCTCGGGTTCGACGAGGAGGCGTTCGGTCACATCTCTACCGGCGGTGGCGCGAGCCTTGAGTACCTGGAGGGGCGACAGCTTCCCGGGATCGCTGTTCTCGACGACACCACCGGAGAGGGTGGATCCACCTGATGACCAAGGCCGCAAAGCCAGCAGGGCGTATGCCCCTGATGGCTGGCAACTGGAAGATGAACCTCAATCACTTTGAGGCGATGCACCTGGTGCAGGACCTGGCGTTCCGTCTCAGTGAGGACGACCTCGACGCCGTCGAGGTCGTGGTTCTGCCGCCCTTCACCGACATCCGCTCCGTGCAGACCCTGATCGATGCCGACCATCTGAAGATCGGTTACGGCGCCCAGGACGTGTCGCTGCACGACAGTGGGGCCTATACCGGCGAGGTTGCCGCGTCGATGCTCGCCAAGCTGGGGTGCAGCTACGTGACGGTCGGGCACTCCGAACGTCGGCAGCACCACGGTGAAGACGACGCGGTGGTGGCCGCCAAGGCCAGGGCCGCGCGCACGCACGGCATGACACCGATCGTGTGCGTCGGTGAGGCTCTCGAGGTGCGCCAGGCAGCAGAACACGTGGCCTACGTACTCGAGCAGCTCAAGGGCTCACTGGACGGGGTGGACGACCTGGCGTCGGCCGTGATCGCCTACGAACCGGTGTGGGCCATCGGCACCGGCGAAGTGGCAACGCCCGAAGACGCGCAAGAGGTGTGCGGGGCCATCAGATCGTGGGTCGCACGTGAGCACGGAGCTGATGTCGGGCAGACCGTCCGAGTGCTCTACGGCGGCTCGGTGAAAGCAGCCAACGCCGCAGGCATCATGGAGCAGCCCGATGTCGACGGGGCCTTGGTGGGCGGCGCCAGCCTGGCGGCCGAGGAGTTCGTGGGAATCGTCAGGTACCGCGTCACCGAACCTGGATCACCGTGAGTTAGGGACCCAGACCACCATCCACGACATCGCATGCCTATCCTGGTAGCGCCCCGCCCCCGTTAGAGGAGTTCTTCGGTGTCACCGATCGAGATCGGCCTCTTGGTCATCGTCAACGTGATGAGCATTGCGCTACTGGCTCTCATCCTCTTGCACAAGGGCAAGGGTGGCGGGCTGTCTGACATGTTCGGTGGCGGCATGTCCACGTCGTTGGGTGGCTCGAACGTGGTCGAGCGCAACCTCGACCGCATGACCATCGCTGCTGGGATCGTCTGGTTCGCCTGCATCGTCGGGCTGGGCCTGTTGCTGGGATCGAACTAGCTCGACTGCACGTAGTACTCGACATGACAGACGACTGGAGGCGGTGAGCAGATGGCTGGTGGCAGCGCCATTCGCGGGAGTCGGGTAGGAGCCGGCCCCATGGGAGAAGCAGAGCGCGGCGAACCAGCCCCTCGGCGACGCATCAGCTACTGGTGCGCCAACGCGCACGAGTCGCGTCCCAGCTTTGCCGACGAGGCCGACATCCCCGACACGTGGGACTGTCCACGCTGCGGCATGCCAGCCGGCCAGGATCGAGAGACGCCACCGTCAGCGCCGAAGAACGAGCCGTACAAGACCCACCTGGCGTACGTCAAAGAGCGTCGGTCGGACGCCGATGGTGAGGCCATCCTCGCCGAGGCGTTGGCCAAGCTGCGCGGCGACGTCTAGCACCCGTTGGCCTGGGCCCGCTCCACGAGCTCAAGCAGGGTGGTCCAGGCCTCGCTGAAGGCGCTCACTCCTGCTTCTTCGAGCCCTTCCACCACCTGCTGGTAGTCGACTCCGACCGCGGCGAGGCGTTCGAAGAGGGCGACGTCGGCCGCTTCGGCCTCGTCCGTGGCGTCGATCGACACCGGGTGTCGCGCGGTGGAAGCGACCACTGCGTCCAGCGTGGCCGACGGCATGGTGTTGACCGTCTGCGGGGCCACCAGCTCGTCGACGTAGCGGGTTGGCGAGAAGGTGGGGTCCTTGGTGCTGGTCGAGGCCCACAGCGGCCGTTGCGGCTGCGCGCCGGCCGCTGCCAGGCTGAGCCAGCGAGGGGTCTGGAGCATCCGCTGGTACTGGCGGTACGCCTGCCTGGCGTTGGCGACGGCCGCACGACCCCGGAGCTCGCGGTGGGTCTGGGCCTCGAGGGCGCCGGCGTCCGCCATGGCGTCGAGTCGGCCGTCGACGGCGGTGTCGAGGCGGCTGACGAAGAAGGAGGCCACCGAGCCGATCGCGCTGAGGTCTCGGCCCCGGACCTGGGCGTCCTCGAGTCCGGCGAGCCAGGCGTCCTGCACCTGGGCGTAACGCTCGACCCCGAAGATCAGCGTGACATTGACGCTGATCCCCTGAGCCACGGCCGCGGTGATCGCGGGCAGGCCGGCCAGCGTTGCCGGGATCTTGACCATCACGTTCGGCCTGCTCACATCAGTCCAGACCTCGGCAGCGGCCGCGAGGGTCTGGTCGGTGTCGTGGGCCAGCCGTGGGTCGACCTCGAATGACACCCGACCATCGACCGCGTTCGTCTGCTCGAAGGTGCTGGACAGGACGTCGCACGCGCCGCGCACGTCGCTGACCATCAGGGCGTGGAGCGCCTCTTCCGGGGTGCGGCCGGTGAGCTCGGCCAGCTGCTCGGCGTAGGCGTCGCCGTGGGACACCGCGGACGCGAAGATGGAAGGATTCGTGGTGACACCGACGACTCCGTTGGCCACCAGCTGGGCGAGTCCGCCGGAGGTGAGTCGGTCGCGGCCGAGGTCGTCGAGCCAGACGGAGACGCCTGACGACGCAAGGTCCTGCAGTGGGCTCATCGGTCGGTTACTCCCTCGCTGAGCCGGCTGCGTCAGCCAGTGACTCACGTGCGGCCGTCACGACAGCCTCGCTGGTGATGCCGAACTCGCGGAAGAGCGTGGCGGGGTCGGCTGACGCCCCGTAGTGGTCAAGTCCGACGACGCGGCCGCTGTCGCCGACCAGACGCCACCACGACATGCGAGATCCCGCCTCAACGGCGACTCGGGCGCGAACGCGGTGTGGCAACGTGGCCTCGCGGTAGTCGGGCGGTTGCTGGTCGAACCACTCGAGACAGGGCATGGAGACGACTCGAGCCGTGATGCCATCGGAGGTGAGCACGTCGGCGGCAGCCACCGCCAGCTGGACCTCGGACCCGGTGGCCATCAACAGGACGTCTGGCTCGTCGCCGGCAGCAGAGCTGTCCTGCAGCACATAGGCGCCGCGGGCCGTTCCGACAGCGGCACGTTCACCGGTGCCCGAGAGCACCGGCACCCCTTGTCGGGTGAGGGCGAGGGCGACGGGCCCACTGCGGCTCTCGAGGGTGGCGGCCCAGGCGGCCACGGTCTCGTTGGCATCGGCCGGCCGGACGACGGACAGCCCGGGAATCGCCCGCAGCGCCGTCAGGTGCTCCACCGGCTGATGGGTGGGGCCGTCTTCGCCAAGTCCGATCGAGTCGTGCGTCCACACGTAGACGGGGGACAGGCCCATCAGGGCGGCCATTCGCACCGATGGGCGCATGTAGTCGCTGAAGACCAGGAAGGTGCCAACGTACGGGCGGGTGTGGCCCTCGAGCGCGATCCCGTTCGCGATCGCGCCCATCGCGTGCTCACGCACCCCGAAATGCAGCGTGCGGCCGAAGGGATGACCCGACCACGTGGCTGTCTGACGGTCGAGCGGCAGTGCCGATGGCTGCCCCGGCATGGTGGTGTTGTTCGAGCCGGCGAGGTCCGCGGATCCGCCCCAGAGCTCGGGGAGGACGTCGGCCAGTGCGGCGAGCACCGTGCCCGAGGCCGAGCGCGTGGCGATCGAGGCGCCGGGGTCGAAGGTCGGCAGCTGGGTCTTCCAGTCGTCCGGCAGCTGGTCCTTCTGCAGGCGGTCGAGCAGGACGGTTCGGTCGGGGTTGGCGTCGGCCCAGACGTCATACCGCTCGCTCCATTCCCGGTGCAGGTCAGATCCGCGCGCCGCAACCCCACGGGCGTGGTGCAGCACGTCCGGATCGACCCGGAAGCTCTCGTCATCGGGAAATCCGAGTACCCGCTTGGTTGCAGCTACCTCGTCAGCCCCCAGCGCGGAACCGTGCGCACCTCCGGTGTTCGCGGCGTGCGGCGCGGGCCAGGCGATCTGGCTGCGTAGCCGGATGAACGTGGGTCGGTCGAGATCGGCCCGCGCAGCGGTGAGTGCGGCGTCCAGCGCGGCGACGTCGACGTCTCCGTCGGGTGCGAGCTCAACCTCGAGCACACCCCACCCATAGGCGCGGTAGCGCGCGCAGACATCCTCGGTGAAGGCGATCTGCGTGTCGTCCTCGATGGAGATCCGGTTGTCGTCCCAGACCACCACCAGGTTGCCCAGACGTTGGGTTCCGGCAAGGGAGGACGCCTCAGAGGTGACTCCCTCCTGGATGTCTCCGTCGCTCGCCATGACCCAGACCGTCCAGTCGAACGGGCTGGTACCCGCGGGCGCATCCGGATCGAGGAGCCCGCGTACCCGACGCTGGGCCATCGCCATGCCGACGCCATTGGCCAGACCCTGCCCCAGCGGACCGGTGGTCGTCTCGACGCCAATCGTGTGGCCCCATTCCGGGTGCCCCGGAGTGCGGCTTCCCCACGTACGCAGGGCCTTCAGGTCGTCGAGCTCGAGTCCGTACCCCGACAGGTACAGCTGGAGGTAGAGCGTGAGGCTGGAGTGGCCCATCGAGAGGATGAATCGGTCGCGACCGATCCAGGCGGGGTCGTGCGGGTCATGGCGCAGGTGCTGCTGGAAGAGCAGGTAGGCAGCCGGCGCCAGGCTCATTGCGGTTCCCGGGTGCCCGTTGCCGACCTTCTGAACGGCATCCATCGCCAGCACGCGACAGGTGTCAACGGCGCGGCGGTCCAGATCGGACCATGCCAGGGGTGGGGTCGTGGGGGACGTCACAGCATCATTCACAGAGTCATTCACCGGGGCCGCTCGCGAAGGGGACAGGGTGGTCGGCGACACGGGATGGGCCGCCTCGTCGAGAGCCTACCGGGATAGAGTGAGCGTCGGCCCGGGGCCCAAATCGGCCTTGGCAGATCTCGACCAGCGAAGGGGTGCACGTGACCGTCGTCGACGCCGCCTCTGTCGCGGTCGCACGACGCCGACCTGGACCAGGAACGTGGGCGACGATCCGCGTCTACGTCGCCCTCACCAAGCCGCGCATCATCGAGCTGCTGCTGGTCACGACCGTTCCCACGATGTTCCTGGCGGCCGGCGGAGTGCCGTCGCTCACTCTGGTGCTGGCGACCTTCGTCGGGGGAAGCCTGGCAGCCGGATCGGCTAACAGCCTGAACTGCTTCGTCGACCGCGACATCGACGGCGTCATGAGCAGAACCGGTAGTCGGCCGTTGGCCACCAAGCAGGTCACGCCCAGGGCGGCCCTGATCTTCGGCCTCGTGCTCGGTGTGCTGTCTCTTGCCATCATGGTGACGGTCAACCTCTTGGCCGCGGGCCTCACGCTGTTCGCGATCGCCTTCTACGTCATCGTCTACACGGTCGGGTTGAAGCGGCGTACGGCCTCAAACATCGTGTGGGGAGGGATCGCCGGCTGTATGCCGGTCCTCATCGGGTGGGCGGCGGTCACGGGAACCCTCGCCTGGCCGGCGTGGGTTCTGTTCGGTGTGGTCTTCTGGTGGACGCCACCGCACTTCTGGGCGCTGGCGTTGAGGTTCCGCGACGACTACGCGGCCGCCGGTGTGCCGATGCTGCCGGTCGTCGCTGAGCCGCGTGTCGTCGTCAGACGGATGCTGGGTCACTCACTGGCCATGGTGGCGGCGTCGCTGCTGCTCTGGCCGGTGGCCGACCTCACCGCGCTCTACCTGGTCGCGGCGCTGGCCCTGGGGGCGGTCTTTCTCGGATCGGTGGTCGGCCTGCGCCGTCGGGTGCTGGCCGGGCTTCCCGAGGACCAGTGGCGCCCGATGCGTCTGTTCCACTGGTCGATCACGTATCTCACGCTGCTGTTCGTGATGGTGGGGATCGACCCGCTCCTGCCGTTCGGCTAGTCGCCCGGACGGCCCAGCGTCACCACGACCACAGCGCCACCTGCTTGGCTGTCACGTCGGTCCAGGCGCCCACCCGATGCCGCCGCAGTTCGAGTGGCGATATCGAGACCGAGCCCGGTCGAGCCGGCGCTCGAGCGTCCGCGTCGTTCTGGGTGAGTGAGCCGCCAGCCCGGGCCGGCGTCGGCGACGGTCAACGCTGCTCCATCTGGGCGTGGCTCCAACGAGACACTGAAGGCTGTTCCGGCCGGCGTATGCGCGAACACGTTCCCGAGCAGTGCGTCGACCGAGGCCGACAGGTCCGTGGCGGTGCTCGCGACCAGCAGTGGTCCGGCAGGAAGACTGACATCTACCTGGCGATCCTCGTCTTCGGCGAGGGCCGACCAGAACGCGATCCGCGCTGACACCACGGCGACGGCGTCGCACCGCGCGTCAACCCCTTCGCGAATCGGCCGCCGTGCCTCGCTGATGACCGCGTCGATCGCTCGCGTCAGAGAGCCGACATCGTCCACGAGACGCTGCTGCTCCTCACTTGGGGGGAGCGCCTCGACGTCGAGGCGAAGCGCGGTGACGGGGGTGCGAAGGCGATGGCTCAGATCGGCGACCGCCTCCCGTTCGGCGTGCAGGAGGTCGATGATCCGGGCCGCGAGCCGGTTCAGGGCAATGGCGACCGAGCGGGTCTCGGGTGGCCCGGCGGGTGTCACACGGGCGTCGAGGTCACCGGACGCCAGGTGCCCCGCGGTGTCAGCCACTGCCTCGATCGGGCGGATGAAGGATCGGGCCAGGGTGTCGCCGATCGCAATGGCCAGCAGCAGCAGCACCACGGCGAGTCCGAGCAGTGCCATCCGGGCTCGGAACACGCCCTCGGTGAGCTGGTCTTGACCGATCAGTACGCGGATGACCGCGGTGCCATCCTTGAGCCCGAGGATGGGCACGGCCACCTCACGTCCGGACTCGGTGTCGACGACGACGGTCCGTCCGGTGCGGGCGAGCTTCACGGCATCGGAGACCGGTGCATCCGCGCCTACCTGCACCCCACCGGGGAAGTAGACCGTGACTGGGGGACCGTCGTCGGAGTTCACCAGCTCGACGGCGAGGGCGACCGATCGCGCGGGAGCCTGCCCCACAACTGGCACCAGAGACTGCACCCGCAGGACCGCCGTCGACGTCGCCCGCGACTCTGCAACAGATCCCACCAGGATGGCTAGCGGTACGAGAAACGCGAGCAGGATGAGGACCGACGTCGCCGTGACGGTCAGGAGCAGGCGTCGTCGCACGGGCTAGTCCGTCGGCGGGAGCGTGAGCTTGAGGCCGACGCCGCGCACGGTGTGAAGGTAGCGAGGCTCGGCGGCTGTCTCGCCGAGCTTTCGTCGGAGCCACGACACGTGCACGTCGACGGTCTTGTCGGCTCCGGAGGGGGCCATGCGCCACACCTCGGTGAGCAGCTCTCGCTTGCCGACGACGGTGTTGGGACGCTCCATCAGGTACTGGAGCAGATCGAACTCACGTGGCGTCAGCTCGAGTGGCACGCCATCGAGACTGGCGGTGCGAGCTGCCGACGACAACAGCAAGCCGCCGACGACCAGGTCATCAGTGGCGCTGGGCGACTGGCTGCGTCGAAGCACGGCGCGGATTCTGGCGTCGAGCTGCTCGGCGCTGAACGGTTTTGCGAGGAAGTCGTCCGCCCCGGAGTTAAGGGCACGGACAGCTGTCGGATCGTCGTCGCGTGCGGTCGCCACGATCACGGGCACCTCGCTGACGGCCCGCAGCATGCGCAGCATCTCTGACCCGTCCAGGTCAGGCAGGCCGAGGTCGAGAATGACGATGTCAGGAGCCTGCTCGACCGCTGCATGCAGGCCGGACAGCGCGTCGGGTGCTGACGTCACGGCATGCCCCAGATCCTCCAGAGCCCGCAGCACAGCGGTCCGGATCGCGGGGTCATCCTCAATCACCAGAACCTGCGCCACGGGGCGAGCGTAGCCTCCCGGTGGCGCATGACCGTCCCGACATGAGGCACTCTTGTCGTATGAGAGGTCAACGGGGCGGTGTTGTCGCCCTCTGGATGGTCTTCGCCGCTGTGGCCATCACCAGCGGCTGGATCGCGGTGCAGATGGTGGGCAACGCGGTGACACCAGCGTCGATGCCGGTCCTGAGTGCCAGCGACGTCACCGCCCGCTTGGCGACGAGCTCTCCCGATGAGGCCAAGCCTTCCGCCAAGCCCACGAGTTCGAAGTCGACCAAGAAGCACTCGAAGAAGCACTCGACGGACAAGCCGAAGCCGACACCGACACCAACCCCGACGGGGTCCAGCTCGCCGCGTCCGTCGGCAACGCAGACCACGTCGTCGGCTCCGACGGTCGTGCGGACGCTGGCCTCCCGCGGTGGAAGCGTCGTGGCCGCGTGTCGCTCGGGCTTGGTGACATTGCGGTCGTGGAGTCCGGCCGTCGGCTTCCGCGTCAGCGAGGTCAAACGCGGTCCGGCTTCCGAGGTGGAGGTGCGGTTTGTGAGCAAGGACTCCGAGGTCACCATGAAGGTGCGGTGTCGAAGTGGGGTTCCCACGGCGACGACCGAGACCGACTCCGACTCAGGTGACAACGACTGACGCGCCCGAGCCGGTGCCGCTGTGGGACCGAACGCCTCGTCGTCGGGTGCTGATCAGCACCTCCAGGGTGGCGATCCATACCAGGCAGGCGCCGAGCATGTGCAGCGACACCAGCGGTACGGGGACGCCGGTGAAGTACTGGGTGTACCCGATCGCCCCCTGAACGACACACGCGACCAGCAGCGCCAGCCCGGCCCGGGTCGCAGCCCTGGGTGCGCCGCTGAGGCGAGCCGCGAAAGTGAAGGCGAGCGCCAGCCCCACGAAGACCAGGACGACGTCGGCGTGCAACCAGCTGATCATGCGGACATCGAGGGAGAAACGCGTGACGACGTCTGCATCGCCCGAGTGCGGCCCCGACCCGGTCACGACGGTTCCGAGAGCGAGGACGCCAACACCGACCACGACAAGTGTGCGGGCCAGCCACTGCAGCTCGCGGGGCACGACGACCGTGACCGGCTGGTCTGCGGGGTCAGCTGACCGCCGGTAGAGCAGGTAGGCCGCGCCGATCATCGCGATCGACAGCAGGAAGTGCGCGGCCACCGTTGCAGGATGCAGGTCGAGGAGCACAGTGATGCCGCCCAGCACCGCCTGGCCCACGATCCCGACGATGACAGCAACTGCCAGTGCGAGGAGCGGCCGGCGAACAGCTCCTGGGGGTGCGAGCCGGCCGAGGCGGGTGAAGCGAACGGCCAGCCACGGTCGAAGAACAACGAGCAAGGCGGCCACGGCCGCGACCAGCACGGCAAAGGTGAGTAGACGGTTGCCGAACTCGACGAACTTGTGGAACCCCTCGGACTGGGCAGTGAGGGGCACGAGACTGCCGTCGGTGCATTCGGGCCAGGTGGGGCAGCCGAGACCCGAGCCGGTCAGGCGTACCAACCCTCCCGTGACCACGATGCCCACTTCAGCGATGACGTTGACCAGCAGGATGCGCCGACCGATAGGGCCAACTGGGCCGACGGGGCGGTCCAGAGCTGACGGAGTGCTGCCATCGGCGATGGGCGACAGAGCGCCGCTGTCCGATGACATGGTGAGCCGGGAGAACACCTGGTCAGCCTAACGACGTCAGGCGGAGAGCTCGCCTCTGACTACCGAGTCGGTCGAGTGCACAGGGTCACCGTCGAGGGGCTCGAGCGAAACGTCGACCACCGAGTACTGGCTGAGGTCGAGCCCGTCGGGAATCGGGAAGCGACCGGAGTCGTCGACGAGTGCGCCCAGCCCCACCATCTGGAATGTCTCTGGATCAATCAGCCATACCTCGTAGAACCCGTCACCCGTACTGAGGTCGGACACATCGACGACCAGCTCATCGCCTTCGTCGGTCTCCACGATGGTGGCGGCTCCGGCGCCCTGGTGCTGGGGGAGTGCCGCGAGCGAGGTGCTGGCGATGACCGGAGGTGCTGCGACCGGGGCCGATGGCTCCGAGCTGTTGAGCGCAGTACCCCCCGCCGTGAGCAGGGCCCCACCGACGATGCCGGCCACGGACGCGGCGACCAGCCAGCTGGTCGACCAGCGTCTACGCGCGCTGGAGATGTTCACGACCTGAGCTGGCGTTTCGGCTTCGGTCTCCTTGGTGACGACGCCGATGCCGAGCTCGTCGGCTATTGCCTCCCAGACGCGCTCCGAAGGGTCTCCCGGGACATCGTCTGGGCTAGAGCTACGACCGGAGGCGACCAGGCTCGTCCACTGGTCCAGCTCAGCCTGGCACTGGGGGCAGGACGAGACGTGGCGCCCCATGGCGTCCGGAAGCGCTTCTCCCATGGCCTGCATGGCCAGCAGGTCGTCTGGTGCATGCATCTCAGACTGCGACACCGTCGACCTCCAATCGGCTGCGTAGCCGGATGAGGCTACGCCGAATATGACTCTTGACCGTTCCGAGCGGCAAGGCGAGACGTTCGGCGATCTGAGGATGAGTCAGGTCGTCAAAGAACGCGAGCTCCATGATCTGTCGCTGGGGCTGGTCGAGTCGCGAGAGCTCATCGGCGATGAGGACACGGTCGGCAACCTGCTCCACACTCTCTTCGGTCTGGGGCATCGCTTCGGATGCATGTCCGGCGGCCTCAATTCGACGTTGCTCACGGGACCGCGCATCCCAATGGTCAGCGATCCGACGCTTGGTGATGCCGAGCAGCCACGCCGGGAGTGCGGCTCGGTCGGGGGAGTATCGGTGACGCCCCCGCCAGGCCGACACGAAGACTGCCTGAGCCACGTCGTCGGCGTCGTGGGAGTTGCCCGTGGCGCGTCGGGCCACCGTGTGGATCAGTGCGCCCCAGCGCCGGTAGGCCTCCTCGAGGGCCCACTCGTCACCGTCGGCAAACGCATTCCCCACGACGGCGTCGGTGGCGGAGTCGGCTATGCGACTGGCCTCCGGCCTGCCGCGATCGAGCGGCAGCGGGTCGGTGGGCATGTCGACAACGGTAGCGCGAAGCGGGAAGTCGATGACGAGGGTCACGGCTAGCGCTCCACGGGCACTGCGACGGCGAACAGGTTCTCCTGGTAGCCACCCGCCTCAGGCAGGTACGCGCCGCCACAGGTGATGAGGACGAGCTGGTGGGGTCCCCCACGGCGGAAGAGAGAGCCCGGCAGTCCGGCCTTGTCGATACTGCGCAGCTCGACTACCCGGTACGTGACGCTCTTCTTGCCATCCGCCACCCGCACTCGGGCGCCCGGAGTGAGCGCGTCCAGGTCGAACAGCGCTCCTGGGCCCTCGGCGCGCGTATCGCGGTGCCCGATCAGCACCGTGCTGCCACGGGGTTCGCCAGGTGCTGCGCCGTACTCGTACCAGCCGATCACGTCTCCATCGCGGGGGATCTGCGCATTACCGCGCCGGGTTACGCCCGTCGGCAGGACCTTCGCGTCCACGCCAAGAGCCGGAACCGATACGCGTCGTGGCCGGTCGAGGGCTGTGGAGCCCGGTCCGGTCGAGCGATCGCGGGTGTCGGGCGTCGTGCCCGCGGTGGGTCTGGCATGTGTCGGCATCGATCGGGGGTCCGGTCCGACTGCCTCCCTCGGCAGTGAGAACTCTGCGAGTGAGGATTCGTCGCTGCCGGTTGCGAGAGCCACTGAGGCGGACACGGCAGTCACCGCGGCAACCGCCAAGGCGGTTGCCGCGGTGACTGTGGCGCGTGCTCGTCGCATCGGGTCGTCCGTCGCTCGTCGTGCCGACTAGCGGCGAACCTGGACCAAGCGGACGGTGGCAGCGGTACCGACCAGGAGCGAACCGGCCAGTGCCGCGATCAGCCACGGGCTGGAAGCTGAGCCGGAGCCGGCCAGGCCGACCTCACCGGCGTGTACCGCTCCGGGGGCCGAGTGCAGTCCGTCGATGGTCTGTACCGCAACGGCGAACGAGTCGTCCTCCAACGATCCCCATGCGTAGGCGATCGTGTTGACCCCTTCAGCGAGGTCGACGTTCTCGTCCCAGACGGCAGCTCCGCCCGAAGCGGGGACGATCGCCACGTCATAGGAGTCCGCAGGAACGTCGGCGACGGCCTCGTCGCCGTTGACCAGGCCCGCGGCGAGGACATCGCCGTTGGCCTCGATGTTCACCTTTGGCGCAGCAGCCACGTGGCGAACCGTCACGCGCGCCTCTCCGGCGGCGACGGTGGAGATGTCGTTCTGGAAGGGGGTGACGGTCGGGTTGCCCTTGGCATCGAGGTTGGCCACGACGGTGTAGTTGCTGCCGGCCTCTACCGCGACGTCTGCCGGTCCGAGCAGGACGGTGTTCTTGTCGTCCTTGTCGGTGATCTCGATGGAGTACGTGTCGGCGGGCAGGGCCAGTGGTCCGGCGAGGTCACCCGGCTTGAAGTTGTCGAGAGTGAGGTCACCGTTGACGTAGACGTCGACCGTCAGGCCAGGAATGCCGTGCAGGACGGACACCTGGGCGTCGGATGCAGCCTGGGCGGTTCCGAAGGAGACGAAGGCCAGCGGAGTGGCCAGGGCAAGGACCGCTGCGACGCGGCCGGTACGAAGAACAGACATGAAGGTCACTCCCTCGAGGTGTGGCGGAGCCCGTTCGGCGCCCGCCGTATGTCTGTCCTTCGTGTCAGGGCTCCCGCTTGGATGCACAATCTATGAACAAGTTTGCTGGCGAGACTCTGGGCCTACTCCCACCGGAACCAGCGGCTGACTCCCGCGATCGCCAGACCCGCCCACACCACGAGTACGGCCACAAGATATCCGTCGACCGAGCCGTCGACGGTCGCGATCCGCAGGCTCTCGGCAAGAGCCGCCGATGGCAGCAGGTCCAGCAGGGGCTGGAGTCGCTCAGGGGCCTTGTCGACGGGGATCACCACACCGGCGCTGGCCAGGACGAGATAGGCAAGGTTGGCCAGCGCCAAGGTCGCCTCAGCGCGCACGACGCCGGCCAGCAGGAGGGCGAGGGCGGCGAGCGCTGCGCTGCCGAGCAGTACCAGCGGGACCATCAGCAGCAGCCCGATCGCGTCTGGGCGCCAGCCCATAGCGGCGCCGACGCCGCCGAGGACCAGGACCTGGGCCGTCTCGATCGCCAGGACAGCGAGGGACTTGCCGACCAGCACGTCGGACCGGGTCAGGGGGGTTGTGCCGATCCGCCGCAGCACCCCGTAGCGGCGCTCGAACCCGGTCTGGATGGCCAGGGCCGTGAACGATGTAGAGAGAACGGCCAGGGCCACCATGCTCGGGACCACGATGGCCAGGCGGTCCGCGCGAGTCGTTCCGCCGACGTCGATGATGTCGGTGAGCGTGAGCCCGATCAGCAGTCCGAGTGGGAGCACGACCGTCAGCAGCAGCTGTTCGCCGTTGCGGAGCAGCATCACCAGCTCGAGGCGGGCGTGTGCCAGAACTCGCCGTCGCCGGGGTGCGGGGGCGGACTTCGGCCGGACGTCGAGACTCATGGGCGCAGCTCCTCGCCGGTGAGGTCGAGGAAGACATCCTCGAGGGTCCGCTGCTCCGAGCTGAGGCTCGTGGGGTGGATCCCGAGGCTGACGCACCAGGCAGAGACGTGGCCCATGGCGTCGGACAGGTGGGGCGAGGTCACCACGTAGGTACCGGGGGAGGCCTCGACCGTGGTGCTGCCCGGGGGCAGACGCTCCGCAAGGCCGTGCAGGTCGAGCCCGGCATCGGCGGTGAACCGCAGCGTCTGTGAGGCCACCGACGAGACGAGGTCGCGCGGGTGGCCGGACGCCAGGGTACGGCCGTGGTCCATGATCACGACGTGGTCCGCGAGGTTCTCGGCCTCCTCCAGGTAGTGCGTGGTCAGGACCACCGCCACCCCTGAGTCGCGAAGCGTCGCGATCAGCTCCCACACGGCGCGCCTCGACTGCGGGTCGAGTCCGGCGGTCGGCTCGTCGAGAAAGACCAGTTCGGGGCGGCCGACGATCGCCAGCGCCACGCCGAGCCGCTGTCGTTGGCCGCCGGAGAGCCGCCGTGAAGGCACCGTGGCCACGTCCGTCAGCCCGAGCACGGCGATCAGGTCGCCCACCCGCTGAGGTGATCGGTACAGGGCGGCTGCGTGCGTGAGCGCTTCGGCCACCGACACCGACCCGTAGACGCCTCCCTCCTGCAGCATCACCCCCACCCTGGCGCGCAAGGTCAGGTCGCGCGGCGGGCGTCCGAGCACCCGGACGTCACCGGAGTCAGCACTCCGCAGGCCCTCACAGATCTCAAGGGTGGTGGTCTTACCTGCACCGTTGGGGCCCAGGACGGCCGTGACGGCTCCCTGGGCGGCGCTCAGGTCGAGTGAGTCCACGACAACGCGCTCGCCGTACCGCTTGACCAGGCCGGTGACGGCCAGGGCGGGCAGTGAGGCAGGGGTGGGAGCGTCGTCGGACACGCCCAGAGCCTAGAGACGACCCCCGGAGGTGCACGCGGCGGGCTTTTACGCAACAATGGGGTTGTGAAAATCGCTGGGCAGCATCCCGGTCCGCGGACGGCCTCGTCGCCGTCCGATCCGGTGACCGACGGTGCCGGGCGTGATCGCGTCGCTGCCTCACTGCTCACCCAGGGGCCGGCCACCGCATCGCAGCTGGCCGACCGCCTCGGGATCAGCTCAACGGCGGTACGTCGTCACCTCGACAGCTTGACCACCGATGGGTTGGTCACCTCGACCGAACGCCCGCCCTACGGGCCGACCCCGACTCGCGGTCGCGGCCGTCCTGCGCGCACCTTTGCGCTGACCGAAGAGGGTCGTTCGCAGTTCCCTGCCGAGTACGACGAGCTGGCCGCAGACGCCCTCGCCTTCGTCGAACAGGTGGGGGGGCAGGCCGCGGTCGTGGAGTTCGCGGAGTCGCGGGCCGCAGCGCTCGAGTCCCGGCTACGTGACCTGCTCGGCGAGACCTGGCAGAACGATGCCGTCTCGACCAGATCGTCGGACGCTGAGCGGGTGCGGGCCTTCGCCATTGCACTCGGCGACCTGGGCTTCGCCACGAGCATCGACCCCGCTCCCGGCGGCGTCCAGGTCTGCCAGCACCACTGCCCGGTTGCGCATGTTGCGGGCCAGTACCCGCAGCTGTGCGAGGCCGAGACCGAGGCATTCGCCCATCTCCTCGGCCGACACGTGCAGCGTCTGGCCACCATCGCCCACGGCGACGGTGTCTGCACCACCGTCATACCGCTCACCAGCAGCTCGCCCGGCATCACCACCCCTCACGGTTCACCCACGACGGAGAGGACCTCCGCATGAGCACCACGGCCCACCCTGAGCTCGACGGCCTCGGCACGTACGAGTTCGGTTGGCACGACAAGGACGTCGCGGGCACTAGTGCCCAGCGCGGTCTCTCCGAGGCCGTCGTGCGCGACATCTCGGCGAAGAAGAGCGAACCGGAGTGGATGCTCGACTACCGGCTCAAGGCCCTGCGTCTGTTCGGTAAGAAGCCCATGCCGACCTGGGGCTCAGACCTCACTGGCATCGATTTCGACAACATCAAGTACTTCGTGCGGTCGACCGAGAAGCAGGCAACGTCCTGGGAGGAACTACCCGAGGACATCAAGAACACGTACGACAAGCTGGGCATCCCCGAGGCCGAGAAGCAGCGCCTCGTTGCCGGTGTGGCCGCTCAGTACGAGTCGGAGGTGGTCTACCACGCCATCCGCGAAGACCTCGAAGAGCAGGGGGTCCTCTTCCTCGACACCGACACCGCGCTGCGTGAGCAGCCCGAGCTCTTTCGCGAGTACTTCGGTTCGGTCATCCCTTCCGGCGACAACAAGTTTGCTGCGCTGAACAGCGCGGTGTGGTCCGGAGGATCGTTCATCTACGTCCCCAAGGGCGTCCAGGTCGAGATCCCGTTGCAGGCATACTTCCGGATCAACACCGAGAACATGGGCCAGTTCGAGCGCACGCTCATCATCGTCGATGAAGGTGCCTACGTTCACTACGTCGAAGGCTGCACGGCACCGATCTACTCCAGCGACTCGCTGCACTCGGCGGTCGTCGAGATCATCGTGAAGAAGAACGCGCGTTGCCGCTACACGACGATCCAGAACTGGTCGAACAACGTCTAC
The DNA here is from genome assembly GCA_024644435.1 of Actinomycetes bacterium. Classification (GTDB taxonomy): domain Bacteria; phylum Actinomycetota; class Actinomycetes; order JAHEKZ01; family JAHEKZ01; genus JAHEKZ01. Next base: position 49,504 of record JAHEKZ010000001.1, on the reverse strand, counting down.
AACTTGGTGACCAAGCGCGCGGTTGCCCACGAGGGCGCCACGATGGAGTGGGTCGACGGCAACATCGGCTCGAAGGTGACCATGAAGTACCCGGCAGTCTGGCTGGTCGGTGAGCATGCCAAGGGCGAGACGCTCTCGGTCGCCTTTGCGGGAGAGGGGCAGCACCAGGACGCAGGGTCGAAGATGGTGCATGCGGCACCCAACACGTCGTCGAGCGTGATCTCGAAGTCCGTCGCACGCGGGGGAGGCCGCACCTCCTACCGCGGTCTGGTCCAGATCAAGGAAGGCTGTCATGGATCGAAGTCGACCGTGAAGTGTGACGCCCTCCTCGTTGACGACATCAGTCGATCCGACACGTACCCCTACGCAGACATCCGTGAGGACGACGTGGCCATGGGTCACGAGGCCACCGTCACGAAGCTCTCCGAGGACCAGCTCTTCTACCTCATGAGCCGCGGCATGACCGAGGACGAGGCAATGGCCATGATCGTTCGCGGCTTTGTCGAGCCGATTGCACGTGAGCTGCCCATGGAGTACGCCCTTGAGCTCAACCGCCTGATCGAGCTGCAGATGGAAGGGGCGGTGGGCTGACAGTGGTATCGGACGTTCCAGCAGTCGACCGCAGCGAACGACGCCGTTCGCTCGATCCGGCTGACTTCGCGATCCCCTTGGGGCGCGAAGAAGAGTGGCGTTTCACGCCGATCGGTCAGCTACGTGACCTGCTGACCGACGATCTGGTTGCCCTGTCCGGCTCGGGCAGCGTGACGCTCGACATCACGGCACCGAACGACGTGAAGGTCGAACGGGTGTCACATCAGGATGGCCATCGCGACTCGCGGCTGGGATCGGTGGGTGTGCCGGCCGATCGCGTGGCCGCGCTCGCCTTCGCCGGATCACAGACTGCCACGATCCTCACGGTGCCACACGACACGCAGGTTGCTGAGCCTGTTGTGGTCCGTGCCCACGGCAATGGGGGCCCAGGCGCTGATTTCGGTCACCTGCAGCTGCACGTCGAGGCTTTGTCGTCCGCTGTGATTGTGCTCGACCACGTGGGGTCGGCGACGTACGCCGACAACGTCGAGATCAGGGTCGGCGACCAAGGTCACCTGACCGTTGTCACACTGCTCGACTGGGATGTCGACGCAGTGCACCTGTCGGCACACCACATCGAGGTGGGTCGCGATGCCCGTGTCGTGCACGTTGTCGTATCGCTGGGGGGCGAGGTGGTGCGGGTGACCCCCGAGGTCACCTTCGCGGGCCCCGGGGGAGACGTTGAGCTTCTGGGTCTTTTCTTCACCGACCCAGGTCAGCACCACGAGCACCGGATCTTTGTCGACCACAGCGAGCCGCACTGCCGCAGCAACGTCAACTACCGGGGCGCCCTGGTCGGTGAGCGAGCACACTCGGTCTGGATCGGAGATGTGCTCATCCGGGCCGGCGCCGTCGGCACCGAGACGTACGAGATCAACCGCAACTTGTTGCTCTCGGAAGGCCCTCGCGCAGACTCGGTTCCCAATCTCGAGATCGAAACCGGAGACGTGGCCAGCGCCGGTCACGCGAGCGTTACTGGCCGGCTCGACGACGACCAGCTCTTCTACCTGATGGCTCGCGGGATCCCTGAGCTCGAGGCACGCCGGCTGGTGGTCACGGGCTTCTTCGCCGAGCTGCGCGACCGGATCGGTGTGCCCTTCGTCACCGACCGGCTGAAATCGGCACTCGAAAATGAACTGGAAAGGGTCTCATCGTCGTGACCACAGAGAACTTCGTCGCGGTGTTCACCCTCGACGACTTGGCTGACGGTGAGCCGCACAAGGCCGTCGTCGACGACGTCACCATTGCTGTCGTGCTCACCGAGGGAGAGGTGTTCGCGATCAACGACATCTGCTCCCATGGCCAGGTGTCGCTGTCGGAGGGTGAGGTCGACGGCTGTTCGCTCGAGTGCTGGCTGCACGGCTCTCAGTTCGACCTTCGTACCGGCAAACCGCTCTCCCTGCCAGCTACCGATCCCGTACCCGTCTATCCCGTCAAAGTCGAAGACGGAACCGTCTTCGTCACCACCAGGAGCAGTGATCTGTCATGAGTTCTCTCACGATCAAAGACCTACATGTCTCAGTCGAGACAGATGACGGCCCACGCCCGATTCTGCGCGGGGTCGACCTCACGATCGCGAGCGGCGAGACGCATGCGCTCATGGGTCCGAACGGTTCGGGCAAGTCGACCTTGGCGTATGCCGTGGCCGGACACCCGCGCTACGACGTGACCTCTGGTTCGATCACCCTCGATGGCGTGGACGTCCTCGAGATGAGCATCGACGAGCGCGCACGGGCAGGTCTCTTCCTCGCCATGCAGTACCCCGTCGAGGTGCCAGGCGTTTCGGTGACCAACTTCCTCCGTACCGCTGCTACGGCCGTGCGCGGCGAGGCGCCCAAGGTCCGGCACTGGGTCAAAGAGGTCCGAGAGACGATGGACCAGCTCTCCATGGATCCCGCCTTTGCCGAGCGCAACGTCAACGAGGGCTTCTCCGGCGGAGAGAAGAAGCGCTCCGAGCTGCTCCAGCTCGAGCTTCTCAAGCCATCGATTGCGATCCTCGACGAGATCGACTCCGGTCTCGACGTCGATGCCCTGAAAGTTGTCTCAGAGGGCATCAATCGAGTGCGTGCTGGCGGCGAGACGGGCGTCATGCTGATCACGCACTACACGCGCATCCTGCGCTATGTGAAGCCGGATCAGGTTCATGTCTTCGCTGGCGGACGCATCGTCGAGAGAGGCGGGGCCGAGCTGGCCGATGCCCTCGAAGCTGAAGGCTATGAGCGGTACGTCGGGCGGGATCTGGCGTCAGCGGGGGCGAACTGAGCTCCATGTCCATCCACCTCGACGCCTCGCCCCTGGATGTCCAGGCCATCCGGCCTGACTTCCCGCTGTTGGCGAGGACTGTTCGTGATGGAGCACCGCTGATCTACCTCGACAGTGGCGCCACCTCACAGAAGCCGGAAGTGGTGCTCGACGCCGAACGCGAGTTCGTGCTGCGCAGCAACGCACCTGTCCACCGTGGAGCCTATGCGCTGGGTGAGGAAGCGACCGATGCCTACGAGGCCGCGCGGCGGTCCGTCGCTGAGTTCATCGGGGCCGGGTTCTCCGAGATTGTGTTCACCAAGAACGCCACCGAGGCAATCAACCTGGTCGCGTACGCCATGGGCAATGCTGTCTGGGCAGGTGCTGAGGCCGAACGATTCCGGCTTGGACCCGGTGACCGGATCGTGGTCACCGAGATGGAACACCATGCAAACCTGCTGCCTTGGCAACAGCTCGCCCAGCGCACCGGAGCCGAGCTCGCATGGCTCTCACTCACACCTGACGGGCGCCTAGGCCTCGACGACCTGGACCAGGTGATCAACGAGCGCACAAAGGTCGTCGCTTTCGTGCACCAGAGCAACATCTTGGGCACCATCAACCCGGTCAATCTCATCGCGGCCAGGGCGCGGGCCGTGGGGGCACTCGTCCTGCTCGATGCCTGCCAGTCCGTACCCCACATGCCTTTCTCCGTTCAGCAGCTCGACATCGACTTCGCGGTCTTTTCAGGTCACAAGATGTTGGGGCCATCGGGGATCGGAGTGCTGTGGGGGCGGCAGGCACTGCTCGAGGTGCTTCCGCCGTTTCTCACCGGTGGGTCGATGATCGAGCAGGTGTTCATGGAACGGAGCACCTTCGCGCCACCTCCGCAGCGCTTCGAGGCCGGCACGCCACCCATCTCGCAGGCCGTGGGGCTGCACGCGGCCGTCCGCTATCTGAGTGACATCGGCATGAGCCACATCGAGGCACATGAGAAGTACCTGACCGAGCACCTGTTGAGCCGGCTTGCTGAGGTTGACGGAGTGCGCGTGATCGGCCCGACATCGGTTGTCGAGCGAGGTGGGGCCGTGAGCTTCGTGGTCGACGGCATCCACTCGCACGACCTGGGTCAGGTTCTCGACGACCGGGGCGTGGCGGTTCGCGTAGGGCACCACTGTGCCTGGCCGGTCTGTCGGCACTACGGGGTCCAGGCGACAACCCGGGCCAGCTTCTACGTGTACAACGACGTCGACGACCTGGACCGACTGGTCGAGGGCATTGGCGCGGCTCAACGCTTCTTCGGGGTGACGTCATGAAGCTCGAGCAGATGTACCAGGAAATCATCCTGGACCACTACCGGTCACCGAAGAACAAAGGTCTGCGCGCCCCCTACGGAGCCGAGGTTCATCACGTCAACCCCACCTGCGGAGACGAGATCACCTTGCGTGTCCGGCTGGCCGACGACGGCACCACCGTTGATGACATCTCGTACGACGCGCAGGGGTGCTCTATCAGTCAGGCATCCGTCTCGGTGATGACCGAGTTACTGACAGGCCATCCGGTTGAGCATGATCTCGAGGTCGCTGCGGCCTTCCTCGAGATGGTGCAGTCCCGTGGCACGGTTGATCCCGACGAAGACGTGCTCGAAGATGCCGTTGCGTTCGCGGGGGTCTCGCGCTACCCGGCACGGGTCAAGTGTGCTCTGCTGGGATGGATGGCATGGAAAGATGCGCTGGCTCAGGCCGGAGCAGTTATCGACGTCTCCGACGACGTCAGTACCGAGCCCGATGCAACTCGCGCGACCAACGTGACCGACGTGACATCAACCACTGGAGCGGGACATGAGTGAAGCTGTTCTGACCGCGAGCGGCGACGACCTGACCGAGGCGATGCGCGACGTCGTCGACCCCGAGCTCGGTATCAATGTCGTCGATCTGGGGCTCGTGTACGGCATCACGGTGGACGAGGCGAACACAGCGGTGATCGACATGACCCTGACGTCGGCAGCGTGTCCGTTGACCGATGTCATCGAGGACCAGACCCAGGTCGCCCTCAGCCCGTTCGTCGACGGGGTGCGGATCAACTGGGTGTGGATGCCCCCCTGGGGGCCGGACAAGATCACCGACGACGGACGCGAGCAGCTGCGGGCACTCGGCTTCAACGTCTAACCGCTCCCGTCTCTCGGCAGACGAAACCGATTCGTCTCCTACAACCTGTCCTCGCCATACTGACCAGATGATCAGTGCTGCCGATGTCGAGCTGCGTGCAGGTTCCCGCCTGTTGCTGCAGCACACCAGCTTCCGGCTCGCCGCCGGTGAGAAGGTGGGCCTGGTCGGGCGGAACGGCGCAGGGAAGACCACGCTCACCCGGGTGCTGGCTGGCGAGGGTGAGCCCGCGTCCGGAACGGTCCAACGGGTCGGGCGAATCGGCTACCTCCCACAGGACCCGCGGACCGGCGATCTGGATCAACATGCTTCGACGCGCATTTTGAGTGCACGGTCCCTCGACGCGATCACGGAGCAGCTTCGCGCTGCTGAACGAGGCATGGCCAGTGCCGACGACGAGAGCAGGGAACGTGCGATGCGCCGATACTCGCGCCTCGACGCTGAGTTCACGGCGGCCGGCGGGTACGCCGCCGAGTCAGAGGCGGCCCGGATCGCCGCGAGTCTGGGTTTGACCGACCGTGAGCTGGGCCAGCCGCTCGGGACCTTGTCTGGCGGGCAGCGTCGACGAGTGGAGCTGGCGCGGATCCTCTTCAGTGATGCCGAGACCCTCCTGCTCGACGAACCCACGAACCACCTCGACGCCGACTCCGTTGTCTGGCTCCGCGAGTTCCTGCGTGCGTTTGCGGGGGGCATCGTGGTCATCTCGCACGATGTCGAGCTACTCGACCAGACCGTCAACCGGGTCTTTCACCTTGACGCCAACCGGGCCGAGCTCGATGTCTACAACGTGGGGTGGAAGGCCTACCTCCAGCAACGGGAGACCGACGAACGTCGGCGTCGCCGCGAGCGGAGCAATGCCGAGAAACAGGCGACCGCGCTGCGTGACCAGGCCGAGCGCATGCGCGCGAAGGCGACCAAGGCGAAAGCGGCTCAAGGAATGCTGCGGAGGGCTGACCGACTGACCGACGCCCTCGAGGGTGCCCGCATGAACGATCGCGTCGCCAAGATTCGGTTCCCCGAGCCCGCGGCGTGCGGGCGTACGCCGCTCACCGCCCAGTCGCTGTCGAAGTCCTACGGCTCGCTCGAGGTGTTCACCGACGTCGATCTCGCGGTCGACCGCGGTTCACGTGTTGTGGTGCTGGGGCTCAACGGTGCGGGCAAGACCACGTTGTTGCGGATGCTCGCCGGCGTCGAGGAGCCCGACACGGGTTCGGTCGACGCCGGCCATGGGCTGCTCCTGGGCTACTACGCCCAGGAGCACGAGACCTTGGACCCCGCCCGGAGTGTGCTCGAGAACCTGCTGACCGCCTCTCCGAGCCTCAGCGAGGCAGATGCACGTAGTTTGCTGGGCGGGTTTCTCTTCATCGGTGAGACCGTCTACCAACCGGCAGGAACGCTCTCCGGTGGTGAGAAGACCCGACTGGCGTTGGCATGCCTGGTGGTGTCGAGTGCCAACGTGCTGCTGCTCGACGAGCCGACGAACAACCTCGACCCGGCCAGCCGAGATGAGATTCTGGCTGCGCTGACTCGCTACCCCGGAGCCATCGTCCTGGTCACCCACGATGAGGGCGCGGTCGAGGCACTGGCCCCGGAGCGTTTGATCCTGCTTCCGGACGGCGTTGAGGACCACTGGTCGGCCGACTACGCCGATCTGATTTCTCTTGCCTGAGGAGTGACGTTTTCAAGTGGCCGGACTGCCCATCTGCCCGCATGATCGAGGGAAGGAACACACGATCAGGAGGCGGACGTGGCACAACTGACCAAGGGTCGGCGCATCACCGGCGACGAGCGGGGGTCACTTTCAGGCGAGCTCCGCAGCCAGTACGAGCAGGGTCGGAGCATTCGGGCGATCGCGGCTGACACTGGGCGTTCCTACGGTTTCGTCCATCGCGTGCTGCTGGAGTCAGGTGCAACCCTGCGCGGTCGCGGCGGAGCGACGCGGACCAAGAAGTAGGCCTGCAGCCGAGCCGGGCCGCCGGCAGCCCGGCTGGGCTGCGCGCTGTGCCGTTCGCCGTTGGCGTAGTAGGGAAGGGATCGGCCGGAGCCGTCCTTAGTGCTCATAGGGTGGCGCGGACGTACTGTGCGCCGAATGCCTTACCGGAGGGCCGATGAGCACCAACAACTGGCACACGCTGCGCTCTTTCGCCCGTGACGGCAGCGTCGCCGAGCAGAAGCTGGCCCCAGGCACTGTGCCCAGAGTGGCCGGGTACGCCAGCCCGTACCGGCGTCCGATCGGCTTCTTCCTGGGGCTCACCGTCGTCGACGCACTCCTGGTCGTGGCTAGTCCACTTCTTCTGCAACGGCTGATCGACGACGGTGTCACGCCGGGAAACAAGCAGCTGGTGGTGACGTTGGCCCTGATCGTCGCCGGACTGGCTGTCTTCGATGCTGGGCTCTCGCTCATCCTGCGGTGGTACTCGGCCCGGATCGGTGAAGGACTGATCTACGACCTGCGCAGCCAGGTGTTCGACCATGTGCAGCGCATGCCGTTGGCCTTCTTCGTGCGCACCCAGACGGGCGCTCTGATCTCGCGGCTGAACAGTGACGTCATCGGCGCACAGCAGGCCTTCACCACGACGCTGTCCAGCGTGGTCTCGAATGTGATCAGTCTGGTCGTCGTCACGATTGCCATGCTGGCGCTGTCCTGGCAGATCACGTTGGCTGCGCTCATCCTGCTTCCGGTCTTCCTGGTGCCGGCCCGCTACGTGGGGCGAAGGTTGGCTGAGATGTCACGGGAGGCTATGCAGCTCAACGCCGAGATGAGCTCGACCATGACCGAGCGCTTCAACGTGTCTGGCGCTCTCTTGGTCAAGCTCTTCGGTCGGCCGGACGAAGAGGCGGCCGACTTCAGCGGCCGCGCCAGGCGGGTCGCCGATATCGGGATTCGGATCGCGATGGCGAACCGAGCATTCTTCACGGCCCTCACGCTGATCGCGTCACTCGCCACGGCGCTCGTGTACGGCGTAGGCGGTGTGCTCGCGATCGACGGCACACTGACGGTAGGCACGCTGGTTGCGCTGGCGGCCCTGCTGGGGCGGCTCTACGGTCCTTTGACATCCCTCTCGAACGTGCGGGTCGACATCATGACGGCCCTGGTGAGCTTTGAGCGGGTGTTCGAGGTGCTCGACCTCAAACCGATGATCGCCGATCGCCCGAACGCGGTCGACCTTCCGGCCGGGCCGGCAAGCGTGCGGTTCGAGGGTGTCTCCTTCTCGTACCCGCGCCCAGAAGAGGTCTCGCTGGCCTCACTCGAGGCTGTGGCGCGCACCGAGAGCGCACCTGGAGGGCCGGTACTGCACGACATCGACCTGGAGGTAGCCCCGGGTCAGATGGTGGCGCTCGTGGGGCCTTCAGGTGCCGGCAAGACGACCCTGACCTCCCTGGTGTGCCGGCTGTACGACGTGACGTCCGGGCGCGTCCTCGTCGGCGGCACCGATGTCCGTGACGCGACGTTGTCGTCGCTGCAGAAGTCGGTCGGCGTCGTCACGCAGGATGCTCACCTGTTCCACGACACGATCGAGGTGAATCTGCGCTACGCCGCACCGGGAGCGACCACGGAGCAGATGTGGGACGCCTTGCGTTCGGCTCGGATCGACACACTCGTCCGCTCGCTGCCGGATCAGCTGGGCACGGTTGTTGGCGACCGGGGTCACCGGCTCTCTGGAGGCGAGAAGCAGCGGCTTGCCATCGCACGACTGCTGCTCAAGTCACCGGCTGTTGTCATTCTCGACGAGGCCACCGCGCACCTCGACAGTGAGTCAGAGCGCTTCGTCCAAGAGGCCCTGGACACCGCCCTGGAAGGTCGAACCTCACTGGTGATTGCTCACCGGCTGTCAACGGTCCGCGCAGCCGACCAAATTCTGGTGGTCGATGACGGGCGGGTCGTCGAACGCGGCAGCCATGACGCACTGCTGGCACAAGGCGGGTTGTACGCCGATCTGTACCGCACTCAACTGGCCCCGCAGCTGTAGACGGCCGTCGAAGAGTCCCCCCGGCTACAAAGAACGCTGCGCGCCTCCGTCGACGGGGACCAGAGCCCCGGTGAGGTACGAGGCGGCTGCTGACAGCACGAAGGCGGCCACGGTGCCGAACTCGATCGGGTCGCCGTACCTGGCCAGGGGAATGGCCGCCTCGTGTCGGCGTCTGGCGGAGTCACCGCGACCGGCCTTGGTGTCGAGCTCACGGGTGCGGTCGGTGTTGATCCGACCGGGGATCAGGCCGTTCACGCGGATGGCACGGGGAGCCAGCTCATCGGCCAGATCCTTGACTACGGCGCTCAGGCCGGGCCGGAGGCCGTTCGAGACCGACAGCCCCGGAATGGGTTCACGTGCCGAGCTGCTCAGCACGAAGGCAAGGGCGCCGCCTTCGTCCATCGTGGAGGCAAGAGCGCGCGCCGTACGGAGGGGGCCGAGGAAGACCGACTCGAACGCGGCCCGCCAGGTGTCATCACTGGTCTCCAGCATCGTGCCGACCGGTGGACCGCCACAGGACAGGAGCGCACCATCGATTCGGCCGTAGCGCGCCACGGCCGCGGCGATGAGCCGTTGCTCGGCACCGGTCTCGGCGAGATCGGTCGGCACCCCGAACGACCGCTCAGGGCCAAGGGACGCGACGGTGGCGTTGAGCTGTTGAGGGTCGCGCGCAGCAAGGACGACCTTCGCTCCTTCCGCGACGAGCACCTCGGCGGTGGCTCGACCGAGTCCTCTGCTGCCACCGGTGACCACGAACACCCGGTCGCTCAGTCCGAGATCCATGGCGGCCTCCTTCGGTCGGGTTGTCGGGTCGTCGCCGACACGAGACTAGTTGAGATCTCGGGTCCGCCCGGCTTCCTGGCGTGGCAGCTCACCGTGCGTGTCGCCGCCTTCTCTCTGCGGCTCACTGCGACTTTCCCGTCGAAGCAGTGCGAAGAACCCGATGATCGCGATCGCTATGAACATCCACCACTGGATGGCGTAGAACAGGTGGACCCCGATACCGGTGTCGCTGGCCTCCGGAAGCTCGAGTGCGGGATCAGGGGGAGGGGACTGCTCCACCAGTTCCCCGTAGAGCGCATAGACAGGTGCTGGCAGTCCGGCGAGGGTCTTCGGGTCGATGTCGTAGATCTGGCCGTCGGGTCCTTGGCGGCCAGACGACGCCTGCGGCGCTCTGAGCCGGACCGTCACGGTGACCGATCCCGCTGGCGGAGTCACGTCGGCTGCCGCGGTATTAGGATCTGATGAAGATGTCGCCACCCAGCCGCGCTCGACCACCAGCGTCCCGCCGGCGTCCAGTGCCAACGGTGTGACGACAGCAAAGCCAGAGCGACCCAGGGGGTTGCGCTGGAGCACCTGCTGGTCGGCGAGGTAGGTCCCAGAAGTCGTTACCCGGCGGTAGACGGCCGCCTCAGGCGTGCTGGCGGGTTCTGTGACCACTGACCGCAGGGGCGCAGGGTCGGCGGTGAGGGCCGCGTTGATCGACGCGTTCCGCTCCGACCGCTCGACGTGACGCCCCCACTGCCACGTCCCGAGCCACCAAAAGAGAACGCACATGCCGACGGTGAGGGCGGCCAGGCCGAGCCAGCGCGGCTGCCGAAGGAGCGCGATCACGGGTCGACGGTAGCCTGTGGCAATGCTGGAAGACGCGTTCGGCCGGGTGGCCACTGACCTACGGGTGTCAGTGACCGATCGATGCAACCTGCGATGTACCTACTGCATGCCTCCAGAGGGGCTCGACTGGATCCCTGGTGAGGACCTGCTGTCTGCCGAAGAGCTCGTTCGGCTGGTGCGGCTCGCTGTCGACCAGGGCGTCCAAGAGGTCCGGTTCACCGGCGGGGAACCCCTGGTCCGTCCAGACCTCGAACAGATCATTGCCGGTGTTGCCGGCCTGCCTGACCCGCCTTCGCTCTCCTTGACCACCAACGGCATCGGCCTGACGACAAGGGCACAGCGGCTCAAGGACGCCGGGCTGACTCGGATCAACGTCTCGCTCGACACACTCGATGCCGAGCGGTTCCGCACTCTGACGCGACGCGACCGGCTTGCCGATGTTCTTGCCGGCGTGTCTGCGGCCCAGCAGGCTGGGCTCACGCCCATCAAGATCAACACGGTGCTGATGCGCTCGATCAATGACGACGAGGTGCTGCCGCTGGTCGAATGGGCGCTCGACGCCGGCTTGGCACTTCGGTTCATCGAGCAGATGCCACTGGATGCGCAACACGCCTGGACGCGTGCGGAGATGGTCGAGGCTGCGGCGATCTTGCAGCAGCTCGAAGCGGCCTACACGCTCGAACAGTCGTCCACGCCACGCGGCAGCGAGCCGGCCGAGACCTGGAATGTGCTCGGCGCCGATGGTGAGGTGCGCGGAACGGTCGGAGTCATCGGCTCGGTGACCAGGCCCTTCTGCTCGTCCTGCGACCGCGTGCGACTTACCAGCGACGGCCAGCTCCGCAACTGTCTCTTCGCACAGACTGAGACCGACCTGCGGGAGCCGATGCGTCGGGGTGCAACCGACGACGAGATCGTGAGGCTGATGCAGGCCTGTCTGGCCACCAAGCGCGCCGGACATGGGATCGATGACCCGACCTTTCTGCCGCCACCGCGGCCCATGTCAGCGATCGGTGGCTGAACAGCAGCTTCGCCGGCCGCCAAATGGCCGGAGGCCATGGTGAGGCGTACCGTGGCAGACATGCACAGGTTGACCGCTGGCCGCGCCGAGGCGTCATCGACATATCGCATCACAACGGCCCGCAAGAGTGTCGCTGACGACCAGTCGGCCCGGGTGCGTGGCTATGTGATCTCCATGACGATCCGCATTGCCTGCTTCCTGCTCGCGGTCGTGACGACCGGCGTCGTCCGGTGGGTGTTCGTTGCCGGCGCCTTAGTCATTCCGTACATCGCCGTGGTCTTTGCCAACGGCGGCCGTGAGCCTGTGGAGGACCCGCCCGAGACGATGCGGGCCGGACTTCAACGCGAGCTGCCCAGCGGTGGTTGATCGGTTCGCTCGGTGTGTCCGACGTGGTGCGCCGACCGAGTGGCAGGATCAGGCCTGACCGCACCGCATGTGACCACAAGGGAGATCGCCGTGGCGAACCGCACCTACCGGCTGACTGAGATCGTCGGAACATCGACCGTGAGCATGGAGGACGCCGTTCGAAACGGGGTTTCGCGTGCGTCCGAGACACTGCGTCACCTCGACTGGTTCGAGGTCACCGAGGTTCGGGGTCAGATCGACGGCGCCGACGTCAAGCACTGGCAGGTGGGCGTCAAGATCGGGTTCCGGCTCGAGGACGCCTGAACCGGCCTACGACGCCTGGCTCACCGTCGACATGTTGAAGTCGGCCACCCGCAGCGTGGGCATCGCGACCCGGGTGAAGAAGTCGCTCCACTCGCGGGGCAACGAGATCTCGGTGGCTGATGCGCCGATGACCCGGGAGAGCAGGTCGACGGGGCTCTCGTTGAAGCGGAAGTTGTTGACGGTTCCGACCACTTCGCCTCCTTCGACCAGGTAGACACCGTCACGAGTCAGCCCGGTCAGCAGGAGGGTCTGCGGGTCGACCTCTCTGATGTACCAGAGGGTGTTCAAGAGCAGTCCACGTTCGGTGTGCTCGATGAGCTCGGCGACCGAAGCGCCGGCCCCCTCGACCTCCAGGGCCAAGTTGTCGACCATTGGGGTCAGTGCGCCACCCGTCAGACTGGCACTGTGGCGCGTCTGTCCGAGGGCGGACAGCTCCCCGTGGTCGATCCAGTTCGTCCGCTCCAGCGGCAGACCATTGTCGAAGACCGACTCGGTTGAGCCTGAGGCATGGGCGACGGCGAACGGAGAGCACTGCATACCGGGGTAGGACGGGTCGCTGAACAACGACAGCGGGCTCTCGGTCAGGCGCTCGCCGATCCGGGTACCGCCGCCCGCCCTCGAGAAGACGGTGCGTCCGTCAGCAGCATCGCGAGCAGCCGACGACCAGTAGAGATAGACCATCAGGTCGGCGACCGCTGTCGGTGGCAGCAGCACCTCGTAGCGTCCAGGATCGAGCGACAGGGAGCGCTCGGCCCAGCCGAGGCGCGTACGCACCTGTGCATCCAGGTCGTCGACCTCGATGTCCTGGAAGTCGCGTGTCGACCGTCCCACCCAGGTGGACCGGGTCCGTCCGGCCGACTTGCCGGTCACCTCAACGCGTCCGGTCGGCTGGGCATGCCGACGTCGTAGTCCGGCGGTGTTGCCAAGGTACGTCGTCGTGATGTCGTGCTCGGCGAAGCCGAACAGCTCGATCTCGGAACCCCCGGCGCGGCCGAACCAGTCACCTAGCGCCGGGGCGAACTGCGCGAACACCTCGGGGGAGGTCTGGTCCGGGTGCTCGGCGAAGTCATCGGCGGCTCCTCCGGTGATCAGGTCTGCGGCGTCCGGAGATGGCGAGCTGCTGCGGGCGGCAGCCTCGGCGCGTTCCACGATCGCCGTCACGTCAGCGGCATCGGCAACGCTGGCGCTGGCCACCCCGGCCGCTCGACCAGCAGCGGTACCGGAGATCGCGATCACGGTCACGTCGAGACTGCGCATCACACCGTTGGTCGTCAGCGTGTTGGCAGCCCACCGAAGATTGGTCTGCGAGTGCTCTTGGCAGATCACCGTCATGTCGTCGACCGTGCACTGCGCCAGCGCCGACTCAACAATCTCGTGCGGGTTCATCGGGCGCCCTCGGCTGCGGTGTTGAGAACGTTGACCTGGGTGAAGGTAGCCGATGGAGCACCATGACTGACTGGCGCGACTTGGCCCGGTTGTGCCTTGCCGCAGTTGAACGCCCCACCGAGCTCGTAGGTGTCGGGGCCCCCGACCACACCCATGGACCCCCAGAAATCAGTCGTGGTGGCCTGATACGCCACATCTTTGACCTGGCCCTGGATCTGGCCACCGCGAATCCGGAAGAAGCGCTGTCCGGTGAACTGGAAGTTATACCTCTGCATGTCGATGGACCAGCTCTTGTCGCCGACGATGTAAAGACCGTCGTCGACGCCCTCGATCATCTGCTCGGTCGAGGGTCCGTCGGCAACCGGCTGCAGGCTGACGTTGGCCATGCGCTGGATGGGGACGTGTCCGGGGGAGTCTGCGAAGGCGCAACCATTCGAGCGGTCGTAGCCCACGCGCGATGCGATGCGGCGATCGAGCTGATAGCCCACCAGGACGCCGTCCTTGACGATGTCGAACATCTGGCCCTCGACTCCTTCGTCGTCCCATGCCACCGTCGACAGCCCGTGGTCGACCGTGCGGTCACCGGTGATGTGCATGAGCGGTGAGCCGTACTGCAGCGACCCGAGCTGGTCGGGTGTGGCGAACGACATCCCGGCGTAGTTGGCCTCGTAGCCGAGCGCGCGGTCCAGCTCGGTGGCATGCCCGATTGACTCATGGATGGTCAGCCACAGGTTGCTCGGATCGATCACGAGGTCGTAGCGACCCGGCTCGATGCCAGGCGCCTTCAGCTTCTCGACCAGCCAGCCCGGCAGCTGCTCGAGCTCACCCGCCCAGTCGTAGCCGGGTTCGGTCAGGAACTCCCATCCGCGCCCGACCGGGGGTGCCACCGTTCCCATGGTCTCGAAAGCCCCGGTGACCGGGTCGATGGTGACGGCGTCGAACTCCGGATGGAGACGGACGCGCTGCTGGGTGGTGACGGTTCCAGCAAGGTCGGCGTAGAACTTGTTCTCTTTGACCGCCAGGAACGACGTGTCGACGTGGTCGACGCCTGGTGCGTCCAACAGCTGTCTGCTCCAGGCCTGCAGCAGCGCGATCTTGTCGTCGTGGGGGACTGACCACGGGTCGATCCGGTAGGCCGACCGCCACATGCCTTGGTGTGCTGGTTCGGGCGTGAGGTCGACCGGCTCGGTATTGACCGGTGCGCTGACTCGAGCGACGTCGAGAGCGCGCCGGGCTGTGCGGACGACGGCCTCCGGGCTGCGGTCGACGTCCGCCGCGAAGCCCCAGGTTCCGTCGAGGATGACGCGGACGGAGTAGCCGACGTCCTCGGTGTCGTTGACTCCTTCGACCGCGGCGTCACGCAGACGGATGGAGGTGCCCAGAATGCGCTCCATCCGGAAGGCTGCGTAGCTGGCGCCTCCTTCTCGCGCGGTCTGGAGCGCGGCGTCCGCCAATGCCTGGAGGGGAAGAGCGAGAAACTCGTCGTCAATGGTTCCCGGCGCCTGCTTGGTCACGCGGCCTCCTGTCACTGGCCCCTGCGGCCACTGCAGAACCTACCTGTCCGACACGCGGTTCGGTGTAGCCCGATAGCGTTTCCCCCTGGTTCGGTAGAGATCGACGGCGAGCAGAAGGGGAGCGACTGTGGCGCGCTCAGTGCTGGTGACCGGGGGAAACAGGGGGATCGGGTGGGCTGTCGCCCAGGCATTCGTCGCACTGGGCGACCAGGTTGCCATCACCTACCGCACGGGTGAGCCGCCGGACGGCGTCTTCGCCGTGCGGGCCGATGTGACCGACCCTGAGTCTCTCGATGCGGCATTTGCAGCGGTCGAGGAGCACCAGGGTCCGGTCGAGGTCCTGGTTGCCAACGCCGGGATCAACAGGGACACCCTGCTGCTTCGCATGACCGACGATGACTTTGAGTCGGTCATGCAGACCAACCTGGTGGGCTCGTTCCGCGTTGCCAAACGGGCGACCAAAGGCATGATGCGCATGCGACGGGGTCGCCTGATCTTCATCTCATCGGTGGTGGCGCTGATGGGATCGCCCGGGCAGACGAACTACGCGGCGGCCAAGGCCGGGCTGATCGGGTTCGCCCGGTCGGCGGCCCGCGAGCTCGGGTCGCGGGGGATCACGGCGAACGTGGTGGCTCCTGGCTTCATCGAGACCGACATGACCGCAGAGCTCCCCGAAGACCGGCGGCAGGCGATCATGGGGCAGATCCCGCTCGGCCGGTATGCCGCTCCGCACGAGGTGGCCGCGGTCGTCACCTTCCTGGCCGGTGACGGTGCGGGCTACATCACGGGGGCAGTGATTCCGGTCGACGGCGGCTTGGGTATGGGTCACTGACCGACCCGAACCCCTACGATCGGGCCGAGCACGTCCTTCCATCCACGAACGCAGGAGCACGTATGTCGTTGCTGGCCAATAAGCGGGTCCTGATCACCGGGGTTCTCACGGAGGCGTCCATCGCCTTCCACGTGGCGCGCTTGGCTCAGGAGCAAGGGGCCACCGTCGTCCTGAGCTCGCAGGCTCGAACCTTGCGGCTGGTGGAGCGCATCGCCAAGCGACTACCGGCTGAAGCCCCGGTGATCGAGCTCGACGTGACATCTGATGACGACCTGGCTGCGCTGCCGACTCGCGTGGGTGCCCACGTCGACGGACTGGACGGTGTCCTGCACTCGATCGGCTATGCCCCCGAGAGTGCGCTCGGCGGAAAGTTTCTCTCCACTGAGTGGCCCGATGTCGCGGTAGCGATGCAGATCTCGGCCTTCTCGCTGAAGTCGCTGACCGTTGCCTGTCGTCCGATGCTGACGCCAGGGTCGTCAGTGGTGGGGCTGACGTTCGACGCCACCGTCGCGTGGCCCACCTACGACTGGATGGGGGTGGCCAAGGCCGCCTTCGAGTCGACCTCGCGATACCTCGCCCGCGACCTGGGGGCCGAGGGGGTGCGGGTCAACCTGATCGCGGCTGGGCCGATTCGCACCATGGCGGCCAAGAGCATCCCCGGCTTCGAGCAGTTCGAGGCCATGTGGACTGCCAGGGCGCCAATCGGATGGGATGTGAACGACCCGGTGCCGGCGGCCCGCGGGGCGGTCGCCCTGCTCTCCGACTGGTTCCCGTCGACCACCGGGGAGATCATCCACGTCGATGGTGGTGTGCACGCGATCGGCGGTTGACCGATGCCGCGCCTCGTTCTTCTCCGGCACGCCAAGTCGGCATATCCGGACGAGACCGCCGACCACGACCGGCCCCTGAGCGCCCGGGGCGATCGCGAGTCGCTCGTCGCGGGTGTCGAACTGGCCGAGCGATTCAGTGCAGTAGACCTCGTGCTGGTCTCCACGGCCTTGCGTGCACAGCAGACCTGGCACGCAGTGAGCTCCGAGGTCGTCGCCGTTCGCGAAGAGAATCGAGCCGAGCTGTACCTGGCTTCGGTCGCCTCTCTCGCGGAGCTCGTGCGTGGGCTGTCAGCTGAGGCCGACTCGGTACTGGTGGTGGCGCACAACGAGGGGCTCGAGCAGCTCGCGACCCTGCTCACCGGCGTGCCGGTGACGATGAAGACTTCGACCTTCGCCATTCTGCGCTCTGACCGACCATGGTCTGGTTGGCAGCCCGGGTCAGCGACCCTCGACGAGGTCGTGGTGGCTCGCTAGGGGCTAGCCCTCGCCGTCGGCGACCTCGACCTCGGCACGACTGATGCCCAACAGGAACAAGATCGTGTCGAGGTAGGGCATGTTCACCGAGGTGTCGGCCGCCGCCTGCACGACAGGCTTGGCGTTGAAGGCGACGCCGAGACCGGCGGTCTGCAGCATGTCGAGGTCGTTGGCCCCGTCTCCGATAGCGACTGTCTGGGCAAGAGGTACACCGCTCACGCGGGCAAAGTCTCGGAGTGCCTGGGCCTTTGCCGCACGGTCGACCACCGGCTCGACCACCTGACCGGTGAGGTGTCCGTCTCGAACGTCGAGTCGATTCGCCACAGCGAAGTCGAGGTCGAGCTCGGACGCCAGGTGGTCTGTCACGAAATCGAAACCACCACTGACGATCCCGCACTGGTAGCCGAGTCGGCGCAGCGTCCGCACCAAGGTGCGTGCCCCAGGTGTGAGCACGACCTCCCTGGCCACCGTCTCGAGGACTCCCACGTCGAGTCCGGCGAGCAGACGCACGCGACGTCGCAGCGACTCACCGAAGTCGATCTCGCCACGCATGGCAGCGGCCGTGATGTCGGCAACCCGACCCTCGCAGCCGGCATGGGCAGCGAGCATCTCGATCACCTCGCCCTGGATCAGCGTGGAGTCGACGTCCATGAGCACCAGCCGCTTCGCCCGGCGATGGAGCCCAGCCGGCTGCACGGCTACGTCGATCTCGGATCCAGCGGCCTCCTGGGCCAAGCGCGTTCGCAGCGAGGCATGGTCGGCTCCGGAAATGTGCAGCTCGATCGCGGTAACGGGGTAGGCCGCCAGCCGTTCGATGTTCTCGATGTTGCCTCCGCACTCAGCGACCGTGCGGGCGATCGTTGCCATGGCTCCCGGACGCAGCGGCGAACCGAGGACTGTGACGTGTGTCTGGCGCGGTACGGCGGCCCCTTCCGCGGCGGGCCGACGTTCGAGATTCAGGGTCAGGCCGATACCGGCCACGACGGCGGCCGCGGTGGCCTCGATCGCGTCGAGCGTGGCGGCCGCATCATCCTCGGACTCATGGTGAGTGGGGTCGGGAACGACGAATGACGCCAAGATCAGCTGACCGCTGGTGACGACCTGCTCGACGTCCAGCACGAGGATGGGGAGGGCGTCCAGTGCGGTAAAGAAGGTGTTGCTCACTCCCGGACGGTCGGGGCCGGAGATGGTGAGTAGGACCGCCGTTCCCGAGACGGTGACGTCGGTGGGGATGTGCTGGTCGCTCATGACTGGCTCACGCTATCGACGCTCGGGGGCGGCCATGAGACCGGTGTTCCAGGCAGCAGCGTGCGCCCGGCGCGCGGTTCTCTCGAGCTCGCTGAGCGCTCCGCGCCTGACCTGCATCTCACCCAGCGTGCGGCTGCCGCCGTCGTCGGCCTTTGCCGCGGCCACGATCTCGAGAACCCGGCGGCTGCGCTCGATCAGCCGCTCGCTCCGTCCGCTGGTGCCGGGAGGGGCTGGGATCGACTCGGTCCAGGACGCGCGCACGTCGTGCAGGTCGGCGCCCCAATGAGCGAGATCGTGCTCGTCCACCACGGCGACGGTGCCATTCAACGCCTCGAGCATGGCGCGTTCGGCATCCGACGCTGTGGTCTCGTCACGACGTGCGGGCCGGTCGGTGGGCAGCTCTCGCCAAGTGGCTTTGTCGTCGGGGTCGTCGGGGTCGTCGGGGTCGTCAGGATCGTCGGGGACGAGCCCGAGGGCCGGCGCCTGGCCCCCAGTGGAGCTCAGGGCAACCAACGCGACGCCGATATCGAGGGCCACGGATGAGAAGGCCGCCGGCCCGGGTAGCCCGTTGAGGTCGCCAGGAGCCACGGGTACGTACTGCCAGCCCGCGACATTCATGGCGCGCCACCGCGCCACTGCGAACGGGAGACTGAGGGGCGTCACGTCGTCGTGCGGGACAAAGACCAGGCGGGGAGTGAGGGAGTGCAGAACATGCTGGGCCTGGTCAATGGACGCCGAACCGCGAAGCACAGCGGAGGTCCAGGCTGCCGTAGCGGCGGCACGATCGAGCCGGTCAACAGACACCTCTCTACGGTAGGCCGCGCGCCACCACGGTGGAGCGAGGGGAGGGGTCGTAGGTTGGCGATGTGCCTGTACTCGACCTGACCGATGTCACCGTTGTGCGTGCCGGCATCCGCATCCTCGACCGGGTCACCTGGGTGGTCCACGAGGGGGAGCGGTGGGTGATCCTCGGGCCCAACGGAGCCGGCAAGACCACTCTGCTGCAGATTGCGGCAGCGCGGATGCACCCGACGTCGGGCTCAGCCGTCGTTCTCGGTGAGCGCCTCGGTGCCGTTGACGTGTTCGAGCTGCGACCGCGGATCGGCCTGGCCAGCTCAGCGTTCGCCGAGACGATTCCGCCCGCCGAACGTGTTCTCGACCTGGTCATGTCGGCCGGATATGCCGTGACGGGTCGCTGGCGCGAGCAGTACCTCTCGATGGACAACGCCAGAGCCGCCGAGCTGCTGGCCATGTTGGGAGTGGACGGGCTGGCCGACCGGAGGTTCGGAACCTTGAGTGAGGGGGAGCGGAAGCGCGTCCAGATCGCCCGTTCTCTGATGACCGACCCCGAGCTGTTGATTCTCGATGAACCCGCTGCCGGGCTCGACCTGGGATCCCGCGAGGACCTGCTCGGACGGCTGTCGGGGCTGGCGGCCGACGCCGACGGTCCGGCCATGGTGCTGGTGACCCATCACGTCGAAGAAATCCCCCCTCACATCACGCACGCCTTGTTGATGCGCGGCGGTCAGGTGGTCACGGCCGGCCCCGTTGCAAAGGTCGTCACAACACCCTGGCTGACGGCCACCTTCGGTCTGCCGCTCCTGCTGTCTGAGCATGCCGGTCGCTACTTCGCCAGGGCGCTGCTTCCGCCCGGCACCTCAGACGAGCAGACCTGAGCCCCACGGCAACGCGATCACCTGGACGTCAGTACCGGCGTCCCCGGCATGCCCGGGCGGGATGACGGCAAGAGCATCGGCGACGGCCATCCCCGACAGCATCGCCGGACCGGGTCTCGTCGTGAGCCTGATCGTCCCGTCGACCATCTGCCCGGGTACCAGGCGATGAGCCCCGGGAGAGGAGTCCACTGGCCCCGCGAGCGGGCGGCTGACTGCCGTCGAAGCAGGGCGCCCCGACTGCGCGTTGATCAGAGGCCACGCCAGCGTCACCAAGCCGGAGACGGCTGCCAGCGGGTTGCCGGGAAGGGCCACCAGCGATCGATTACCGGGCAGCACCCCCAGCTTCATGGGATGACCTGGCCGCACCGAGACGCCGTCGACCAGCCAACGTCCGCCCAGCGCCGCCACGGCGCCGCGGATGTGGTCGGCCGGGCCTCCAGCGGTGCCGCCCGTGGTCACGACGATATCCGCAGGGGACGCCATCAGCGCGCACTCGGTGGAGTCCAAGTCGTCCCCGATGTGCGTGACCTCCACCGGCACGGCACCCATGGCCTCGATCCACCCCGGCAGCTGCGGCGCGAGCGCGTCGCGCAGTCGTCCGCCCGATGGCACCCCGGTGTGGACCAGCTCGTCTCCGAGCACGAGCACCGCAACGCGTGGTCGGGCTACCGCCTCTACCGTGTCGTGGCCCGCGGCGGCCGCCAGACCGACGGCCGGGGGTGTGAGTACTTGGCCACGGCCGAGGATGGCGTCACCCGTCCGCACTTCCTCACCACGATGGCGAATGTCATGACCGACGGGTGGCGTGCGGTTGTCTGCATGGACTGTGCCGCCCTCGATGTGGCCGCGCTCACTGCGCAGCACTGCGGATCCATCGGGCGCAACGGCGCCGGTGCTGATCTGGACGCACTCGCCGGCGCGCAGGCTCCACGCGGCGTCGCCAGCCCGTCCCTCGCCCACGAGCTTCCAGGGACCCGGGCCCCGGACCGCCCAGCCGTCCATGGCGGCGGTGTCAAAGGGTGGGAGGTCGACCAGCGAGACCAGGCTCTCGGCCAGGACCTGCCCGACGGCGTCAGAAAGTGTGTGCGTCGACTGCGCCTGCATCTGGGCGCCGCGATCACCGGCTTGCCGAACGGCGTCCGGCCACGACATCTCCTCTAGCACGAGCACGACGCTATCGGACCTCCGAAGGCGTTCCCCGAGTGTTCCCTCACGGTGAGCGCTAGTCTCATGGCATGCCTGAATGGGGTTGGTGGGTACTCGGAGCGCTCGTGCTGCTTGGCGTCGAGGCACTCACGCTCGACCTCGTCTTCGCGAGCCTGGCCCTGGGCGCGGTCGTCGGTGCACTCCTGGCCGCGGTTGGTCTTCCGATCGTGCTGCAGGGCATTGCTGCTCTCGTCGCTGCACTCCTGAGCCTGTTCCTGCTCCGCCCCATCGCCCTACGGACGTTGAAGACGGAGGGAACGCAGACGAACGTCGAGGCCCTCCTCGGAGCGCGGGCCCTGGTCATGGAGCGAGTTGACGGCCGCGGGGGACGAGTGAAGATCGGCGGCGAGATCTGGTCGGCGCGGGTCAGCCGTGCTGGCACTGAGTTCTCGGCCGGAGCAGATCTTGTCGTGGTGACAATCGACGGGGCGACGGCAGTCGTCGATGCCCCGAACGCTGAGCCGCCAGCCGGCTCGACAGGGGAGTGAGCATGGATCAGTACGCAGGCTGGGTCGTCCTCGCGATCGTTGCGCTCTTTGCGCTGATCGTGCTGGCCAGGGCGATCCGCATCATCCCCCAGGCAAACGCGGGAATCGTCGAACGGTTGGGTCGCTATCAGCGCACGCTGACGCCTGGCCTGGCTCTCGTGATTCCGTTCATCGACCACGTGCGGCCACTGATCGACCTCAGGGAACAGGTGGTCTCGTTCCCGCCCCAACCGGTGATCACCGCCGACAACCTCGTCGTCAGCATCGACTCGGTGATCTACTTCCAGGTGACCGACCCCAAGTCGGCGACCTACGAGATCGCGAACTACATCCAGGCCATTGAACAGCTGACCGTGACCACGCTTCGTAACGTGGCGGGTGGCATGGACCTGGAACGAACGCTGACCTCGCGCGAAGACATCAACTTGGGCTTGCGGGGAGTGCTCGACGAGGCCACCGGCAAGTGGGGCATCCGGGTCAACCGCGTCGAGCTGAAGGGGATTGACCCGCCGGCGTCGGTGCAGCAGGCCATGGAGATCCAGATGCGGGCCGAGCGTGAGAAGCGGGCCACGATCTTGACCGCCGAGGGTGTGCGCCAGTCAGCCATCCTGACGGCTGAAGGTGCCAAGCAGTCGGCGATCTTGAAGGCCGAAGGTGATGCGCGCGCCGCCATCGTGCGGGCTGAGGGTGAGGCGTCCGCGATCCAGACCGTCTTCGACGCCATCCACCGGGCCGACCCCGACCCCAAGCTGCTGGCCTACCAGTACCTCCAGGTGCTTCCGCAGATCGCGAACGGCCCCGCCAACAAGATGTGGATCCTTCCCGCAGAGCTGTCGAGCGCCGTGGCGCAGCTCGGTCAGGCGTTCCGGAACCCGACCGAACCGAGCTGACGCTCGGGCGAGCGTCAGGGTGCCTCGGCCACCGGGATGGGCTCGCCGAAGCGGCTGGCCAGCTGCGCGGCAACCCGCATCACCATGAGGACGTACCAGTCGGCGTGGTTGTAGCGGAAGATCGCGGCGTAGAGGGCTCGAGGCCCACCACCCGCGCCGTTGGCGCACAGGTAGTTGGCCGCGCTGAAGATGGCGTCGGAGGGGTTCCAGATGTCTCGTACCCCGTCCCCGTCCCCGTCGACGGCGTAGGCCGCGAAGGTGCTGGGCAGGAACTGCATCGGACCCATGGCACCGGACGATGAGGGGCCGGTGTTCGTGCCGTGCCCACTCTCCACCTGGCCGATCGCAGCCAGAACGGGCCACGGAAGGCCCGGACACGTCGCTGCCGCGCCTCGGTACAGGCCCAGGTAGGACTTCGGGATGCCCCCGGCCGTCGCCTCGCTCGAGGCGTTGGACGCCGCGGCAGCAGCCGCTGCTCGCTGCGCATCGATCCTGGCCTGGACTCGCTCGGCGCGGGCGAGCTGCTGGGCCTCACTGTCCAGGGTGGCCAGGACCTCTTCCTGTTCGGTGAGTACCGCATCGAGTCGCGCATAGGCGCCTTCGACGTCTGCAACCGTCACCATGGTCATACGCGTGCCACGCTCTTGCTGCTGGGCGAACTGGGCACTCTGTTGGGCGGTGTCTGAGGTGAACTCCGAGCCGGAGGCGAGGAGGTCGAGTACCTCGGTTGAGGTCTTCAGTCGCGCAGCGAGCGCGCTGGGGCTGCCCGACTCCAGCAGGCCTTCCACCATGGCCAGGGAACCTCCGGACTGCTCCAGCGCTCGGATGGCAGCGACCCGGTCCTGCTCCGCCAGCAAGGCAGCGCGCTCTGCGGCGTCGGCTGCTGCATCGGCGGCTACCTCCTGGTTGACGGCTCCGGCCAAGCCCCGCAGTGCCTGTCGGTACTCGGTCCTGGCCTCAAGCACTCGTTCCTGCAGGGCATCGACCCGCTCAGCGGCTGCCGCTGCCCGTGCCCTCGCCTCATCGGCGCTGTCCGCGCGCGCTGAGCCCGCGAGGCCGACCATGGCGATGGTCGAGGCGCACAAGAGCACGGCAACACTCGACCAGGCAGCATCAGCCGCCCGGTGGCGCATCGGGCGCGTCGGGCTCATGGTTGACCATCGGCAGCGCGCCGCGGCGCCTTGACGATGGCCCCGAACCACGACTGACCGAGGCCCCCGTCAGGGCGCGGCCTAGCATGTGCCCCCATGGTCTGGTGGGAGTGGCTGGCGATCTTGATGGCTGGAGTCGCAGCCGGTGGAATCAATGCCTTGGTCGGCTCCGGCACTCTCGTCACGTTCTCGACCTTGGTGGCGTTGGGCGTGTCACCGTTCACCGCGAACGTGACCAACACGGTGGGACTTGTCTCGGGTTCGGTGGCCAGCAGCGTCGGGTACCGGCGCGAGCTCTCGACTCAGCGGCCACGCATGCGCCGGTTCGTTCCGGCGTCGATCTTAGGTGGCCTGACGGGTGCGGCTCTGCTGCTCGTCCTCCCGGAGTCGGCCTTCGACACGATCGTTCCCGTCCTGGTCGGTCTGGGAGTCGTGCTCGTCGCCCTCCAACCCATGATCGCCAGGCGGCTTGCCGTGCCGCACGACACCCACGCCCTCGGCGGTCCGGTCGCGTGGATCGCCGTGTACCTCGTCGGCATCTACGGGGGCTACTTCGGGGCGGCCCAGGGCGTCCTGCTGATCGCGATCCTCGGGGCGCTGGTCGACGCTCATCTCCAGCGGGTGAACGCACTGAAGAACGTCCTCGCCGCCGTGGTGAACGCCATCGCAGCCGTCGTCTTCATCCTGCTCGCCCCCGTGGACTGGGGGATCGCGGTGGTGCTGATTGCCGGCTCGACGGTGGGTGGGTACCTGGGTGCGCACTACGGTCGCCGGTTGCCCGACACGGTCCTCCGCGGGTTCATCGTCGTCGTGGGGCTGATTGCGCTCGTGGTGCTGCTCCGATGACCCAGACGATCCGCATAGATGACGCCGGTGACCCGCGGGTGGACGACTACCGCAACCTCACCGACACCGGGCTCCGCCGGCGCAAGGAGCCAGCCGAGGGCCTGTTCATGGCGGAGAGCCATCCGGTGATCGGGCGTGCGCTGGAGGCCGGCTATCCGGTGCGATCTGTCCTCACCACGCCGCGGTGGCTCTCGGCAGTCGAAGATCTTCCGATCCCGCCGAACACCGACGTGTTCGTCGCTGCCGAAGACGTCGTTCACCAGATCACCGGGTACCGCGTGCATCGAGGTGCGCTGGCCGCCATGACCAGGCTGCCGCTGCCATCGGTCGAATCCGTGACGAGAGCGGCTCGCCGGATTCTGGTGCTCGAAGGGGTGGTCGACCACACCAACGTGGGGGCGGTCTTCCGATCAGCGGCGGGGCTCGGCTTCGACGCCGTCCTGGTCGACCCGACCTGCGCCGATCCGCTCTACCGACGATCCGTGCGGGTGTCGATGGGGGCGGTGTTCGCTCTCCCCTGGACGCGGGTGGCGCCGTGGCCGCAAGGCCTGTCCGACCTGGTCCGAGAGGGTTGGGAGCTGGTGGCATTGACGCCGCGTGCGGACGCCGTCGCTCTTCCGGACGTGTCCTTCGACTCGGAGGAGCGGGTCGCACTTCTGCTGGGCAGCGAAGGCCCCGGGCTGACTGACGCCGCCCTGCAGCAGGTCGAACGGCAGGTACGGATTCCCATGTCGGCCGGCGTCGACTCGCTTAATGTGGCGGCTGCCGTAGCCATTGCCTGCTACGCCATCGGTGACGTGCCGCGGCGGGAAGACGACGCGAAGTGATAGGGATAGACCCATGAGTGGCGCCCTGGAGCGAGACGAGCACGGAGCTCCGAGAGCTCGCCTGCTGCCGGATCGGCAAGGTCTGGTCGTTCGACTCCAGGCAGAGTCCGGCGGTCGTCCTGCGCTGCTCGATGCTCTGCATCGGTACATCGACCGCCTGCCGGAAGAGCCGGCCACTGAGTTCTTCTGCATCTCGCTCGATCCGGACGAGCCGGAAGTGGTCTGGCTGCACGAATGGTTCAACGGCGAGGACGGTGTTACCGCTCACCGGTCCGCACCTGGGTTTGGCGAGCTCATGGCTGAGCTCAACTCCGTGCTGAGCACAGCGCCCGGCGTCATGCGTTTTGTGCCTCTCCGCATGCATCTCGCGGAGGGGCTGTGGCAGGACGAACCCCTCTAGCGCCCGAACGGACGGACCACGCGGGGTTTGACCGGAACGCCGTGGCCCCACATCGATGAGCGACGTACCTGGGGTCGGACCGCCTCCAGTACGCGCCCGTGCCCGAGGTAGATCGCCATGTGGGTGATGGACCCGGTCGGGCCGTAGAAGATGAGGTCGCCACGCCGTCGTTGGTCGAGCGGTACACGTCGCATCCCGGAGTCGAATATGGCCGATGCCGTGCCAAAGTCACGACGCTGGTGCTGGTAGGTCGTGACTGTCGGCAGAACCCGCCCACCGGCGTACATGGCCTGGAGCGCGAGTCCGGAGCAGTCGTAACCCACAGGTCCGGCTCCCCCCCAGATGTAGCGGCGGCCCACCTGCTCACGGGCCCAGCTGACCATCGCCTCGATCCGCTCGTTGGCCGACACCGGTGCAGACACTGCTGGTTGAACGGTGAAGCGGTCCATGCAGAAGGAACGGGTGAAGCCCAGGGCCTTCCAGGTCGGCCGATTGACCTTGCCAGTCACCCGGAGGGCACGGCGTGCTTGAAACGCCGATACGGCCCGCTGGGTGTCCGATCCATACCGCTCGAGCTCGTGGGTCGTTCCCAGTCGCTGCTGGACCAGCGATACCTTCACACCTGCCCAGGCGCGTCCGAGCACGATGCATCCGCGGGCCCTGGGGACGTCGTCGGAGAGGTATGGGTCGCTGCTGCCGGCGTGCACTGGCTGGGGGACGACCAGAGCGAACGGCAGTGTCAGAAGCAGGGCCAGGGCCATCACCAAGGCCGCCCGCGCGGGTGGCGCTAGCCTGGCGGCGAACACCGGCCACGGAACTCTGCTCATAGGAGCATCATCGGTCATTGACGCCGCGAGGTGGAGCCGCGACCTCCCGAGTCGACCGACGGGGCATCGTCACACGTGGCACCCTTGGTCCGTGTCCACACCCCTGACCAGCTCCGATGCCGCGTCGATCGCGGCGGTGGTCGACCCCCACTTCGATGCGGCGATGGAGGCCGGGCGCGCCCCCGGGCTGGTCTACGCGGTCGTCATGGACGGCCAGGTTGTCCACTGCAGGGGCCTTGGCGATCGGGACCTATCAGCGGAAGGACCGGGAGCCGGATCTGCCCCGGACGCGGACACCATCTTCCGCATCGCGTCGATGACCAAGAGCTTCACCGCCGCCACAGTCCTGAGCCTGCGCGACGAGGGGGCGTTCGCCCTCGACGCACCGGTGGTCGAGTTCGTCCCGGAGCTCACATCGGGAGCCGGTGCTTCCGCTCTCACGATCCGCCATCTGCTCACCATGGGTGGGGGGTTCCTGACCGACGACCCATGGGGTGATCGTCAGCAGGATCTGGCGATCCCCGCCTTCCGTCAGCTGCTCGGCTCAGGCGTGAGGCCGTCGTTGGCCCCGGGCAAGCGGTTCGAGTACTCCAATCTCGGCTACGCGATTCTCGGCCTGGTCGTGGAGTCCGCCACCGGGCAGCCCTACTCGCAGGTGGTCGCCGAACGGTTGCTTCTTCCGCTCGGCCTGGCGTCCTCGGGCTACCAGCTCGATGACCTGCCGGCGAACCGGGCCGCCGGGTACGTCAGGCGAACCACGGGGTGGGCCGAAGAACCCATCGCTGGCTCTGGCGCGTTCTCGCCGATGGGTGGTGTGTTGAGCAGCATCCGCGACCTTGCGCGGTGGGTGGGGCTCTTCCAGGCTGCCGATGACGACGAGCAGTGGTCCGACATCTCGTTGCCGCATCTGCGACAGTCCTCGGTGCGCGAGATGCAGGTCACGCAGCGGCTGGTCGCCGCCACGGCCGGCCGAGGTGGGGGGGCGGCACCGGAGCTCACCGGGTACGGGTTTGGGCTCTTCGAGGACTTCCGGGACTGGGGGCGTTCGGTTCACCACTCCGGTGGCTATCCAGGCTTCGGGTCGCACATGCGCTGGCACCCGGCATCGGGCCTGGGGGTGGTCGCGCTCGCCAACGGGACCTACGCCCCGATGTCGACGGTGGCGACTGGGGCGCTGGGCGACCTCGTGGTCCAGCTCGGGGCAGACCGGCACGCGCCACCGCTGCCTTTTCCGGCGCTCGATGCTGCTCGGGTGACAGTCACCGACTGGCTGTCCCTCGACGACCCGGACGGGCCGGCAGCTCGCCTGCTGCGACAGATGTGTGCCGACAACGTCGAGAGGGATGTTCCCTGGGCGGAGCGGGTGGCCGTCTGGGGCCAGCTCCGGCGGGACCATGGCACCTTGGCGTCGACCGACGACCCCCCGACTCGCCCATCGCCTGGGTCGATGACCTGGCTGATGCAGGGGGAGCGGGGCTCCAAACGGCTGAAAGTCACGGTGATGGTCGCCCCGCACGACCCCCGGTTGCTGCAGTCGCTGGAGCTCAAGACGATCGACTCGGCCGGCGTGTCCCCGCCATTGGCGACCGACCTCACCTGAGCGGCACCGTGGCCGCGCGACCTGCCCGTGGTAACGTCACTCCTGGTTGTTGAAGTTTTCCGTCGTCTCGTTTCTCCGAAACGCTCGCGGAAAGGCTCGCGGGCACTCTGAGTGCCGCAACCCCGAACCCGCAACCTGCGGGAGCGGCAGCATCAAGAGTTGGAGAGTTCCATGGCAGTAGGCAGCGTTAAGTGGTTCAACGCTGAAAAGGGTTACGGTTTCATCGAGCAAGACGGCGGCGGCGCCGACGTCTTTGTTCACTTCTCGGCCATCACGATGGACGGGTACCGCACCCTTGAAGAGAACCAGCGCGTCGAGTTCGAAATCACGCAGGGCCCGAAGGGTCCGCAGGCGGAGAACGTCCGTCTTGCCTGATCTCGGGGCCTGATAACAGGCTTCGCGAAGGGCCCGGCCCTCACCTCACGGTGAGAAGCCGGGTCCTTCGTCGTTCGGGAGGTTGAACGACCATTGCGCTCCCTCGGGGGTGTCCTGCACCGTGACGCCACCGCCGAGCAGCACGTCCCGCAGACGATCGCTGAGCGCGAAGTCCTTCTCGACCCTGGCCTGGCGACGAGCTGCCAGGACGGCCTCGACCAGGGGCCCCACGGTGACCGCAGGGTCGGCGGTGCCCACCTTGGCCAGCTCTCCGAGGCGGACGACCATGGCACGCAGCTCGCGGCGCGCCTGATCGAGCGCGTCGCTTTGAAGGGTGTCGGCCGACCAGGCGGCGATCGAGTCGTCGAGCGCCAGGACGACGGCGACCGCGGTATCGACCTCGCCGGCGGACATGGCCTCGTCGAAGTCGGCTCGTAACGTCTGCACCTCGCGGTCGAGGGACGGTGTTTCACCACCCATCGCCGCTTCTGTGTCGACTGTGGCCGACGTGCTGGACGGCGGAACATGGGCGACGCCGGTCGCGATCCCGCGTAGCTCAGTGACGGTGAGAAGGCTCCCCGCGGGGATCTGCTCCGCTGCGCCGTGCCGCCGGACCGTCACATGACCGGCCCCCGAGACCTCGACAGTGCCGCTGGCCACGTCGATGACCAGCGCGGTGTGCTCGTCAACGCCGAGGACTGCGGCCTTGTCGGGTAGCTGGCGCTCGAGGTAGTCGAGACGCCCTTCACCGAGGTAGCAGAAGCGGGTGTCGTACGTTCCGCCCTCGGCGTTGTCGAAGTGGGGGACAACGGCGACCTCGAGGTCGAGGAAGCGACTGAGCAGGTCGAGACCGTCGGCCCAGTACGGAGCGACGCCGACCTTGTAGATCTCGTACACGGGCAGGGCCCACCGACCCGCCGTGACGGCCGCCGCGCTGCCGAGGACGACGGTGCCCCCTCGAGCGACCACGTCGCCTATGGCGCCGTGCAGAGCCGTGTCACGCCACTGGTCTAGTGCATAGGTGGGACTGCCCGGACCGGCGAACAGCCACGATGCCTGGCTGAGCTGGGCCAGAACCCGCTCGCGATCAGCAGACGGCGCGTCACGATGACGCCACTGGGCGGGGACGACTCGCTGGCCGACGGACTCGTCGAAGTACCGGAGCGTGCGTCTGGTCAGGTCGTCGGCGTTGACCTGAAATCCGTACGGGGTGTCGAGCATGACGCACGGCCCATCACCGGCCGCCGCGATGACCGCGCGGTGCGTCTTGACCATGGCAGGCGCAGTCTCTCCCGACCCCATCAGCACGATACGGCTCACGCTGTCGATCCTTTCACGCGCTGAACCAGCTCTAGCAGCTGATCAGAGACTGTCTGCGGATGTTGGAGATGGAGGTCGTGGTGGGCGTCGGGGTACCAGGTGACCGTGGCGTCGGGAATCGCCGACTGGGCGCGGTCGACATCGGTTGAGGTCGACGTGCCCGCGACCATCAGGTGGGTGGGTACCGCGATGTCGGCGTACATGTCGGTCGGGTCGTCGGCCCACAGAGAGTGCAGGATTGAGCGGTGATGCGCACGGTCGAGCCGGTTGCGGACCGAGCCCGCCCGGAGCTCCAGGTTGCCGGCGATGGCTGCTGCGGCACCGTCGGGCCAGTCGGACACCATCGACGAGATCCAGGCCAGCACCTCAGCGGGTGGCCGGTCGCTCAGGTCTGGCGGCGCGAGCTGCGTCCAACACGCCTCGAACGAGGGGAATCGGTTGCCGAGGTGAATCCATCCGCCGTCGACCGCGGCCACCCCACCCCACACCGCCTGGTCACGCGCTGCACGGAGCACCACATTGCCGCCCCACGACTGTCCGACCACGACAGGTCGCCGCCCCTGCCACCCCAACGCCGCCGAGACAGCGTTGAGGTCATCCGCTGCCTGAGCCGTGCTGTGGCCCACATCCGGTCGCTCTGAGCGGCCATGACCTCGCAGGTCGGCCACGGCGACTGCGTGGCCGTGGGCGTTGAGCGTCTGGGCAACGTTGCGCCAGAGCAGGGCGTTGGACGCCAGACCGTGCGCCAAGACGAAGGGGCGGGCCTCACCGTCGAGGACTCGCACAGCGAGTTGCGTCCCATCGGCGACGGGAACGGGCCGTGGGTCGACCCAGGTGTCGAGCGGCCAGTCGAGTGATGTCACGACCGGCCCTGCGGCTCGCGGATCAGGTCGATCAGCCTCATGCACGCCAGCGACTCGTCCTCAGAGATCACGAACGCCTGGTCGTCGCCGTTGATCCGCCGTGACACCGAGCTCACCATCAGCTCGTAGGCGTCGCAGCTGGGGAAGGTCTCGGACCAGGTGCGCACGCCGTCAGACACGTCGACGGTGGCCAGCTTGTGCCAGCTGGTGAACGCCGGCGGGCCGCACTCGGCAGACGCGGCCTCGCCGTCGACCCGGAGCACCTGGTGCTCCGGGTCCAGGAATGAGCCGACAACCTGCGCCCGGGCCCCGGCCGCGGTCGACAGGGTTGCTCGGGTCCGGAGGTCGACGCCACGCTGACTTGTTTCACGCTCGACCGCCTCCAGCCGCCACTCGTCCCCGACCCAGTTGGCCACCGGTCTGAGCAGATACGGCCCCACGTCAAGCAGTGCACCACCGCCCCGTGCCGGGTCGAGCCGGAAGTTCGTGTCGGGGACTCCGTCGAAGGTGAAGGCGGCGGTGATGGATCGCACGGTCCCGAGGTCGCCTCGCCTCACCAAGGTGCCGAGCCGTCGGGTTCTGGGATGCCACTGCGTCCAGGCAGCCTCGACTAGTAGTCGGTCGGCCGTTCGGGCTGCGGCGAAAGCCGTGCGGCACTCGCCGGCCGTGAGTGTGATCGGCTTTTCGCACAGGACGTGCTTGCCGCGATCCAGCGCGGCCAGAATCCACGGCAGGTGTACCTCGTTGGTGAGCGAGATGTACACGGCGTCCACGTCGTCGTCGTCAAGAACGTCTTCATAACGGGTCGTGACGCGACCGGAGGGTTCGAGGGCGGCAGCCCGCCCTTCGTCACGTGCTGCGACGGAGTGCAGTCGGGCATGGGGGCTGGCATGGACTGCCGGCGCCAGAGCCTGAGCGGCCACGAAGCCCGCCCCGAGGAAGCCCCAGCGGACAACGTCTGTGGCGAGACCGGTCACGCGTCGCCGTTGACGGGAACGGGGGTGCCCCCGGCGCGTGCCGAGGCGCGGGCCGCCTCCATCACGGCGACGACCCGGCGCGACTGCTCTGCGGTGACCGTCATGGGCCAGGCGTACCGTACGTCGTCGACGAACTGCCGGTGGAAGGCGTGCGGCTCGGCGTTCACCTGGCTGAGAACGGTCTGCGAACCGAGCGGGTCGACGAGGGTCAGCTCGGGAGGGGAGTCGGTGACTGCCAGCACGTCCTCATCGAGGGTTCCGATGGCGTTGCGCGCGATCACGGCCTCATGGCGCCATGTGCTGGTGACAGCCCCCTCGGTGCCGAGCAGGTACCACCGAGGTTTGAGTGCAGCTGCAAGATCTGAGTGCACGAAGACGGCTTCACTGCCGTCACGGAAGCGCAGCGACATGCTCGTGTGGTCAGCATTGGTGACGTCGTGCCACTTGCGCTTGTGCTCGATGCAGGTGACGTGGTGGATGGGGCCGGGGTGCAGGCTGAGGATCTGGTCGATCAGGTGCGACCCCCAGTCGTAGAGCGCGCCGCCCGACACCGCCTCGTCGGAGTGCCAGTAGTTGCAGGGGTGGCCGTACCCACCGATGAAGGCCTCGAGGTGAAAGACCTCGCCCAGAGATCCCCGGTCGAGGAGCTTGCTGATGGTGAGGAAGTCGGGGTCGAAGCGCCTGTTCTGGTAGACGACAGCTCGGCGCCCGGTGGCGTGCGCAGTTGCCAGAACCTGATCGGACTCGTCGATCGTCAGCGCGAAGGGTTTTTCCACGATCACGTGCTTGCCCGCATTCATGACACGTTCTGCCCAGGCCGCGTGCGAGTCGGGAGGCGTCGAGACCACCACGACGTCGACCTCGCCGTCGGAGAGGAGGCGCTCAGGACTGGTCGTGGTCGTGACTCCCGGAAAGTGGGCACGTGCCGCGCTGAGTCGATCGTCGGACCGATCGCACACCATCCCGAGCCGCAGGCCGGGCAGCGCGTCGGCCGCGCGGGCGTGCTCGGCCCCGATGGCCCCAAAGCCGAGGAGCCCGACGACCAAAGGTTCAGCGTGAGGAGGGTCGATCGAGAGCACGTCACGGAGCGCGAGGTGCAGGACGCGGGCGCTGGCCACGATCTCCTCTGGTGCGTCCGCGTCAGGAATGACCGAGTAGACACCGACAAGGGTTTCGGGATTCCAGGTGAGCACGGGGTGGGGGGTCAGGCCCAGATGTGCCGTCAGCCGGATCTCG
Source organism: Actinomycetes bacterium (assembly GCA_024644435.1). GTDB lineage: Bacteria > Actinomycetota > Actinomycetes > JAHEKZ01 > JAHEKZ01 > JAHEKZ01. Next base: position 16,272 of record JAHEKZ010000001.1, on the reverse strand, counting down.
ACCGACTCGCGCACCTTGTCGGTGGCGAGCACGGGCGTCTGGATCTCGGTGGCACCGCCCGAGGGGGCCACGCGCTCTTGCCATACCTGAGATCCGTGCGGCCGCAGTCGAGCCAGATGAGACGGAGCCCAGGTCTCGGGGGATACACCAGACGCCTCACGCAGCTCCGGGATGTCGGCCGTGATGCTGGGGCCGAGCAAGAAGATTGGTGAGCCATGGGAGCGGGCCTCGGCGACGGCTCTGCGCGCCTCGTCGTCGAGCGAGGTTCGGGTCCAGATCAGCAGCGCCGAGCCGCGAGGGCCATCGTCGCTGTGTGCAGCGACCAGCCAGCCCGCCTCGGAGAGTGCCCTCGAGGTGCCTTCGACCACGATGTGGTCGGTCGGTGTCTGGTCACCGATCACCCACGTCAGGTGGGGGAGCATGCGTCCTCCGTCCGTCGACCGCCCGTCCGGACGGCCATGATCACCTCGACCCTAGGCGACCGGCCCGACACGTGCAGGAGGAGCGGAGGGGAAGGGACCGCTGGATCAGCGAAACACGACCGTCCGGTGTCCGTTCAGGAGGATGCGGCTCTCGGCGTGCCACAGCACGGCACGTGCGAGGGCTTGGCACTCCACATCGCGGCCAGCGGCGACAAGCTTGTCCGCTGAGAGACTGTGGTCGACGCGGGCGACCTCTTGCTCAATGATCGGCCCTTCGTCCAGGTCCGTGGTGACGTAGTGAGCAGTTGCCCCGATCAGCTTGACCCCACGTTCGTGGGCCTGGTGGTAGGGCTTGCCTCCTTTGAAGCTCGGCAGGAATGAATGGTGGATGTTGATTGCACGGCCCTCGAGGGACCGGCAGAGGTCCTCGGAGAGCACCTGCATGTAACGCGCCAGCACCACGAGGTCGACCTTCTGCTCCTCCACGATGGTCAGGAGCTGCTGTTCGGCGGTCGTCTTTGTCTCCGACGTCACCGGGATGTGGTGGAAGGGGATGTTGTTGTCCTCGACGAGGTCCTCATAGTCGCGGTGGTTGGACACCACACCGACAACGTCGATCGGTAGTGCCCCGATCCGGTGGCGGAAGAGCAGGTCGTTCAGGCAGTGACCGAACCTGGAGACCATCAGGAGCACCCGCTGGCGTTCCTGTGCACCGCGCAGAACGAACGACATGTCGAACGACGTCGAGATGCGGGCGAAGTCTTGCTGCAGCGATACCAGCTCGTCCCCGTCGAAGCAGGCGAACCGTACTCTCATGAAGAACCGGCCGGTCTCCTGGTCGCCGTACTGTTGGCTGGAAATGATCGTGCAATGGTGCTGCACCAGGAAGCTGGACACGGCGTAGACGACCCCTGGTCGGTCCTCGCACGAGAGCGTGAGAATGAACTCCGGGTGCCCGGAGGCTGTGTGCACTGGCATGGGGGTGGTCCTTCTCTGCGGAACGGGAAGCCGCAGGGTATCAACCGATAGCCACTCGGTAGAGTGGGCGTTCCACGGAACTTGGGGGGAACGTGAGTGACGTCGCAGAGGGTGCCGAGCAGCACATCCTGACCCTTCGTGCGACTCCTCGACGGCGTTGGGCCACTCGAGACAAGATCCTGCTCGAGGCATCCCGGCTCTTTGCCACGCATGGGTTTCGCGGGGCAACGACCCGGCAGATCGCAGAGCGGGTGGGGATCCAGCAGCCGTCTCTGTTCAAGCACTTCCCCAGCAAGAGCTCGATGCTCGCCGAGCTTGCCGTCTACGACATGGATGTCCCGGCCCATCATGCTGAGACGGCGGCGGCCACGTCCGGCTCAGCGGTCGACAGGTTCGCCGGCTACGTCGCTTGGGACCTCGAGTGGTATCGAACGATGCCGTTCGATCTACGGTGTGTGACCGAGCAGGTCGTGCGGAGTGAACGGCTCGTCGAGGCCAGGGCCGCTGTGAAGCGCTGGAACGCGGCGATCGGTCTGATCCTGCGGCAAGGAGTGGCCAGCGGTGAGGTCTCCGAGAGCGCGGTGGCTTTCGTCCCCGCCGTGCTCGAGACGCTGAGCTGGCACATGGTGTACACCAAGGATGCCAGTGAGCAGACCGTTGACGACGCCGTCCGGTTCCTGCTGGCCGCCGCGCTCGAGCCGCGCCAGGACCTTCGCCACTGACCGCAAGCGGCGTCTCGGCCTAGCCTGGAGCGGGGGTGAGGACAATGTTCGCCGACATGCTCACTAACCACCCAAGGCCAGGAATGGCCGCCTCTCCGCTACCAGCGCCTTTCGGGCGGCTCGTGGCTGATCACACACTCAATGAGCAGCAGGCCAAGGCGGTGCTCCGTGCCTTAGCGGATGAACGGCTGCCCGTCGGGGACCTGGCGCCGGTGTCGGCACCGCGAAACATGGTCGCCCGGCTGGCCGAGATCGGCGCCTACCTCGGCGCCGGACTGCTGGTGGCCGCCGGCATCGTGGTCGTCGCGCAACAGTGGGCCGACATGACCTATGGCGTGCGGGTTGGCGTCATGGCCGGAGTGGCTCTTGTCCTCCTGCTGGCGGCAGCCACCCCTATCGCCTTCCGACGGCACCTTGCATGGGCCGACCTCGCAAACGGTGACACCCTGCGCCGACTGAGCGGCTCACTGTTCACGCTCGGGGCTCTCGCCGGGTTCGGCACCGTCATGGTGGCCATGCTGTCCGGTCAAGCGAAGGTCACCGACGCCGAGGTCGGATGGGCATTGATCGTGGGAGCTGCGCTGGCATTGGTGGCTCTGGTCTTCGCGCGCTGGCAGGCGGACACACCGCTAGGCGAGATCGCCATCTTTGCGGCGGTGACCACTGCCTACATCGGAGTTATCCAGGTCACGGCCTACGATCGCTCGGTCGCGATCCAGTGGACGCTTCTGGCTCTCGGTCTGACGTGGGCCATGGTCGGGACCTTCACGAGGCTAATGCGACACCGGACGCTCATCACCGGCCTCGGACTGCTGGAGGCGTTCTTCGCTGCAGCAACTATTTCTGAGGTGACCTGGTCGCATCGACTGGCCCTGGCGGCATTGATCGCCGTAAGCCTTGGCGTCTACCTGCTGTGCCCGAGCTGGCCGTACATCACCGCAGGCACGTTGGGGGCCGTCGTCCTCACCGTCACCTGGGTGGGAGAGGCCGTTGGTCCGGCAGTTGCCCTACTCGCTGCTGGGCTGGTGCTCTTGGTGCTGGCCGGTGGGGCGTTGGTGCTCCGGCGTCAGCGCACCGAGACATCAGATGGCTCGACGCCGGCCCGCTCGTAGCCGGGCAGCTATGCGGGGGGGTAGAGCGAGTCGACCTTCCATGCGCCGGAGTCGTTGGAGTCACCGGGTTTGGTCTTGTCGTGCACTCCTTTCACCGGGCATGCGCGCGGGATCTTGGGGCAGGTCGTGGCGTCGGCGTCGACTGCATTCTTGATCCGGACGATGGCGCCGTAGGCGACGTAGGAACCAGGACCAGAGTCGGTTGCGAGGAGGCAGGTCTGATCGGGATAGGCACCGCCAGTCTCCGCTGAGCAGTCAGGAAGCCCATCCCCGTTGCCGTCTGAGAAGGTCGCATCGCTGTCGATGAGGAAAGCCACTGCGGTGAGGTATTCGCTGCCGGCGGGTACCGAGCCCTTGAGCGTGATCCGGATGCGTTTGGATGACGTCGACAGCCAGCCGTTTGACCCTTTGGTGAGTTTGGTGCCCGACTTGGCGTCCTTGACCCGAAACCCGGTCACTGTCTGCCCTGATGCCTTGTCGTGGCCGTAGTACGGTGCGACTTGGGTGATCGAGGAGCCGGCCGGTGCACGGACGACGGCCCGCATTCCCTGCAGCGGCTCGGTGCCCTGATTGAGCCACTGGACGAGTACCCACTGAGTCTCACCGGGGCGGCAGACAAAGCGCTGGCAGTCCGTGGCCGCGCCCGGCATGCGGTACCCGGGGGAGAGACGCAGTGCGGCGTCGATGGAGACGGCTGCGCTGGGGTCTGTGCTGAAGCCGTCATAGCCATCGCCCACCCAGTCCGGCGTCAACCCGAGGGAAGCCTCGGTCCCGGGTGCAGCTGTGGCCGTAATGAGCTGGTTGACGACACGGAAGTCCTGATCGATCCCGGCGCCCACGCCTGGGTCGGGACAGGCGTCGGTGTGCTTGGCCCCAGATGACGGCCCGGAGTAGGAGGACGTGCACTGACTCCGGAACCACCCCGTGTCGACGCGAAGGTTCACCTGGTTCGTGAGTCCGGTGAACTCGTAGTAGCCGAAGGCATCGGTGATTGTTGACTTTCGGCCGGAGCGGATGACGACGTCGGGCACGGGAGGCTCGTCCACGTCGCGCACACCGTCGTTGTCGATGTCTCGGTAGAGGTAGCCCGAGACCGCATCCGGTGGGACCTCGGCAGACGCGACGCCGGCGACCAGTGAGCTGCCTGCCGTCGACAGGGCCACCACGACCACCAGAGCCCATCGCACCGCCACGCCGCCCCCTTGTCGCATCAACAGCGCACCATCTTCGCAGCGCTTGTCCGGTGATCGGAGCGGTTCAGGCATTTCAGGGGGGAAGATCGGCCATCTGGATGACGGGATGCGCAGATCTGCGTGGGTTCTGCACCGCAGCACGGCGACACACCGATCGGGAGACTTACTGCGGTGTCCGAGGGGGGACTTGAACCCCCAAGCCCTTTCGGGCACTAGCACCTCAAGCTAGCGCGTCTACCAAATTCCGCCACTCGGACGAGCGAGAAGTCAGCCTACCAACGGCAACTGGCCCGTCGAAATCGGGCCGGATGGCCGATCAGCCAGGCAGGATAGGGGAGTGACAGTCACCTCGACCCCTCATGACAGCGACCCAGCAGCTGAGGTTGTTGGCTTCTGCCAACGGCTGATTCAGTTCGACACCAGCAACTACGGCGACGACCCAAGATCCCAGGAGCGTGACGCCGCCGAGTATGTCGCGGGCCTGCTGAGCGACGTCGGCCTTGCGCCGGAGCTGGTTGAGTCCGCACCTGGGCGCACGAGCGTCTTCGCGCGGATGGAGGGCGAGGACATCGAAGAGCCAGCCATCCTGTTACACGGCCACCTGGACGTCGTGCCGGCCAACGCCGATGACTGGACGCACCCGCCGTTCGCCGCGGAGATTCACGACGACGAAGGCGTACCTATGGTCTGGGGTCGTGGTGCGATCGACATGAAGGACATGGACGCCATGATCTTGTCGGTCGTGCGCGACCGGATGCGTACCGGCCGCAGACCGCGGCGGCCGCTCGTTCTCGCCTTCCTGGCAGACGAAGAGGCCGGCGGTCTCTTCGGCTCGCAGTGGCTCGTGAAGAACCGCCCCGACCTGTTCGAGGGCGTGGGCGTGGCCATCGGTGAGGTCGGGGGTTTTAGCTTCACCGTCGATCCTCAGCTCCGGCTGTACCTCATTGAAGCGGCAGAGAAGGGGATTTCGTGGATGCGGCTCACGGCCGAAGGCCGGGCCGGTCATGGGTCGATGGTCAACCATGAGAATGCTGTGACGCGCCTGACCGAAACTGTTGCCCGCATCGGTTCGCACGAGTTCCCGGTCACCATGACGTCGACCGTCGAACGTTTCTTGTCTGAGGTGCGATCGGCGCTCAACCTTCCCGACGACACGACGCCGGAAGACGTCGTGGCCAGGCTGGGGCCTATCGCCCCCATGGTCGGCGCCACCCTGCGGCACAGCGCTGCGCCGACGATGCTCGATGCCGGGTACAAGGCCAACGTCATACCCGGCTCGGCCAGTGCAGTGGTGGACGGACGATTCCTGCCGGGTGGCCGGGACGATTTCCTGGCCACGATCGATGGACTTCTCGGGCCCGACATCACCCGGACGGCCATCGTGGACGACATCGCACTCGAGGCACCCTTCGAGGGCCCCGTGGTGGACGCCATGGTCAAGTCGTTGCTCGAGCACGACCCTCAGGCCAGGGCTGTGCCGTACACCCTCAGCGGTGGGACGGACGCCAAGGCCTTCGCCAACCTGGGGATTCCTGGCTACGGGTTCGCTCCCTTGCGCCTGCCAGAGACGCTGGCATTTGCCGACCTCTTCCATGGCGTAGACGAACGCGTGCCGGTGGATGCCCTCGAGTTCGGCGCGCGGGTTCTGGACCGGTTCCTCGACCTGGCCTAGCAGTCAGCGGGCCGCGGCCCTCGGCACCCAGGGGCTCGGGGCAATCCGGTAGCGGCGGCGCCTGAGCCAGACCCGGCAGCGCCCGTCGACGTAGCGGCGCACCCTCCAGAGCTCCCAACGCCCATACTCGGCGTGCTCGGTCAGAGCGCTCCGGATCTCACTTCTCGTGGCCGTGCGCGGAAAGTCGATCCGCCACGTCTCGTACTCGATCGCGCGCGGGCCCATCACTCACCGGCGTCGGGAAGGACGCGTTGGTTCCAGCCGTGCTCGGGATAGCTGCGAGCAGGGGTCGACACCTCGTCCAGTGCCGTCACGATCTCGTCGGGCAGCTCCAAGGTCTCAGCTGCCAGCGACCCGAGCAGCTGGGCCGCGGTTCGGGCTCCGACGATGGCCGACGTGACGCCGGGCCGGTCCCTGACCCACGCAAGAGCGACTTCGAGGGGAGCCACGCCCAGGCCACTGGCCGCCGTGACAACCGCCTCGACGACCTGTCGGCATCGCTCGTCCAGGAAGGGACGCACGAACTCGGTGAAGTGCTCAGACGCCGCTCGCGAGTCTGACGGAGTGCCTCCGCGGTACTTGCCGGTGAGGACGCCGCGGCCGAGAGGCGACCAAGCCAGGATGCCGGCACCCGACTGGTGCAGCGCGGGCAGCACCTCACGCTCGATTCCCCGTTGCAGCAACGAGTACTCCATCTGGCTGGCCACGAGCGGAGCTCGCCCCGGAAATGCCGCTTGCCAGGCACAAGCCCATGCGGTCTGCCATCCGGAGTAGTTCGAGATTCCCACATAGCGGGCCTTGCCCGACCGCACAGCCTCGTCGGCGGCCGAGAGCGTCTCATCGATCGGCGTGAGCGGATCCCAGGCGTGGAACTGCCACAGGTCGACGTAGTCGGTGTTGAGTCGTCTCAGCGAGTCGTCGAGAGACGAAAGTAGGTATCCACGGGATGCGTCGAACCGACGATCGGTGCCGGGCCGGCTCGCGGCCTTGGTGGCGATCACGACATCGCGGCGCGGAATGACATCACCGACCAAGGTGCCGAGGATCCGTTCAGCGGCACCGTCGACATAGACATCTGCGGTGTCGACCAACGTCCCCCCTGCCTCGCAGAAGTGGGCGAGCTGGTCACGGGCCTCGTGCTCGTCGGTATCGCGGCCCCAGGTCATCGTGCCCAGACCGAGCCGGGAAACGGTGAGCCCGGTCGACCCGAGGTGTCGTTGCTCCATGCAGCGTGAGCGTAGCGACCAACGCTCGCTAGAGTCCCACGCCATGCGGAGAACGAGGTCGACCCACAGGGACGGGACATGAGCTGGCTGGAGGCCGTCCTCCTCGGCATCCTCCAGGGCCTCACCGAGTTCCTCCCCATCTCCAGCAGCGCTCACCTGGCCATCTACCCGCAGCTGTTCGGCCAGTCGGACCCAGGGGCCTCGTTCACCGCCGTCACCCAGATCGGCACCGAGCTGGCCGTCATCTGGTACTTCCGCAAGGACATCTGGCGCATCGCACTGACCTGGCTGCGGTCGCTGTGGCGGCCGGCGCTGCGTGGGCACCTCGACGCCCGGATGGGCTGGTACATCATCATCGGGACGATCCCGATCGGCATCGCGGGGGTCCTGCTGGAGAGCACGATCCAGACCTCGTTCCGGAACCTCTGGGTGATCGGGATCAACCTGGTGCTCTTTGGTCTGATCCTGGGGGTCATCGACCGGCTGGCGGCCAACGAGCGCCCCATGGAACGCCTCAACCTGCGCGACTCGGTGCTCTATGGCGGTGCTCAGATGCTGGCGCTGGTGCCTGGGGTGTCGCGCTCCGGGGCAACGATCAGCATGGGGCTCGCTCTCGGGTACACCAGAGAAGCTGCCACACGCTACGCCTTCCTGCTGGCTATCCCGGCCGTTGTGGCCTCAGCCATCTTCCAGATCCCGGACGTGAGTGCCACGGCCGAGCCCGGGATGGCCAAGACTCTGGTGGCAACCGTCGCCGCCTTTGTGGTCGGCTACGCGGTGATCGCCTGGTTGCTTCGGTACCTGCGGACACGCTCCTACCTGCCGTTCGTGATCTACCGCATCGCCCTGGGAACGATCGTGCTCGTCCTGCTGGCGACCGGCGTCATCGACGCGACCGTAGGCGGATAGCGACTTCGCCCGGAATCGTCGGCCGGTGGCGAGCCACCTAGGGTGGGTTCGTGGCAACAGTGCTCTTGGTCCGGCACGGCCGGACGACCGCAAATGCTTCCGGCACGCTCGCCGGTTGGACGCCAGGCGTCCAACTCGACGATGTGGGGATAGCGCAGGCGACCGTTCTGGCGACCCGGATCTCGTCGCTGCCGCTGACCGCCGTGGTAACCAGCCCCCTGGAACGCTGCCGCGAGACCACCGGCGTCCTTGTGGGCGAGCGCGACGTCACGGTCCACGTCGATCAGGACGTGGCTGAGGTGCGCTACGGCGACTGGACCGGCGAACCCCTCAAAGCCCTCACCAAACAGCCATTGTGGAAGGTCGTGCAGCACCATCCCAGCGCCGCGCGTTTTCCCGGCGAAGGCGCTGAGAGCCTGGCCGAGATGCAGGCGCGTGCCGTGGCGGCGATCCGGCGATGGAATGACGAGCTTGGCAAGGATGCGCTCTACGCGGTCGTCTCCCACGGCGACGTCATCAAAGCGGTTCTCGCCGATGCGTTGGGGCTTCACCTCGACCTGTTTCAACGCATCGTTGTCGACCCGGCTTCGCTCAGCGTGGTGCAGTACTCGCCAACTCGACCCTTCGTGGAACGCATGAACGACACGGGCGGAGACGTGTCCGGGCTCACACCACGCAAGCGCGGTCGCCGCCGTTCAGCCGAGGGGGATGCCGTGGTCGGCGGTGGCGCTGGTTCGAGCCAGCCAAGCAGGAGGAAACGATGACCCAGCACTCGTACGTCGATCCCGATCGATTCGTTGCGGGGACGGTCGGCCCCCCAGGTCAACGCACGTTCTTCCTGCAGGTCACTGACGGCACCCGCATGACATGCGCCGCGTTGGAGAAGGAGCAGGTTCGGGTGCTCGCGGAACGACTGGACGCCATGCTCGACCTGCTGACTCGACGAGGTACTGGATCACACCAGATTCCGGTGATCGCCGCACCCGGTGACCGCGACGACGCACCCTTGAGCACACCGGTCGAGGAAGACTTCAGGGTCTCCGTCCTGCGCATCGCCTGGGACGGTGAGAGTGACCGCGTGTTGATCGAGGCCTCGTCCGAGCCGGCCGAAGACGACGACGAGCTCACGGGGGACATCCTGGAAGTCAGAATCACCGGAGCAACGGCCCGCGCCTTCGTCGACCGTGCGGAAACCGTCGTCGCCGCTGGGCGTCCACCCTGTCCCTTCTGTACGTTGCCGCTCGACCCAGAGGGACACATCTGTCCGAGGGCCAACGGCTACCGCCGGCAATGACATCAACGCTCGAAGAGTTGAGGGCTGGCGAGCTCGAGGTCATGGGCCAGCTCGTCGATGCGTCGAACGGCAGCCTGCTCTGTCGGTTGAAGGACCTCCCTGACGAGCCTCTGGTCATCTACAAACCACGTGCCGGCGAGAGGCCACTCTGGGACTTCCCCGACGGCACGTTGAGCCAGCGTGAGGTGGCGGCCTACGTGGTGGCTGAGACCCTGGGATGGTCCTTTGTCCCGCCGACGGTGTGGCGCGAAGGTCCCTACGGGCCGGGCATGGTCCAGCGCTGGGTCGACGTCGACGACAGCGTCGATCTGGTGGCGCTTATCCAGAGCGACCACGAAGCCCTACGCCGGATCGCGGTGTTCGACGCATTGATCAACAACGGTGACCGCAAGGGGGGTCACCTGCTGCCGACAGTGGACGGATCCATCTGGGGGATCGACCACGGTGTCTCCTTCGCCGTCGACGACAAGCTACGAACGGTGTTGTGGCAGTGGCGGGGTCTGCCGATCCCACCAGCGCTGGTCTCCGACCTCGAGAGCTGGCTGGAGCGCGCCACCTCCGGGGATACCGCGGTTGCAGTCCTGCACGACCTGCTGGCAGAGGAGGAGTTTGCGGTGCTCGTCGAGCGGGCGCGCCGTCTGGTCACCGACGGGGCCCACCCGCAACCGTCCCCCGACTGGCCGGCGATCCCTTGGCCACCGTTCTGAGGGCGTCCCGATAGGCTCACGCCTCGTGGAAACCTGGACGCAGCCGCCCGTGCCCGCCGTCCCAGGGGAAGGCCGCCAGCTGTCGCTCTATGACACGGCGTCGCAGAGCATCCGTCCGACGACTCCCGACTCCGTCGCTCGACTCTACGTGTGCGGCATCACCCCGTACGACGCTACGCATCTAGGCCATGCCGCAACCTATGTGGCGTTCGATCTGGTGCAACGGATGTGGCTCGATGCCGGCCATGAGGTCCACTACGTACAGAACGTCACAGACGTCGACGACCCGCTCCTCGAGAGAGCCGTTGCCACGGGGCAGGACTGGGAAGAGCTGGCGAGAGCGGAGACCGCACTCTTCCGTGACGACATGACTGCGCTGGGCGTTCTGCCGCCCCGTGAGTACGTCGGTGCGGTTGAGTCGATCCCACTGGTGGTCGACCGGATCGATGAGCTCCTGACCTCGGGGGCGGCCTATCGCGTCGATGACGACATCTACTTCTCCGTGGCACAGGACACCGACTTCGGCATCGTCAGCTCGTACCCCCGCGAGACCATGCTCGCGCTCTTCGCCGAACGCGGGGGTGACCCGGAGCGGGAAGGGAAACGAGACGCGCTCGATCCGTTGCTCTGGCAGGCCGAGCGTCCTGGTGAACCAGCGTGGGACACCCACTTCGGTCACGGCCGCCCCGGGTGGCACATCGAGTGCACAGCGATCGCGCTCCACTACCTGGGGCGGGCCTTTGACGTTCAAGGTGGCGGCAGCGACCTGATCTTCCCGCACCACGAGATGGGAACGTCACAGGCGCACCTCATCTCGGGCGAGCAGCCCTTCGCCCACCATTTCGTGCATGCCGGGATGGTGGGTCTGAACGGCCAGAAGATGTCGAAGTCGAAGGGGAACTTGGTGTTCGTCTCGAGGCTTCGAGACGACGGGCACAACCCGATGGCGATTCGCCTGTCACTGCTGGCCCACCACTACCGGACCGACTGGGAGTGGACTGACGACGACCTGACACGAGGCGAGGACCGCTACCTGCGCTGGAGGTTCGCAGCGACCGCCGATCGGGCGCCATCGGCCGGGCCGGTCATCGAGGCCGTTCGCCACGCCCTTGCGCAAGACCTGGACTCACCGGCGGCGCTGGCGGCGGTGGATGCGTGGGCTGACGAGGCGGCGGCAGGTGAGGGCGACGACCCCCAGTCGCCCCGGCAGGTGGCGGAGCTGGTGCTGGCACTGCTCGGGGTCTCACTGCTCGACGCGTGACCTGACCTCTGTGACTCGAGCTCAGGGATCGTCGCGGCGTCGCAGGTAGCGTTCGAACTCCTTGGCGATGGCGTCTCCGGTCGCCTCAGGGAGATCAGCGGTGTCGCGAGCCTCTTCGAGCGACTTTACGTAGTCGGCCACCTCCTCATCGTCGTCCGCGAGCTCGTCGACGCCACGCTCCCAGGCGAGTGACTCCTCTTCGAGGTCTCGTGGGGGGATGGTCAGGTCTAGGGCATCCTCAAGGGCACGTAGTAGTGCGAGGGTCGCTTTCGGGCACGGTGACTGAGCGACGTAGTGCGGAACCGCGGCCCAGAACGAGAGCGTCTCGATCCCGGCGCGGGTGAACCCCTCGGTGAGGGCCCCGACGATCCCCGTAGGGCCTTCATATCTGGTGAGCTCAACCCCGAGACGTTCGGCGATGGCCGGATCTGATGCCACGGAGGTCACGGGGACGGGTCGGGTATGCGGGGTGTCGGCCAGCAGGCTGCCGATCGTGACGACGCGGTCGACGTCGAGCTCGAAGGCCAACCCGATGATCTCGCTGATGAAGGTGCGCCATTTCATGCTCGGTTCGATCCCGCGCACGATTACGAGGTCGGGTCCGTGCGGAATCGAGGTGGCGTAAGCGGAGGTCGCGGGCCAGGCGATCTCGCGCACGCCACGCTCGCCGACCGAGATGACCGGGCGATTCACCTGGAAGTCGTAGTAGTCCTCAGGGTCGACGTCGGCAAACCGCTGCCCCGGGAACTCCGTCAGGATGTGATCGATCAGGCCAGTGGCGGCTTCGGCGGCGTCGTTCCAGCCCTCGAACGCGGCGATCAGCACCGGCTGGTTGAGCGGCGGCAGCGCCTCGAGCTCGATCATCGACCCCTCCTCGACATGATCCGGTCAGCGTACGCCGGAGGACCGGGCGGTGGTCGGTCGCCGCTCCGAGGGTGACCGGCAAGCCGTCGAGTCCGATCGGTATCGTCGGCGCTCATGGCTCACACTCCGCCCGAGAACGGTGCTCAAGGCCTAGGGGCTGTGCTGTTCGACATGGACGGACTGCTGGTCGACACCGAGCCCCAGTGGTTTGCCGCTGAGAGCGCAACGGTCGCGCAGCTCGGCGGGGTATGGGGCAAGCAACAGCAGGTAGACCTGCTCGGCAGCAACTTGCCAGTGGCTTCGCGCTACATGATCGAGTACACCAAGAGCTCGTTGGACGTCCCCACAGTGATGGACATGCTGCTGCGGAACATGACCGAACAGCTCACTTCGCACGTGGCCTTCCAGCCGGGGGCTGTTGAGCTGATCCGCGAACTGGTCGAGGCGGGAGTCCCCATGGCGCTGGTGACATCGTCAGTGCGCGTCCATGTGGATGTCGTGCTCGCCCAGCTACCCATCAGGCCGTTCCACCATCACGTGACTGCGGACGACGTGCGCAACCTCAAGCCACACCCAGAGCCCTACCTCACGGCGATGGAGCTACTCGGCGTGCGGGCAGAGAACAGCGTGGTGCTGGAGGACAGCCCGGCCGGGATTTCGGCTGCGGAAGCAGCCGGATGTCATGTCGTGGCAGTGCCCAGCGTCGTTCCCATCGACCCTGCACCACGACGATCGGTGGTGTCGTCGCTCACAGAGATCGACCTGCGAGGACTGCAAAGCCTGGTCACTCGGTCGTAATCGCCCTGAGAACGTCGAGCCGCGCCGCCCGATAGGCGGGCCAGGCCGCAGCAAGGGCTCCCACCACCATCGCGATCGCGAGGTATCCCGCGAGCGAGGGCCAGGGGATCTTCAGGACGTCGATGCCTTGGTCGGCGAGGGTCTTCTGCAGAGCTGTCGCGAACGCCACTCCCAGCGCCGTCCCGAGAACTGCGCCGAAGACCGCGATGACGATGGACTCCAGAACGACCATCCACCGAATCTGCCAGCGACTGGTCCCTACTGCTCGGAGCATGCCGATCTCACGCGTGCGCTCGAGAACGGACAGGAAGAGCGTGTTCACGATCCCCAGGATCGCGATCACGATGGCCAGGCCCAGCAGCGCGATCATCACACCAAGGAGAGCTTGGACATTGCTCTGAACCTGTTCCTTGAGCTCGGCCTGGCTCTGGACGACCACGCCCGGATAAGAGGTCAGGATGTCGTCGATCTGTGCCTGCAGCGCGGTCAGGTCGGCTCCGTCCGATGCCTTGACGTAGACGAAGGTGTCGCCAATCTTCACGCCGGCGTTCTCGAGCGCCTGGTTGGTGATCGAGTAGCCGGTGAAGAACCCGGCCGGCTCATAGGTTCCGACGACCTCGAAGGTCTCTGAACCACTGGCGAACGTGAACGTGACGTCGTCGCCGACGGCGAGATCGGAGCCAGTAGCCGTGGTGGTGTCGACGATCAGACCGTTGTCGGTGAGGTCACTGAGCCCTCCCTCGGTGAAGGTCAGATTGAGGACGTCGCCAATCGAGCCGGGATCGACCGTACCGACGAATGTCGTCGGAGGGTCGTCGCCTTTGGCAGGGGCAGGAATCGAGTCGGCGGCGATCTGCGCCTGGGTGAAGGTCGTTCGGGAGACCACAGCCACGTCATCGAGCTGTTCGATCTCGTTGGCGACGCTTCGCGGGTAGGGCCTCTGCGTCTCGGTCGCCACGATGAACTCAGCCCCGATCACCCGGTCGATCGCGGCGTTGAGGGACGCGCTGATCGATGAGGCGAAGATCGTGAGCGCCGTGACCAGGGCGAGCCCGATCATGAGGGCTGATGCCGTTGCGGCGGTCCGGCGTGGCTGACGCGAGGCGTTGTCGACAGCGAGGCGACCGACGGTGCCGAACAGGCGGGGCAGCGGCCAGCCGAGCCCGCGAGCGACCGGGGATGCCAGTACGGGGCTGAAGGTGATTGTTCCGGTCAGCAGCAGCAGCACCCCGAGCCCGACCAGACTCGCACCGGAGGAGCCGCCGCTCGACACCCCAGCGATCATGGCCGCGGCGCCCAGGGCGATCTGAGGTGCCCCCGCTCCGGCCCGGATCGTCAAGGCCCTCGTGGGGATCATGGCGTCGTCGCGAAGTGCGGCGACCGGCGGGATCTTCGAGGCACGGCGGGCGGGGAACCATGCGGCGACGGCGGTGAAAAGCATGCCCAGCACGATGCCGATCACGAAGGTGCGGGGTTCCAGCTGCAGCGGCGTGCTGCCGAGGTCGATCCCGAAGTTGCCGAAGAACCACCGCAGCAGGTAGACCACCCCAATCCCCATGAAGCAACCGAGGATCGAGCTGATAGCACCGACAGCGAGCGACTCGGCCATGATCGACCGCGTGACCTGGCCCCGCGTTGCGCCGACGGCACGGAGCAGGGCGAGCTCTCTGGTGCGCTGGGAGATCAGCATGGAGAACGTGTTGAGGATGAGGAACGACCCGACGAACAGGGCGATCAGGGCGAACACCAGCAGGATGATGTTGAAGAACGACAGGGCGTCGGTGATGGATGCCGCAGCGTCGTCAGCCGCCTCTTCGCCCGTGGTGACCGTGACCTCCGGCCCGGTCACGGCGCTGATGGCAGCGGCGAGGTCGCTCTGGGTGACGCCGTCGGCCGCGACGGCATCGATCTCGGTGTAGGCGTCGGCCCCGTCGAGAAGGATCTTTTGGGCGGTAGCGGTGTCGAAGGCAGCGATCGTGGCACCGGCCAGGTTGCCGCTGGTACCGAATCGGAAGATCCCCACGAGCTCGGACTCGATCTCACCGTTCGGGGCGACGAGGCGAATGCTGTCGCCAACCTGCAGGCCGCCGTCCTCGGCAGACACCGAGTCGATCGCCACCTGGCCGTCCGAGGTGGGACCGACGCCGTCGATCAGCCGGTACGGCGTCAGTGCCTCGTCGTCGCTCCAGTTGCTACCGAACTGGGGCGCTCCCTGCTGGCCGAGCGGGGCATCGTCTGAGCCGACGATGGCCACCCCGTCGGCGAACACCGTGCCACCGACCTTGGCCACTCCGTCGACACTGGAGACCTCGTCGAGGACATCAGGAGAGAGCGTCGCGACCTCTCCGGCGAAGCCTGAGCCTTCGAAGTCGCTCTTGGGGGTGACGACGACGTCGGTCGTCGTCTGGCCGAAGAGGTCGGTGAAGGTCTTGTTGAGGGTGTCGGTGAAGATGAAGGTGCCAACGACGAACCCGACACTCAGAACGATGGCAAGGGTGGACAGAATCAGGCGCAGCTTGTGTTGGACCAGGCTGCGCCATGCGGCGCGGAACATCGACTACGACCTCCGGCCCTTCGCGTCGAACCCCTTCATGCGTTCAAGTACCCGGTCAGCTGACGGGTCGTCCATGTCGTCGACGATCTGACCGTCTGCGAGGAAGATGACCCGGTGGGCGTAGGACGCCGCTGTCGGGTCGTGTGTGACCATCACCACGGTCTGGCCGTGGGCGTCAGCGCTCTCGCGGAGGAACTCGAGAATCCCGGCCCCCGCTCGGGAGTCGAGGTTTCCGGTCGGTTCGTCGGCAAAGATGATCTCGGGTCGGGTGATGAGCGCCCGGGCTGCTGCCACACGCTGCTGCTGTCCACCCGACAGCTGGCTCGGCTTGCTGCCCAGTCGATCACGAAGACCCACCATGTCGATGATCCGATCGAGCCACTCGGGATCGGGCTTTCGCCCGGCGATATCGAGCGGCAGCGTGATGTTCTCCAGCGCCGTCAGGGTGGGAACCAGGTTGAACGCCTGGAAGATGAAGCCGACCCGGTCGCGGCGCAGCCGAGTGAGATCGGCGTCCTTGAGGGACGTGAGGTCGGTGTCGCCGATCGAGACGGTGCCGG
>JAHEKZ010000066.1 GCA_024644435.1 Actinomycetes bacterium | reverse complement strand
GCGGCCCGTTGGCACACTAACCACCCGCTCGTCGACGACGCACCTCCCGAGCACGTGGGCGACCCACACGACTGGGCGACCGGATCGAGCATGCCGCGACTGTCCACGGTTGACGAGGCGATGACCGATCTCGCCACCGCGGACGACCTCATGACGCTGCTCTCGGACACCGATGCCGGCATCTGCATGTATCCGGGCAGGTGGCGTGACGACGGCTTCACCTTCGGCTCACTCGTCATCGAGATCGATCAGCCGCCCTCAGTGCAGATGACCGCTGGTCCACCGGACCGCAATCCGTGGGTGGACGTTCCGTTCGTCTGATGTGACCGAAGACTGCTCGTCACCGAAACCTTGACCGATGCCTGGTCCGGGAGGAAGGTCTGAGGAGTCATTTCCGACGACCGTCCCCTCGATTGGAAACAGCAATGGGTGCAATGGCAGTTCCGATAGCCCCGGACAAGCTGGACGCCTGGAAGGCCTGGACCAAAGAGCTCACCGGCCCCCGCAAGGCAGAGTTCGACGCCTCCAACGCCCGGCACCAGCTCACCGGCCACTACGCGTGGCTGCAGGCCAACCCCGACGGCAGCCACCTGGCCATCGCCGTCCACCAGGGTCCGGGTGCCGACACCTACCTGATGTCGGTCATGCAGTCGGACGACCCGTTCGACCAGTGGTTCATATCTACCGTTGCCGATATGCACGGCATGGACATGACGGCCCCTCCGCCCCCTCCAGCGGAGCAGTACATCTAGTGCTGGTCACATCTCTTCGTTCGTCTCCGGGTCGCCACCCCAGAGCCGACCGTCAGGCCGTCCCAGACCTGTGATGGCCGCCATCTCGGCCTCGGTCAGGGCGAAGTCGAACACGTCCAGGTTCTCGCGTTGGCGCTCATCGCCCGATGCCTTGGGCAGCGGTACCGAGCCGAGCTGGACGTGCCACCGCAGCACGATCTGAGCCGGTGTGCGCTTGTAGTGCGCCGCTGGTCCGGTCACGGCCGGGTGGTCGAACGTCCGACCTTCCCCGAACGGGCTCCAGCTCTCGGTGAGCACGCCGAACTCGGCATGGATGCGCCGCAACGCGGCCTGCGGGAACTCAGGGTGCAGCTCGATCTGGTTGACCGAGGGCATGACACCGGTCGCGTCAGCAACCTCACGCAAGTGCTGTTCGGTGAAGTTGGAGACGCCGATGGACCGGACCCGCCCCGCGCGCTGCAGCTCGACCATGGCCCGCCACGCATCCAGGTACCTACCATGCCGCGGGTTGGGCCAATGGATCAGATACAGGTCAATCCGCCCGAGCTTGCGCAGCGACCCCTCGAACGACCGCATCGTCTGGTCGTAGCCGTGGTCACGTCCCGGCAACTTGGTGGTCACGACTGCCCGGACACCCTCCGCGTCGGCCTGCGCAACCGCCTGTCCAACCTCGCTCTCG
This sequence comes from Actinomycetes bacterium, assembly GCA_024644435.1. Taxonomy (GTDB): domain Bacteria; phylum Actinomycetota; class Actinomycetes; order JAHEKZ01; family JAHEKZ01; genus JAHEKZ01. The sequence continues at coordinate 8,619 of JAHEKZ010000066.1, read as the reverse complement.
TTCTCGTAGTTCGCCGCCGAGTCGATCAGGCGGTAGCCGAGGTCGAGGGCGGTGCTCACGGACCGGATGGCTTCCGCCCCCTTCAGGGGATACGTGCCGAATCCCAGCGCAGGCAGGCTCGCTCCGTCGTTCAGCAACAGGTTCATGCTCGTCATCGTGGCACTATCCCACCAGGCATTCTCGATGGGCCAGAAGCAAGTGGGCCCATGCGGCGCTACCCGAGAGGCAGGAGTGCGAGGTAGTGCGGCACCCCGTGGGCAGCGAGGAACTCCTCGCCCACGATGGTGAAGCCGTGTCTCGTGTAGAAGGAGAGGGCCTCGGTTCTGGCATTGCACCAGAGCAGGTCGGCACCTCGAGACTGCACCTGATCGAGGACTTCGCTGAGGAGCTGAGAGCCGATCCCCTCACCTCGACGCCCCTCGGCCACCGCCATCCCCCGTAGTCGCCACCCTGGACGCTCCTCCTGAGCCTCCGCGAACACGGTGGCGGTGCCGATGACCGCGTCACCGTCGTACACGGCGAGATGGAGAGTGTCGTCAAGATGGTCAACGGGGTACACCGACTCGTCCCACGTCGCGCCGGGGCGCAGCACGGTATGGCGAAGCGGTCTCACGACCTCTACGTCGACGAGGCGAATCTCCATGGTCACCGTGAACGGAGCCGGCCGAAGGCCGCCAGCGACGCGGTATCGGTCAGCGATGCCACCTGGTCAATGACAGCGCGCAAGCGCCCCGCATCATCGGCGGCTTGGCCGTACCACTCGGCGAAGATTGGCTCCAGCGTGGCCGGTGCACCGAGCAGCAACAGATGCGTCAGCTCGGTGACGATCTCGCGCTGCTGGGCATACCGCTCTGGAGCCCCCTTGCGCAGCATGACGTACTGCGCGGTGATGGCCTTGAGAACCGCGCACTCGGCGCGCACGTCCGGAGGAACCACGAGGTCGGCCTGGTAGCGGCGAAGCGCGTCGTCGCCGTAGGACTCCCTGGTGGCAGTCTCGGCAGCCAGACAGAAACGCCCGATCAGCTCGCTTGTCGTGCTCTTCAACGACGCCATAGCCCGGTGGCTCTCGTCGTAGCCGTGCGGCCAGTAGGGCAGCGCGAGCAGCCGGTCCAGAGCCGCCTCGAGCTCGGCCCACTCCGACGTCCGGGCGTAGCGCTCGTTGGTGAGGTCGAGCAGCACCTTTCGCTCGGCGGCGTCGTGCAGCGCGTCAAGGGTTAGATGACCGGCGTGGATGGCGTCCTCGAAGTCGTGCACCGAGTAGGCGATGTCATCCGCCCAGTCCATGACCTGAGCCTCAATGCAGCGACGTTCGCCAGGAGCCCTGGCCCGTAGCCAGTCGAAGGCATCCATGTCGTCCGCGTAGACCCCGTACTTCGGACGCTCCGATGATCTCGGCCACGGGTACTTCGTGGCGGCATCGAGCGTGGCTCGGGTGAGGTTCAGCCCAACGCTCGCCCCCGAGCTGTCGAGCCTCTTGGTCTCGAGCCGGGTCAGGATTCGCAGGCTCTGAGCGTTGCCCTCGAACCCACCACACCCCTGCGCGACCTCGTCCAGGGCCTGCTCTCCGTTGTGACCGAATGGAGGATGGCCGAGGTCGTGCGCCAGACCGGCCGTCTCGACCAGGTCAGGATCACAACCCAAGGCCTGTCCGAGCTCACGGCCGATCTGTGCGACCTCGAGAGAGTGCGTCAGACGCGTCCGCGGAAAGTCGCTCTCCCATGGGACGACAACCTGGGTCTTCGCCGCAAGCCGGCGCAGCGACCACGAGTGCAGAACACGGGCGCGATCGCGAGCGAACGCATTGCGCCTGCTGCTCTTGCCGCTCTCGATAACGCGACGCGCAACGTCCGCGTCGCCGTAGCCCCCCACTTGCTCACCCACAGCCCGTGACCTTACGCGACCTCACTCAGCGCGTGTCGCTGGTCGCGCCCGCGATTGCCGCGCGACCCGCCTCGAGTCGAGCGATCGGGACACGGAACGGGGAGCACGAGACGTAGTCGAGGCCCCAGTCGTGGAACATGTGCACCGACGCCGGGTCGCCACCGTGCTCGCCGCAGACACCCAGACTGATCGTCGGACGAACCGCACGCCCCGCCTCGGCCGCCATCTGGATGAACGCGCCGACGCCGTCGGCGTCGATCGTCTCGAACGGCGACACACTGAAGATGTTGGCGTCGAGGTACGTCGTGAAGAAGGCACCTTCGACGTCGTCGCGACTGAAACCCCACGTGGTTTGTGTCAGGTCGTTGCTACCGAACGAGAAGAACTCGGCGACATGGGCCAGGTCACCGGCCCGCATTGCAGCCCGAGGCAGCTCGATCATGGTGCCGATCGGGATCTCCAGCTCGACGCCACGCTCCTCGGCGACCGATGCAATGACTCGCTCGGCCTCGTCGCGCACGAGTGCGAGCTCGGTCCGCGCCGCCACCAACGGCACCATGATCTCAGGACGCGGTGAGCCACCGGCCGCGATCCGGTCGGCCGTCGCCTCCGCCATGGCGCGTACCTGCAGGCCGTACAGCCCGGGCAAGACGAGACCGAGGCGGACTCCGCGCAGTCCCATCATGGGGTTCGCCTCGTGCATCAGGCGAACAGCTCCGAGCAGCTGGTGGTGTTCGGAGTCCCGGTTTCCCCGGATGTCCTCCAGCGCAACTTTCACCGACAGCTCGGTCAGGTCAGGCAAGAACTCATGCAACGGCGGGTCGAGCAGCCGCACGGTGACCGGCAGGCCGTCCATGGCCTCCAGTAGCCCCGTGAAGTCGGCGCGCTGAAGCGGAAGCAGCTCTTCGTAGACGACCGCGCGTTCGGCGTCCGACTTCGCCAGAACCAGTCGCACCACCAGCTGCTTCCGGTCGCCGAGAAACATGTGCTCGGTGCGCGCCAGCCCGACCCCAGAGGCACCCATCCTTCGGGCTCGCGCTGCATCTTCACCGGTGTCGGCGTTTGCCCGGACACCAAGGCGCCTCGCTCCGTCGGCGTGCCTCATCAGGCGCGCGACCGCGGCCACCACCGGGTCGTCGGACTCGCTTGCATCGTGAGGCGACTCGAGCGAGCTGACGACGGGCGACGCGATGACGGCGACCTCGCCCCGGAAGACCGAGCCGGACGTGCCGTCGAGCGAGATGGCGTCACCTTCTCGCACGGTGAAGCCGTCTGGGCCGGTGGCTGTTCGCGCAGCCTCGTCGACTGTCAACGACTCCACACCCACGACGCAGGGCCTGCCCATGCCGCGGGCTACGACGGCCGCATGGGAGGTCTTACCGCCGCGACTGGTGAGAATGCCCTGAGCTGCGATCATTCCGCCCAGGTCCTCGGGATTGGTCTCGCGGCGAACCAGAACGACCTTCTCACCGGCTGCGGCCCGCACAGCCGCTCGCTTGGAGTCGAAGACTGCCCGTCCAACAGCCGCGCCTGGTGAAGCCGGAACTCCGTTGACCCAGGGGCTGCCGGCCTCGGCCGGGTCAACCTGCGGAAACATCAGACGCGCAAGCTGGGCCCCCGTCACCCGGCTCAATGCCTCGTCGAGGTCGATCAGCCCCTCATCAACCAGCTGTACCGCAATCCGGAAGGCGGCCTCAGGGGTGCGCTTGCCGACCCGGGTCTGCAGCATCCACAGCCGGCCGCGCTCGATAGTGAACTCGATGTCACAGAGATCGCGGAAGTGCGTCTCGAGGCGCCCCATGATCCCCAGCAGCTCCGTGTGCAGCTCGGGGTGGCGCAGCGCCAGATCGTCCAACGACATGGTGTTGCGGATGCCGGACACCACGTCTTCGCCCTGTGCATTCGGCAAGTAGTCGCCGTAGGCACCGGCCGCGCCGCTCGCCGGGTCGCGAGTGAAGGCAACCCCGGTCCCGCTGTCCTCGCCCCGGTTGCCGAACACCATCGCCATCACGTTGACGGCCGTGCCCAGGTCGTCGGAGATGCCCTCCTGTCGGCGGTAGAGCTTGGCCCGGTCGCCCTCCCACGAGCGGAAGACGGCCAGAACGGCAGCATCCAGCTGGTCGAAGGGATCCTGGGGAAAGGCTCGTCCGGTGGCGGACTCGATCACACGTTGGAAGCTGGCGACGACCTCTCGCAGCTGATCAGGTGAGAGGTCGATGTCTCGGGTTGCTCCCGCCTCCGCCTTTGCCTTCTCCAGAACCACGTCGAACCGCGACGACTGGACGTCGAGCACGGTTCGACCGAACATCTGCAGCAGGCGCCGGTAGGAGTCCCATGCGAACCGTTCATCCCCGGTCTCATCAGCAAGGGCCCGGACCGTCTCGTCGTTGAGTCCGATGTTGAGGACGGTCTCCATCATTCCCGGCATCGAGTACTTCGCACCCGAGCGGACCGACAGCAGCAGCGGCTCGGTGGCAGCACCGAACATGCGCCCCATATCGGTCTCAAGGCGGGCCAGGTGCTCGCGAAGCTCGGCGCCGAGACCCTCGGGCGCCTGCCCGAGCGTGCGAAAGGCCCGGCAGGCCTCAGTCGTGATGGTGAACCCAGGAGGAACAGGTAGCCCCAGCGACGTCATCTCGGCGAGGTTGGCCCCCTTGCCGCCGAGCAGGTCCTTGTCATCCTTGCTGCCTTCGGCGAAAGCGAACACGTAGCGCATGGTGCCTCCCAGCGTGGTGGCGTCCCTCCACCGTAGTCGCGCGGGATCTGGACGTAACCGGGTAGAAAGACCCCTGATGGACTCCGGCAATCAACCGCCGCTGACGTCGAGCTCGGCGTCCGCGCCGAGGAAGTCGCAGCGTCGGTCGTCGAGCCATCCGTCCGGCAGCACCACCCGCCGCGGTGCTCCCTGTCGTCCTCGGGGAACGCCGATCTCGGACGCCGGAAAGGCTTGGTCGTCGTCGATCTGACCGAGCAGGGCACCGAGCTGAGACAGCGACGACACCTTGCCAAGGGCTGCGCGGGTTTCTCCCCCGACCCTGAACCCCTTGAAGTACCAGGCCATGTGCTTGCGCAGGTCGGCCATTCCACGGGGCTCGCCCATCAGCTCGGCCAGGAGCTCACCGTGTCTTTGCACCATGGCGACGACGTCAGACAAGGGCGGCGGTTCGGGCACGGGTTGACCGGCAAAGACCGCGGCCAGATCGCGAAAGAGCCACGGACGGCCAAGACACCCTCGCCCGACCACGACGCCGTCGCAGCCGGTCTCGTCCATCATCCGCACCGCGTCCGACGCCTCCCAGATATCACCGTTGCCCAGCACGGTGATGCCCACGTGCTGCTTGAGCGCCGCGATGGCCGACCAGTCGGCCTTACCCGAGTAGTGCTGGTCGGCCGTGCGGCCGTGGAGTGCGATGGCGGCGCATCCGACGTCCTCGGCGATCCGTCCCGCGTCCAGGAAGGTGAGGTGGTCGGCGTCAATGCCCATCCGGGTCTTCATCGTCACCGGAACGCCATAAGGCTCAGCGGCCGCGACGGCCTCGGACAGGATGGCGCGCAGCAGGTCGCGCTTCCATGGCAGCGCGGCCCCACCACCCTTACGCGTGACCTTGGGAACCGGGCAGCCGAAGTTGAAGTCGACATGGTGCACGCCGAACTCGGCAACGAGAATCCGAACGGCCTCGCCGACGAAGCGGGGGTCGACGCCATAGAGCTGCACCGATCGCGTCGTCTCGAGCGGGTCGAAGGCCAGCATCGACAGCGTCTTGGCCTGCCGCTCGACCAACCCACGGCTGGTGATCATCTCGCAGACGTAGAGACCAGCACCCTGCTCGGCAGCCAGCCGGCGGAACGCCGCGTTGGTGATGCCGGCCATCGGCGCCAGCACCACAGGCACCGGCACGGTGATGTTTCCCAGTTGCAGCGTCGTCGACATCACTGATGAACTTCCGACTCGCCCAGCATGCGGTCTGAAGAGTTACCGTCGATTTCGGGACCGAGTTCGCGCCGAAATCGACGGTAACTCTTCACGGCGTCGCCTCGTCCGATCGACGCCGTCAGAAGGCAGGCAGGTGGGGGGCGAGGAAGTCGACCAGGCCGTCGATCCCGATTCGCTCCTGCTTCATGGTGTCGCGCTCGCGCACGGTGACTGCGTGGTCCTCGATGGAGTCGAAGTCGACCGTGACGCAGAACGGCGTGCCGATCTCGTCCTGACGACGGTAGCGACGCCCGATGGCTCCGGCATCGTCGAAGTCGACGTTCCATCGCTTGCGCAGCGCGGACGCCACGTCGCGGGCCTTCGGCGACAGGTCAGCGTTCCGCGACAATGGCAGCACCGCCACCTTGACCGGCGCCAACCGCGAGTCGAGACGCAGCAGAGTGCGCTTGTCGACGCCGCCCTTGGCATTGGGCGCCTCATCCTCGGCATAAGCATCGAGCAGGAAGGCCAGCATCGCCCGGTTGACTCCCGCAGCGGGCTCAATGACGTAGGGGTACCAGCGCTCACCCGACTCCTGGTCGAAGAACGACAAGTCTTGACCGGACGCCTCAGCGTGCGCCTTGAGGTCGAAGTCGGTGCGGTTGGCAACTCCCTCGAGCTCACTGAACTCCTGGCCCCCGAAACGGAACCGATACTCGAGGTCGACGGTGCGCTTGGAGTAGTGCGACAGCTTCTCACCGGGGTGCTCGTAGAGGCGAAGGTTGTCTGCTGAGATACCCAGGCCGGTGTACCAGGCCATCCGGTCGTCGATCCACCGTTGGTGCCACTCTTCGTCGGTCCCTGGTTTGACGAAGAACTCAAGCTCCATCTGCTCGAACTCTCGCGTACGGAAGATGAAGTTGCCAGGCGTGATCTCGTTGCGGAACGACTTGCCCACGTTCGCGATGCCGAACGGCACCTTGCGACGCGATACCTGCTGCACCTGAGCGAACGAGATGAACAGTCCCTGTGCGGTCTCTGGTCGCAGGTAGGCCGTTCCAGATCCGTCCTCGACCGGACCCAGATGCGTCTTCAACAGGCCGTTGAACAGCTTGGGCTCAGTGAACTGGCCCTTGTTCCCGCAGTTGGGGCAGTTGACCTCCGACAGCGACTGCGGTGCGCGCTTGTGCTTGGCCTCGAAGGCCTCTTCGAGGTGGTCGGCGCGAAAGCGCTTGTGGCACGAGGTGCACTCGGTGAGTGGGTCGACAAAGGCCGAGACGTGCCCGGACGCCTGCCACACCTCCGGTGCCAGGATCACGGACGTGTCGACGCCGACGACGTCGTCGCGTTCGCGGACCACTGACTGCCACCACTGGCGCTTGACGTTCTCCTTGAGCTCGACGCCGAGGGGGCCGTAGTCCCAGGCAGCACGTTGGCCGCCGTAGATCTCAGAGCTCGGGTAGACGAACCCGCGCCGCTTGCACAGCGAGACAACGGTGTCCATGAGGTCGGCGGCCATCCAGCAAGGCTATCGGGAGCGGTCGACGGTCTCGGCATCACCCGCAAGGTCGCCGGACGCCGATCGCTCACCAGCTGAGTCCACTGCGAAGAGAACCTCGAACGCGGTGGGCTCGTCAATCGCCTGCGACAGGAACGGCACGGCATTCAGCTTTACGTCGTAGGTCGACAAGGCCCGGCGGTAGCTGCCGACCGAGTCCCAGCGTGACACGACGGTCCACAGCGTTCGGTCATCTGATGCCCGGCCGACGTCAACGCCTGAGCATCCCGGTAGGTCGGCCAGCAGACTGCTCACTGCATGAGCCTCCGCTCGAAAGCCGTCCGCACCGTCAGCAGGAACGATGAAGCGCATCACCACTACCCAGTCAGCCACGATCACATCCTCGCGCATCGCCCCGGACGAGCCGCGATCGAGACCGTGGGAGACGATGGTCGGTACCTGCCCGTTCACGCTGTGAGGAACCATGTCCGACGACCACACTCCGTCCGCTCTCGAGCGGATCAGCTCGCCATGGCTGGTGCGGCTCAGCCGCGTCCCCCGCTGGCTCTTCCTCATCGCGCTGGGCAGCATCCTCTTTGCCGGCCTGTTCCTGGACAACGCTCTCGGCGGGGTCCTCCTCCTGGTCCTGGCGCTCTTCCTGGCCTGGCTGGCGAGCCTCGGGTGGTCCCACGTGTCGCCAGTCGGGCGCGTCCTGCGGCTTCTGACCGTGGGGCTGCTCGTGTACGTAGCGGTCGACAAGTTCCGGTGAAATAGACGGTTTTGACAACCGTTTTCATCTAGATCACACTGAGGCCATGCCTCAGCGACGCGGACGCAGCCCGGTGTCGCGCCCGTTCGCGGTTGCGATTGTCGCCCTCCTGGCCCTGTCCGGTTGCGGTTCCGACCCCGCCACCCAGCCTGCCGACCAGGGATGGACCGTGGCGGCGGCGTTCTATCCGTTGCAGTTCGTCTCCGAACAGGTAGGCGGCGACCTGGTCACGGTCACGAACCTCACCAAACCGGGGGCAGAGCCTCACGACCTCGAGCTCGCCCCACAAGACCTCGCCCGGCTCAGCGATGCCGACCTCGCCATCTATCTGTCGGGGTTCCAGCCCGCCGTCGACGCAGCTGTCGATCAGAAGAGCGACAGCGCCGTCCTGGACGTGAGTAATGCTGCCGACCTCGCGCTCACTACCGGAGCCGACGAGGTCACCGACCCCCACTTCTGGCTCGACCCGCTGCGCCTGGCCGATGTCGGCGACGCAGTGGCCGACTCCCTCGGTCGCCTCGATCCGCCGGCCCAGGCAACCTTCGATGCCAACGCCGC
>JAHEKZ010000065.1 GCA_024644435.1 Actinomycetes bacterium | reverse complement strand
ACTTCCTACGGGACTGCTGTGACCGCCAAAGTCCTGCTGCTGCTGGGTGCGCTACTGCTGGCCGCTCTGAACACCATGTTGGTCAACCCGCGAATGGCAGCACCACTCCAGCGGGCCTTGGGGATGCCGGCGGGATGGGCGCCGGTGAGCCTGCGGCGATTCAGCACGGTCGTGATGGTTGAGGTTGTCGTGCTGGTACTGGCCATTGGTGGGGCCGCTTGGCTTGCGTCCGTGCCTACCGCACGTGAGGTCGCCCAGGCAGAGCAGGTGCAAGCGCCGCAGACGACATCGACGGACGGGCTCTTCGTCACCTTCGAGGCTGTGGCGTCCGGTGAGAACCAGAGTCGCCTCATTGTCCGCGCCCGCTCCACCGACAAGACGAGCGAGCAAGAGATCACATCCGTCAGTGTGGAACTGAGTGGCCCCAGCGGAGAGGCCACGAGCGAGTCGCTGACGGAGACCGAGCCCGGTCGATTCGAGTCGCAGACCGCCCAGCTGGGGCCTGGTGACTGGCTGGTCGCGATCGACATCAGGCGAGCCGGGTTGCCACCCACTGCCGTTCCGATGGTGCTGACTGTCGCCGAGTCCAGCGACGGGCAGCTCGGCACGCTGGAGCTGGCCTCGACGGTCGCGGCCGTCGTGCTGCTTCTAGGGCTGGGTGGTGCCATCGGCGTCCTTCGTCGACGTCGCACTGACTCGGACAATGATGCCCCTACGGTGCTGGTCCAACCGGCTCAGTCGCGATGAGGGCAAGGCCGCTGGCGTTGACGCTGGGGCTCGTACTGACCCTCAGCCCGGTAGCAGCGGATGCCACAGCGGGGACAACAACCGGGCCGCGCGGAACCTCCACCGTGATCGTGACGATGCGGGAGCACGCGGTGCTGGCGCCTCATCGTCGGCCGGGCCGGGCCGAGGCGGCCACCAAGACGATTCGCACGTTGAAGTCGACCGCGAGGGCTTCGCAGACGAGTATTCGACAGCAGCTTGACTCGTGGTCCGGCCAGGGCCAGGTCGACCAGGTGACTCCGTTGTGGATCACCAACGCTGTCTCGGTCACGGCGACCGACGAGGTCATCGCCAAGCTCGCTGCTCGGGCCGACGTCGAGAGCGTGGTCCCCGACGCGTTGACGCTCACACCGACGGCCGCGGTGGAGCCGAATATTGCGAGCGTGCGGGCCGAACAGGTCTGGGACCTGGGCAACCGTGGCCAGGGTGTGGTGGTCGCCAGCCTCGACTCGGGCGTCGACGTGTCCCACCCTGATCTCGCCGGCCGGTGGCGCGGAGGCTCGAACAGCTGGTTCGACCCGTACAACCAACACCCCAGTACCCCGACCGACCTGACCGGCCACGGAACTGCCACGACGGGTGTGATGGTGGGCGGCGGCGCGGGGGGCACCGCCATCGGCGTAGCTCCCGACGCCGAGTGGATCGCGGCCAAGATCTTCAACGACCAGGGCGGCGCAACGGTGACGGCGTTGCACCAGGCGTTCCAGTGGGTCCTCGACCCCGACCAAGACCCCACGACCGACGACGCGCCGCAGGTGGTGAACGGATCGTGGTCCATCGGCGCCGGTCCCGGCTGCGACCTGTCCTTCCAGCCGGATGTGCAGGCGCTTCGGGCAGCCGGCATCGTGCCGGTGTTCGCCGCGGGCAACTATGGATCCGGCGCAAGCAGCAGCGTGAGCCCGGCCAACTACCCGGAGTCCCTTTCGGTGGGCGCAGTGTCGAACAGCGATGCCATCTACTCGGCAAGCAGCCGAGGCCCGTCCACGTGCGGCGGGCGTGCGCGCGTCTTTCCGGACCTCGTCGCGCCAGGGGTCGGGATCAGGACGACCGACCGTTACGGCCTCTACCAGTCAGTGTCCGGAACCTCCGTGGCGGCTCCGCACGTTTCCGGTGCGTTGGCGCTGCTGCTCAGTGCCAGCGCCGGGGTCCCCGCCGGGTCGCAGGAGAGCGCTCTGCTCAGTGGTGCCGTCGACCTAGGCGCCGCAGGACCGGACGACACCTTTGGGGCCGGTCGGCTGGACGTCCTGGCTGGTCTCGGTGTCCTCGATGCGATGCCCGGCTTCCAGGTAACGCTCTCGCCGGCGGACGTCGTGGTGCCGTCCGGCGGCTCGGCCGATGTTGGTGTCTCGCCGGTCGGGCGGAACGGGTTCTCGGGTCCGGTCGACTTGGCGGTGGCAGGACTTCCCACGACAGCGGGAGCGGCTCTGCTCGGCGCAACGGCGGTGCAGACCGGCGATTCAGCAACCCTGCACATCGACGTGTCAGCTGATGCTCCCAGCGGCACCTACCCGCTCACGGTCTCGGGAGTCAGCGGCACGGCCACCCACCGAACCGTTCTCCAGCTGACTGTGCCACCACGCGACTTCGCCCTCACCGCGGCGCCGTCGGTTCGCACGGTTGCTGCTGGAGGAACCAGGCGATTCACCGTCGGAATCGACTCGCTCGAGGGATTCGCGGGAGTGGTGCGGCTGCGCAGATCTGGTGTTCCACCGGAGGCCACAGCAACGTGGACCCGCAAGAAGGTGAGCGGCACACGTCGTTCGAAACTCATCGTGACAACGTCAACCGCCACCCCGGCGGGGACCTACACGCTGGTGATCCGTGGACGGAGCGGGTCGGTCTGCCACCGCGCGAAGGTCACACTCATCGTGAGCTAGGTCGGCTAGGGCTGCAGGTGTCGCACCGACGACCAGGCGTCGGTTCCGGTGTCCATGGGTGCAGATGCGCCGCTGCGGACGTCGATCGTGACGTCACGCCGTGGGTCAGGAGTGGCCACCGGGATCTGAACTCGGATCATCGCCCCACCCTCAGGCGCGGAGGCCGCCTCGACGGTCCCACCGTGAGCCATCACGATGCTGCGCGCGACGGCGAGTCCGAGACCGCTTCCCGACGACCCGTTGGGGGCTTCTCGGTGCCAGTACCGGTCGAACACCTGGTCACGGTCCTCGGTAGGAATACCCGGACCTGAGTCGGCGACCTCGATGACGCAGCTGGTTGCCTCCTGTCGGCACTCGACACGGATCGCGTCACCGGTCGTGGTGTAGTTGAGGGCGTTCTCGATGAGACTGTCCACGACGATCTCGAAGTACTCCTGGTCGATCAGGGCGCTTATGGGATAAGGGGCGACGACCTCCCATTGACGCGATGCCGCCGGCGTCCAGTTCAGCCCGATCTCGGCGACAAGGCCGGCCACGTCCGCAGGTCGGCGAAGCAGTGCATCACCGCGGTCGAGCTCGGTCAGCGCGATGAGTCGCGACATCATGCGCGCCATGCGGTCGATCTGGCTCCGTACGACGTGCAGGTCCTTGCTCGCCCTGTCGTGGGGGAGCTCGAGCTCGAGCAGCTCGATGTGCCCGCGCGCAATGGTGACCGGTGTACGCATCGCATGACAGGCATCGCGGAGAAGCTCGCGCTGGTGGACCAGCGCCTCCGCTCGTTCGCGCGCTTGGGCGTGCATCGTCCGACTGGCCACGGCGTGTCGGTGGGCGTGGAAGATCATGGCTCCGACGAGGGCGGGCATGAGGATTACTTCGATCAGCTCCGCTGCCTCGATGCTGTCTTGCTGCCAGTGCAGCACCATCGCCACACCGGCCACGGCGCTGATGACGGCGAGCAGCCAGATCGTCTTGGTCGGGGCCCATACCCGAAAGCCGTAGACAACGGCCAACCCGAAGAAGAGCAGGTGGTAGGGGATCGTTTCCTGTCCAGGCCGGGCGAACATCAGCAGGAGCATGAGAACGCAGAAGGCCCCGAAGGCCGAGTCGAGAACGACCTGCCGGCTAGGCGCTCTGGAGCTGGTATCCGACATTGCGCACCGTCTTGATGACATCACTGGGGATCTTCATGCGGAGTCGGCGCACGTAGACGTCGACGACGTTGGTGCCGGGGTCGAAGCTGTAACCCCAGACCGACGCAAGGATGTCCTCGCGGGTACAGACGCTGCCGCTATGACGCATGAGGTGGGACAGGAGGAGGAACTCGCGGCTCGACAGCGAGCTCACCTGGTCACCCATGTGGAGCTCGCGGCGACGGAGGTCGAGGCTGAGCTCACCGCTGGTGAGAGTGGCCTGAATAGGTGCAGAGGGAGTGCTCAGCCGACACTGCACCCGGGCGAGCAGCTCGCGCAGGGCGAAGGGCTTGGCCAGGAAGTCGATCGCGCCGTGCTCCAGGCATCGCACCCGGGTCTCCACGTCGGCCATGGCCGACAGGACCAGGACGCGTTGCTCGGGGTTCTGGGCGATGAGCCCGTTCAGCACGGCCTCACCCTCGACGCCCGGCATGGCCAGGTCGAGGATCACCAGATCAGGGGGGTCGGCGACGGCCAGACCCATTCCGTCGAGTCCGGAGGTGGCGGTCACGACGCTGTGACCGTCGTTCTCCAGGGCGCGCGTCACGAACCGGACGATCCCGGGTTCGTCGTCGATCACAAGAATGCGTGGCATAGGCCCCCATCCACCGTTCCCTCGTTGGGCTCACTGTCACCCGTAGTGGCGAATCCTGTGGCGGTTTGTTCAGTGACCGTCCCGATGGATACCTCGGCATAGTTACTTCGGTGTACCCCACACGGACGCTCTGCAACCGTGGGTGATCGGCTGGCTCTCGCGCGTAGTCGTTCGTCGCGAGGAAGCCTGGTACTAGATTGCGCACCGTGGCCGGCACCAGAGCTAGCCCCGGGTGCTGGGAGGGCGCATCGTGCGGTGGTCCGCGTTGGTGGCGTTGGCAACGGCGCAGTTCGTCATGGTCCTCGACCAGTCGGTGATGAACGTGTCGATCAGCACGTTGGTGGACGAGTTCGACACGACAGTCACCACGATCCAGGCGGTCATCACGTTCTACTGCCTGGTGATGGCCATGTTCATGCTGACCGGTGCCAAGCTCGGCGACATCGTCGGCCGGCGGCGCGCCTTCGTCATCGGTCTGGTCATCTACGGCTGCGGTTCCGCGTTGACAGCAGTGGCCCCCTCGATCGGCGTTCTCACGCTGGGCTGGTCGGTGCTGGAGGGGCTGGGCGCCGCGATGGTGCTGCCGGCCATGGCCGCGTTGATCGCCGGCAACTTCGAGGGGAAGGACCGCAAGGCGGCCTACGCCGTGATCGGTGGTGTCGCGGGTGCGGGTATCGCCATCGGGCCGATCCTTGGCGGATGGGCGACCACCGAGCTGAGCTGGCGTGTGGTCTTCGCCGGCGAGGTGGTGCTGGTTCTCTTCATCCTGGCGATGACGCACAAGGTGGGTGACGCCTTGCGTGACGGGCCAAAACTGAGACTCGACTTGGTCGGAACGATACTGTCCGCGTCCGCTCTGGGCCTGATCGTCCTCGGTACGTTGCAGTCGAGCACGTGGGGCTGGATCCAGCCCAAGGACGCGCCCCTCGAGGTGTTCGGGTTCTCTCCCACGCTCTTTGTCATCGCGGCAGGGGGGCTGCTCGGGTGGGCGTTCACCGTCTGGCAGCGAAGGCGCGAGGCTGTGGGAGCCGACCCGCTCGTGCACCTCGACCTGCTGAAGATCTTGCCCCTACGGTCCGGCCTGGCAGGGCTCTTGGCGCAGAACTTGATCCTGATGGGGGTGTTCTTCGTCGTCCCGCTGTACCTGCAGGTCGTTCTCGGACTCAACGCACTGGATACCGGCATCAAGATGCTTCCCGTATCCGTCGCGATGTTCATCGCATCGATCGTTGGTTCCCGACTCTCGACGCGCTTCACCGTGCGAGGCATCGTGCGCACCGGACTGTTGATGGCCGGCAGCGCTTCGCTCCTCTTGATGAGCACCGTCAACTACCGACTCGACGAGTCATCGTTCGCCTGGGGTATGAGCCTGCTCGGGGTCGGTATGGGTTTGCTCGCATCACAGCTCGGGAATGTCGTGCAGTCGTCGGTCGACGCGTCCGGGCGCGCAGAGGCGGGGGGCCTGCAGTTCACCGGTCAGCAGCTCGGCTCATCGCTCGGTGTTGCCCTGATCGGTGCCATTGTCCTCACCGGACTGACGACCGCTTTCGTCGGCAACATCTCGGCCGATGAGCAGATCAGTGCTGAGGTCTCCAGCCAGGTCGGCGTGGCCGCAGGAACCGGGATCGACTTCGTTCCGGTCGACGAGGTACGTGCGGCAGTCGAAGCCGCTGGCGCTGACGACGCAACGACCAATGCGATCGTCGACAACTACGCTGAGGCTCAGATCCAGGCTCTGAAGACCGGGCTGCTCGTCGCGGCGCTGCTGGCCTTCCTCAGCCTGCCGTTCACGCGCGAGCTGCCGCACTCGCCACCGCAGCGTGACGAAGCGGCACGTCCAGCGGGCGCGAAGAGTGGAGCAGCATGAGGCTCGCACCCCGCGAGCTGCAGCGTGCCGGGATGACGGGCAATGTGCCCTACTACGGCGGCCGCCTGACGCCGGCCCAGGCATATGCGGCAGGACACCCTGAGCCGCAGCGGGTAGCGACGGCCGCAGCTCTGGTGCAACGGCCGGCGTCGGAGGCAACCCCGGAGGAGATCTTGGAGTCGCTCGAGCGGCTTCGCCAGGCCGGGCTGGTCACCGACGACGAGTTCGCCGAACTTGCTGCCCGGGTGTTGTCGTGACAAGCCCGGTCCAGGTGCTGGTCATCGGGTTCGACGACCCACACTTCTCAGGTGAGGCCTTGGGTGAGCTGACCAGACTGCGGGAGGCCGGCATCGTTCGGCTGGTCGATCTGCTCCTGGTGGAGCGACGCGTCGATGGGTCATTGCACACCCTTCCTGCACCGGACGCGCTCGGTCCCGACGTTGGTTCGGTGGTGACGTCCCTTCTGAGCACCGAGACGGACGCTTCCACGGAAGTCCGCGGAGAGCCGGGGCACGACTGGTGGTCGCTGGCGGACGCCGTGCCCCCTGGTTCCATCGCCGTCGTCGCACTGATCGAGCACCTGTGGGCTGGCCCGCTGGTTGACGCCGTCCGGCGAGCCGGTGGTCAGACCCTGGAAGAGACCTGGCTGGCTCCGGGTGACGTGTCGAGACTGGGGGATGTACGCACTGGGTCGTGATGGCCAGTGCCACGGACCAGCCGTTGGATCGGGGCTTCGACCAGCCGGTACGAGAGCCAGGTGACCATGGCGGTGACAGCCAGGCCTATGGCACAGGCCGTCACGATGCCCACGTGCGGTGTCAACAGCAAGGTCGCACCGACCAGCACCGGAAGGTGCCAGAGGTAGAGCGAGTAGGACACCCGCCCCAGCGTGAGCACTGGGCGACTGCTGAGGAGCCACCCGCCCCATCCCGATGCGACGAGCGCGACGAGCATCACCGCACTCAGGCCAACGATGTAGTCCTCGGTCAGCATCGGGGACGCCGAGGGAGCCGGTGTCGGGCCAACCGCGGCGACCGCCCACTCGTGGCCCCTCACGTAGAACGTCACCGCCAGAACAGCAATGCTCAGGCGAGACCCGGTGTGGGTGAACCAGTGGCGTCGCGCCAAGGTGTCACGCCTAAGCGCCAGCGCCGAGCCAGCGGCAAAGAGCGGGAGGAAATGGAGCGTTCCGGCGACGGAGATCGAGGCTGCCATCGATCCCTGGTAAGGCTGTGATGTGGCATACAGGTCTGCCGCCACGGCCACCAGCAGGGTGGTGAGGAACACCGGCGGGACCCCCCACCGGCGGTAGGCCAGGACGACGAGTGGCAGCAGCATCGAGAGCCGGATCTCGACGACCAGCGTCCACACCACGGAGTTGAAGGCGGCCACGTTGGGCAGCCCGATGAGGGTTCCCCACTCGATGACGTCGCCGATCGACGGAGGGCGGTCGAACATGATGGCCGGCCAGGTCGACTGCGATGGCAAGCGGCTCAGACCGATGGATGCGGTCATGGCGACGACCGTCATCACCCAGAACGGAACCCCGATTCGGGCCCACCTCTTGGCGAAGAAGCTCCACCCGAACCGTTTCCTCGGTGAGGTGAACGGGAGGGTAAGGACGTATCCCGACAGGGCGAAGAAGAGGAGGACCGCGCCTCGTCCGTTCCACGTCAGGTAGAGCATCGTGCCTTCGGTTGACATCACCTGCTGCGCGGCGTGGATCGCACTGGGGGAGCGGCTGCCCGCGAGGAGCAGCACGACATGACCGACGACCACGCTGACGGCCGCCAGGCCGCGCAGGCCGTCCAGACTGCGCACCCTCGGGAGAGAAGGTGTCATCAACTTCGACACGTGACACTCCCCTCCATCTCTAGGTCCCCTTGTGGATCGTGCTCGCACTGTGCAGGAATCCGCCGAGACAAAGGGAATAGGGATGCGTGGTGTTGCTGAATCGAGACGTCCTGCGTTGCAGTTCGGCGACGGATGATCTCGTTATGAGCACGGGGGATTGCATAGGATGCGGCGTGGCAGGTAGCCGACTACGAGAGGGCACCATGAGCTACGAACAACCGATGGGCCAACCACCGATGCCTCCGGACGTGAACTCCAAGAAGATCCTCGCGGGCATCATGGGGATCATCCTGGGCGGCTTGGGCATTCACCGGTTCATCCTGGGTGACACCTCTGGCGGCATCATTCGCATCGTGATCACGGTGGTGACCTGCGGCGTCGGCTCCATCATCGGCCTGATCGAGGGAATCATCTACCTCACGAAGTCGGACGCGGAGTTCTACCAGGAGTACATGGTCCAGAAGAAGGCCTGGTTCTAGCCGCGTTCTGGGTGCCTGCCCCGATGTAGTGTCCAGCGCATGGAACTCGTCGAGTGTGTACCCAACTTTTCCGAGGGTCGTCGCCCTGAGGTCATTGACGCGATCCGCGAGGCGATCGCCGCAGTCGCTGGTGTCACGGTTCTGGATGTCTCGTCGGACCCGAGCCACAACCGCACGGTGGTCACTTTCGTGGCACCGAGAAAAGCAGCCGTGGCTGCGGCCTTCGCAGGGATCGCGAAGGCCAGCGAGCTCATCGATCTGACGAGCCATGAAGGTGAGCATCCCCGGATAGGGGCCACTGACGTCGTTCCCTTCATCCCGCTTCAGGGGTCGACGATGGATGACTGCATTGCGCTTGCTCAGGCACTCGGGCAACGTGTGGGGGACGAGCTCGGCATCCCCGTCTTTCTCTACGAACGCGCTGCGACGCGCCCTGAGCGGACCAACCTGGTGGATGTCCGCCGGGGAGGTTTCGAGCTTGCCAGCACCGAGCTTGGCTCCAATTCCGATCGAGTGCCCGACTTCGGACCGAACGCGATCCATCCCACCGCCGGGGCCACGATCGTCGGGGCCCGGCCGTTCCTCGTCGCCTACAACGTCTACCTCGGCGGCGCGGAGAACGTGCAGGTGGCCAAAGACGTCGCCAAGGCAGTCCGCGGTTCCAGTGGGGGGCTTCGTCATGTGAAGGGGCTGGGTCTGGAAGTGGACGGGCAGGCGCAGGTGTCGATGAACTTGGTCGACACCGACCAGACGCCGCTGCACCGTGCCTACGACATGGTGAAACTGGAGGCTGAGGCACGTGGTGTCTCGCCAACGCGAAGTGAGCTGGTGGGGCTCGTCCCCGAGAAGGTGCTCTTCGAAGCCGCCGCGCGCCACATCCGGCTTCCCGACTTCTCACCCGACATGGTGCTCGAGAACCAGGTTCGAGAGGCGGCCGTTCCTGACGAGTCGCTTGCCGACTTCGTCGCGAGTGTCGCTGGCAGCTCGCCCGTCCCCGGTGGTGGCAGTGTCGCTGCTCTGGCTGGTCAGCTGGGGGCCGCCCTGGCGCAGATGGTCGCCGGCCTGACCGTGGGTCGCAAGAAGTACGCAGAGGCAGAGGGGGAGATGCAGGAGATCGCCCATGTGGCGAAGGCTCTGGCCGAGCGCCTGAGCGCCCTCGTGCAGGAGGATTCCGACGCGTACGGGCTGGTCAGCGCCGCGTACAAGCTGCCCAAAGAGGGCGAGATGGCCGCTGAGCGTGAGGTCGCCATTCAGGCTGCGCTACGCAAAGCAGCTGAGGTTCCGCTCGAGACTGCGCGGGCGTGTAGCGATGTGGCCAAACTGGCGGCGACCTGTGCCGTCAAAGGAAACGTGAACACCCTCAGCGACTCCGGCGTTGCTGCCCTGCTCGCCGAGGCGGCCTGCAGGGGAGCCGCCTACAACGTATGGATCAACGTCGCATCGATGAGTGACCGTGCCGCGGGCGAGGCGCTCACCACCGAGGTGGATGC
>JAHEKZ010000102.1 GCA_024644435.1 Actinomycetes bacterium | reverse complement strand
GAAGCGGTCGGCTGGCAGCTCTTCGGTCGGAGCGTCGGTGGCGGAACTCACAGAGTCCCCTCTCGGTCGGTTAACCCCATGGTGACAGTGCCGGCCGATCTTCGTCACCCGACCAAGGTCCTGATCACTCGGTTGTCCCATTGTGACGCCCTCGTGGGTGCCAGGCAGCCCCCGTGAGCTTTGGGGGGTGGGCTGGCAGCACAGAGGTGAGGGGGCCGCCACCGGCGGCCCCCTCACCTCTGCTGACGAGCGGGTCAGTCGTCCTGGCTGTCGCCGTCGGAGTCGTCGCCCTGGTCGTCGTCGCCCTGGTCGCTGCCGGACGAGCCACTTCCGGAGCTGTGGCCCTGGTCGTCGTCGCCTTGGTCGTCGTCGCCCTGGTCGCTGCCGGACGAGCCACTTCCGGAGCTGTGGCCCTGGTCGTCGTCGCCTTGGTCGTCGTCGCCTTGGTCGCTCAGGCTGCCGTTCCCGGAGTCGTCGCCTTGATCATCGGAGTCGCCGGAGTCATCGGTTTGGTTGTCAGCGTTGCCGTCACCGTTGTCATCGGCCTGGTCGTCATCAGCTTGGCCGTTGTCGCCCTGGCTGTTGTCGTCCTGGACATCTGAGGGGTCGTCGGCCGTAGGGTCGTCACCCTCGTCGAGAAGGACGGGGGGTACATCCACCACAGCCGTCGTCGTGTCGGCGGTGGCCCGATGGGCTGCGGTGGCGGCCGCGGCGGTCCCGGCGCCTGCTGCTGCGATGACGGCGGTGATCAGTGCGATCCGACCCGCCCGTCCCAAACGTGCGTACCAGGTCTTCATCCGGTTCTCCCTTGCTGCGTGAATGGTCGATCCCGTGACGCCAGAACCGGCCGCAGCAGCGCTACCGCCCACGAGAGCCGGTGCACTGCCGGGATCAGCAAGGAACTCGCTGAGGGCAGCGTTCGGCGCAGGGGGCGGCGCGTCAGCCATCTGGCGGAGGCGCCGGATGACTTCCTCTGGGATCTCGTTCTCGTTCATCACAGTTCCGTCATCGGGAACGCAGCTCCTGAGGTGATGGGTGCCGCCGCGATTACGCCGATCAGGTGTCTGCGAAGGTGCTGCACGCCCCGCCGCTGAAGCTGCTTGACGGCGCTCGTAGTGCGACCGGTGATGATGGCGACGTCGTCGAGACTGAGATCGGCGACGAAGCGAAGCAGAACGACGTCACGTTGTTCGGGGGTGAGGGAAGCCAGGGCTTCGTCCACCTCCGCAGACGGGAGGTGGTCGAGGGAGCTGGCCTCCGCGCTGGGAACAGCTCGACGGTCGCGAACTTCGAGGTATGCCTCCTGTTGCCCGACCTTGATCTGCTCCCGGATGCCATCCACCCCGCGGTGGTGCGCAATGGTGAACAGCCATGAGCGGAAGCGGGCTCCGTCGCCCTCGAATCGGCCGATCCCCTGAAAGGCGGCCAGGAAGACCTCGCTGGTTGCGTCGTCGACGTCGCGGATGCCCCTGGCTCGCAGGTACCCGGCGACCGGACCGGACAGCTCTTCCCAGAGGCGTGCGAAGGCCCAGTCGCCACCCACACGGGCGGCGATCACGAGGGAGTCGAGTGTGTCCATCGAAGCCTTTCCAGCCGTGGCCTAGTCATCGAGCGTGGGAGCGCCACTCTTGAGCGCCGAGGCGGTCGATGTCCAAGGCGCCATGGGTGCGCGCGTAGGCTGATTGGGTGCCCCCCGGAAGCGGCCTCTTCGACGAGGTCAATGCCTTTGCTGCCCAGACGCCTTGGTTGCACGGCTTGATGCTTTCTTATGCCCGGTACGGGATCCTGTTGTTCGTTGCCTTTCTGGTGACCGCCTGGTGGATGTCGCGCGGACGTGGCAGCAGGACGATGGCGGCGTTGCTGCTCATTCCCGTCGGAGCTGTCCTGGCCCTGGGGGTGCAGCAGGTAGTCATCCAGGCCGTTGCTGAAGCACGTCCCTACACGCTCGAGCCGAATGCGTTGATCTTGATCGCCAAGACGGCCGATCCGTCATTTCCGAGCGATCACGCGTGTGCCGTCGGCGCGGTGGCCGCCGGGCTCTTTTTCGTCGACAGGCGACTCGGTTGGGTGGCCACGGTCGGTGCGGCCCTGATGGCCTTCTCCCGCGTCTACGTCGGCGCACACTGGCCGCTGGACGTCGTGGTGGGGCTGGCCTGGGGAGCGGCGGTAACGGTCGCGCTGATCCTGGTGCTGCGTGGCCCGGTCAGCCGCGTGGTCGACTGGGCGTCCGGATCGTTCCTGCGTCCGATGGTTCTTGCGGCACCGGCCCAGGGGTGACGCGGTTCCGCCCGTCGGGCCTGCTCGACTGGACCTTCGAGATCGTCCTGATCCTCAAGGGACTGGACGGAATCCTGGAGATCGTGGGCGGCGTCCTGCTGCTGTCAGTGTCGAAGGCGCAGCTCGACTCCGTGGTGGTGGCGCTCACGCAGCACGAGCTGTCCGAAGATCCCCACGACTTCATCGCCACCCACCTGCTGTCGGCCGAGGGCCAGCTGTCGGGTGGATCGCAGACCTTCGCCGCGCTCTACCTGTTGTCGCACGGCATCGTGAAGGTCGTGCTCGTGGCAGCGGTGCTCAAGGACAAGCTGTGGGCGTACCCCTGGATGATCGGCTTCCTGCTGGCCTTCATCGTCTATCAGGGGTATCTGTTGATCGTGGCTCCCACGGTGGGGGTTGCGGCGCTCACGGCATTCGACGTCTTCATGGTCTGGCTGACGTACCGCGAGTACGGCAAGCACCGCCAGGCCCGCCTGGCGATCCCCT
>JAHEKZ010000064.1:6803-10429 GCA_024644435.1 Actinomycetes bacterium | reverse complement strand
GCATGGGTTCCCAGCACGTCGTGCGCCCAGTGGGGGAGCAGGTCGGTCGCTGCCCTGACCAGCACCTCATACGGACCCCATGCGCCCACGGGGAGCGCTCGTCCGGGGAACCGAAGAAACCGTGCGACCGCCCTCGCGTCGGGGCCGCCTGCCGTCTCGCCGGAGAACGAGTCGAACGATTCGGCGAGCTCGGCCACCGTGGTCGGCGGGTCTTCGACGCCGAGGGCGACGGCCAGCTGGGCCATCTCGCCAACGTACTGATCGGCGTCGACGGTGCCGCGTCCGAATCGCTGGTACGCCACGAGCATCGAGTCGGTGAGCCCGATGTGGACCCACAGCAGCAGGCGCGGGTCTTTCGCCGAGTAGGGGCGTCCGTCGGGGGCTGTGCCGGCCACGCGTTCGTGTACGGCGCGCACCATCGCTGCGGTTTGCGCAGCCTGTGTGCTCGACCCAAAGGTCGACGTGGTGACGTACAAGTTCGTGCGCTGCAGGCGTCCGAGTGGGTCGGTTCGGTAGGTCGAGTGCTGCTCCACACCCGCCAGCGCCAGGGGGTGGCACGCCTGCAGCAGCAGGGCGCGGGGTCCACCGACGAGCGTCGCGAGCGACCCGTTCACCTCCCAGGCAGCGCTGCCAGGTCCGAACCAGCCGACGTCACCGTCTGCCCCGATGGCCTTCACCCACGGGGGCTCGCCATCGGGGTCGCCGGACAGGATGACGCGGAACGTGCGCCTGATGATGTCCCCAGCAGGGGTGAGGAGGGGCAGACTGGTCATCACACCAGGATGCCGAGTTCTGGACGACGCCGCAGGTCGAGGAGCGCCATGCACGCAAGCAACCTTCGAGTCCAGGAGGCGTTGGACGCGGCGGGCGTCTCTGCGGAGGTGCGCCGCCTGCCGGAGTCGACGCACACGGCGGTGGCGGCAGCTGAGGTGCTGGGGTGCTCGGTCGGTGCGATCGCCAACAGCTTGGTCTTCATGGCCGATGACGCGCCGCTGCTGGTGATGGCCAGTGGTGCCGCCAAGGTCGACACCGCTCTGCTGGCCGAGCTGCTCTCTGTGGGTCAGGTGCGTCGGGCGACGCCTGAAGAGGTGCGTGCGGCGACCGGCTTCCCGATCGGAGGCGTCGCGCCCGTGGGCCATCCGGCGCCGTTGCACACCTTGGTCGACGTCGATCTCGAGCAGTTCCCCGAGATCTGGGCGGCCGGTGGTACGCCCGACAGCATCGTGGGGCTGACGTATGTGGGCCTGGTGACGGCGACCGGTGGAACAACCACCCGCGTCCGCTGACCACCCCTCCCGCCGAGTGCACACCTGAGTGACGCTTTCCGTTGCCGAGTGCACACCTGGGTGACGCCCGCTGTTGCCGAGTGCACACGGTTGATCCGGTTGATCCGTAGTCTTCGGCCATGCCGCGACTGATCCATCTCAATGGACCACCCGCGATCGGCAAGTCCACGATCGCTCAGCGGTACGTGACCGATCACCCGGGATCGCTCCTGCTGGACATTGACCGCATGCGGATGCTGATCGGTGGATGGCAGGACGACTTCGTCGGTGTGGGTGACATGGTGCGTCCGTTGGCGTGCGCGCTCGCGACCGCACATCTCTCAGAAGGGCATGACGTCGTCATGCCGCAGTTCCTCTCCGATGACGCCGAAATCGTGTTGTTTGAAGCCGCCGCCTCCTCTGCGGGCGCGGCGTTCGTGGAGATCGTCCTGATGGACGACGCTGATGCCTGCGTGCGTCGGTTCGCTGATCGAAGTTCTGCCTCCGGTGACGCCCTGGCCTCGGTCATCGACTCCATAGTCGATAGCGCAGGCGGAGGCGATTACCTCATGGTGCTCCATCGACAGCTCACCGATCTGGTCCAGTCGCGCGATGAGGTCGTGCTCGTCCGGTGCGTTGGGGGCGACGCCGAGGGCACCTACCATGCCGTCCTAGGGGCTTTGGGCGAGAGCTGAGGCGTCACTCAGGTGTGCACTCGGCAACGCAAAGTGTCACTCAGGTGTGCACTCGGCGGGGGTTTTGCCCGGGCGGGGGTTAGGTGCGCAGAGAGCCGAGGACGTCGATGCCGACCTTGAGGAACTTCTTCCACTCGCCCGGACCGGGCGGGTAGAAGATGAACTCGGTGAATCCGAGCGGGGCGAACTTCTCGACCAGATGCGGGACGGCGCCCGGGTCGTTCCACGCGTCGAAGGCCTCGTCGAAGGCCAGTAGCGATCGGTTCAGTGACTCCGGCTCCCGGCCGATCTCGGCGAGGTAGTCGTCGAGCATCGACGTGCGCTCGGAGATCTGGCGGTGGAACTCGTCGATGTCGGTGATGTCGATCCACGCATTCCAGGTATCCGCCAGCCGCGCCGCCATCTTGGTGATCCGGGGCCCGTTCCCGGCCAGTGCCAGCGGCAGACGAGGCTTCTGAATGCACCCGGGTGCCATCGCTGCGTTCTCGTACTGGGTGAACTCACCGCTGAAGTCGGAGGTGTCTTGTCGCAGCAACCTGTCGATCACGAGGGTGCCCTCTTCGAGCCGGTCGGCCCGCTCCTTGGACGACATCTCGAAGGTGGTGCGGCCAACCATCAGCTGGTCTTCCACCTGGCCGCAGCCGAGCCCCAGCGTGAATCGGCCGTTGCTGAGCTGGTCGACCGTCATGGCAAACCGCGCGATGTGCACTGGGTCGCGCCAGGCCACATTGGTCACCATCATGCCGAGCTCGAGATCTTCGGTCTCCGATGCCAGCGCCCCGAGCGTCACCCAGGGGTCGAGTAGAGGTGCGCTGCGGTCTCGCCAGTCGCCAAGCGTGTCTCCGATCCAGGCGACGTCGAAGTCGGTGTCCTCCATCCGCAGGGCAAGGTCACGACCGTGCTCGGGACCGCGGGGTACGACATAGACGCCGAAAGAGAGGTCTGGCATGCCCGTGATCGTGCCACAGTCAGTGCCAGGCACACTGGTGGCCATGCGGCAGCGGATTCTTGTTCTCGTGGCACTGGCCGGATCTATCGCCCTGATGGGGTCGGGCGGTGTGACGCCTGTCGAGGCGGAGCGGGCGGTGCCGGCTCCGTCGGTGGCCCGCCTGGTGGCGGCCGGAGACATTGCGTGCGACCCGGGCAGCCCTTACATCGACACCCCCGGCTACTGCCAGCACGACCGCGTCGGGCAGCTGGTGAAGCGGATGGTGAACCGGGGCGCTGACTGGTTCGTCACCCTGGGCGACGCCCAGTACGAGTACGGCAAGTACAACGCCTTCATGGCTGAGTTCGACCCGGCGTTCCGGGCGGTCCGTCCGGTCACGAAGGCCGTGGCCGGCAACCACGAGTACTACACCGACGGGGCCAAGGGACACTTCCGCTACTGGGGCAAGCACGCCGGGTCGGCGAAGCAGCCATGGCGAACGTTCGTTCCCGTCGAGGGCTGGCGCGTCGTCCTGCTTGACTCGCTGTGCGAACACGTCGGGGGATGCGGCCCCCGTTCACCCCAGGGCAAGTGGCTCCGTTCCGTCCTGGCCAAGAACTCACAGACGTGCACCGTCGCGATGTGGCACCACCCCCTGCAGACGTCTGGCGCCTACGCCGGCAACGTGGACAGCAGGTCGAGGGCGCTCAAGCTCTGGAAGATCGCGAACGCGGGTGG
>JAHEKZ010000064.1:0-6703 GCA_024644435.1 Actinomycetes bacterium | reverse complement strand
CCGCACTGACGTGCGCTGGAGTCAGCGAGGTACTGCACGATCTGGGCTGTCACGGCGATGCCACAGGTTGACCGTGGCAAGGCCATCACGATCCCGGCGCTCGTCAGCCGTTCGAGCTCACTGAGCGTTTGGGTGGCGACCTCATCCCAGCGACGCCAGGTGCCGCCGTACCCACCCATGAGCACGGCGCGCGGATCGCCGCCGAGCTGCGTGACGAGGGGTCCCAGGGCGTCGTCCAGCCGAGCCTCGATGACCGACTGGCCGGACGCGGTCGTGACCGTGAGCAGGCGTGTGGCGCTCGGGTCGTGGCCGGCCGTTGCCAGGGACACCCGTGCCAGCGTCTCGATGTTGTGAACGAGCGTTGGTCGGTCATCGACGCCTCGTCTGGCGGCCGGGACTGATCGGCTCTCTGGCAGCGCTGGGCCTCCGGACAACGCCCGCACGATCGCGCTCGACTCGCCGCTGAGGTAGCGGTTCGGCCCTTCGACGATCCGCACCGGGATGTCGATGACGCCCGCCGCGCGTCGTTCGACGATCGCGCGTTCGATGGCGACCCGGCTGTGCGCTGCCCCGCGGTGCAGCCACACGACGCCCTGGACACTCCCCGTGGCTCTGGCTGCGGCGTTGAGGCCGTCCAGGACCAGGTGGGGGCGTAGCTGCAGAAGCGAGGCGTCCTTCGCGCTTGCCGGCTCGCTCTCTGCTCCGTTGGCGACGACGATGCCTCGACCGCCGGCGTCGATGGCGGTCTGCCACTTGCGGGCCACCGGGAAGAAGGCGCCGCCGTAGCCGCGAAGCCCGGTCTCGCTGATGCGGGACAGCAGCTCACCCGGCTCTATGACCGTGGGTCGTGCTCCGCGGTGCTCGGCCAGAGTTTCGGTGCTGTCCACCGCCACCCGCCTGGCGTCGATGGGAACTGCGGCGTCGAAGATGCTCACGTTCGGTCCTCCCCGAGCGAGGACCGAACGTGAGGCGTCGCGTAGCGGCTGACCGCTATCGATACGACCAGCAGCGCCGAGCCGACGTACCAGAACGTCAAGGCCACGGCGTCCGTGCCGGCGAGTACACCGTGTGCCCAGACGGCGGCGTAGGTGACGAGCGTCGTGCGGTGCAGCGGCCACCACAGCCGTCCGAGCCGCCCGGCGAACCGAGCGCTCAAGCCCGCGGCGAGCCCGGCGTAGAGCCCGAGCCACCCCAGGGTCACGGGAAGGGGTCGGTACTCGGCGCCCAAGGGAAGAAGGACGCCGGACCACCCGACTCCCGCGTACTGGTCGAGGGCCAGCACGACGACGTGCAGGGTAATGAAGACGAAGGTGAAGGTAGCCAGACCAACGTGCACGCGCAGCATCGTCGCTCGCGGGAGCGATCGAAGCGCGGTTCCGCGAGGGTGGGCCAGCAACAGCCCCAGCACGACGAGGGCTGTCAGCAACACGAGACCGGCGATCCCTGACACCCGCGCAAGCAGCCACTTCGGGTGGGCATCGTGCGCGACCTGGATGCTCACCCAGCCTGCGGCCCAGCCCGCCATGACGGCGCCTACGACGACAACAAGGGCCGAGACCCATGGGTGCCATCGCGCCTGGGGGGATGGGTCCGGCGCTTGCTCAAGCGTCGTCACCCTATGAGACATTCGCGCTCCAGTCCCAAGCAACGTGCGGAGCCATGGCAGGGCTGTAGCCGGTCTCGCCATCGGTGGTCATCCAGTAGGCGGCCAGGTCTCGTTGGGTGCAGAACTGCGCGATCACGTCGCTTCCCGCGATCAGTAGGGCTTTGCTCCACACCTCAGCGATCATCGTCGTGTCGGCGATGACCGTGACTGACCGAAGGCCGCCCGCCGCAGGGCGACCGGTTCGCGGATCGATCAGGTGGTGGGCCCGCTCTCCGCCCTTGATCCACTGACGCCGGCCCGTGGACGACGTGGCGCAGCTCTCGGTGCCGAGCTGCAGCACCGCGAGTGTGCGAGCGGCGTCGGTGGGGTCTTCGATGGCTGCGGTCCAGCCGTCGCCGTTGGGCCCGTCGCCGGAGACGACGAGGTCGCCCCCAGCGTTCACCAGGAAGTCAGCCACATCGGGTTTGAGCAGCGCTGCGGCGGCGTCCACGCACCAGCCCTTGCCGATGCCCCCTAGATCGATTGGGGCCGGCCCGAGCTCGATGGTGCCCTCGCGCGTGTTGACCTGAGGACGCCACGGGCTGCCCCCCAGCGGCGAAGGCGGCCGACCACCGGGGGCGGCCGACTCCGCAGGTACCTCCGCGAACGTCCGGTCGTAGCCGGCGGATACCAGATGCTCCAGGATGCGCGGGTCGAAGAGCCCCCCGGTGGTGCGGTAGGCCTCGAAGGCAGCATCGACGATGGCGGCACACTCCGGTGCGACCTCATGCGCGGTCCGCGGTTCACGGTTGGCGCGCATCAAGTCGCTGTCGTCGCTGAAGCGGGTGCAGGATCGCTGGACGCGGGCGAACAGCTCCTCCACCCGGCCGCTCAGGGCCGGTGCATCAGCGTCACCGGGCAGCGTGACCGTCACCGCCGTCCCCATGGCGGCAAACGTGTGGGGTACCCACGTGCGCTCGACGGTGCTGGTGGTCATCACGACCCGGCCGTGGTGGTGTTCGCCGTAGGGGCTGGCTTGGGTGCCGCGGGGGCGGCCCCGCCTCCGGATGACGATCCACCGCTGCCACCGGATCCGGAACTGCTGGATCCTGTGCTGCCACCTGAGCTCGTACTCGAACTGGAGCTGTACCCGCCAGTTGCTGTTGATGACACGGACGCCGACACGATGGCCGACTGCTCGCGTGCCTTCTGCAGGCTCTTGCGGGCATGGGCGACCGCTCGCTCAAGGTGCCGGACGTCGGCACGTTCAGCGGCAATCGCCTTGGTGATCGCCTTCAGTGCCGGGTCCTTCTGGGCTGCCGCCGCTGCCGTCGCCGCCGGGGGATCGACGGCGGCAGCATTCTCGTTGGTGGCGCTGACCGCCCAGCCGGTGGCTGCGACGACCGCGAGGGCCGCGACGGGAGCCGTGATGGCGAGCGGAGAGATGGACCTAGTCATCGACACCACCGTCTTCGTGCTCGTCGCTCTGGTCGTCCGACCCGTACGAGTCATCGTCGGACTCGCTCGAGTCGTCGTCGTACGAGCCGCTGGAGTCGTCGGAGTGGGTCGTCTGGGGGCTGGGAGCGGGGGAGGAAGACGATGGTGAGGACGACGAGGTCGAGTCGTCAGAGCCGCTCGAGGTCGAACGCAGTGCGACGGTTCGCGCACTCACCTCGCGGGTCTTGCCCTTCAGGTCGCCGAGCAGGCTGTGGAGCCGCTTGGACCGTGCGTCGAGGTGAGCGAGCTCGCGGTTGAGTGCCTTCATCGCGGCGGGGTCGGTTGCCGTGTCGACGGCGGTGGTGTCCGAGGCAGCCGCAGGATCCACGGGCGGTGCCCCAACGCTCGCCAGGGCCAGACCGGCACCGCCTATGGCGAATGCCGCAGCGACGACGATCGAGGTCAGTCGGGTGATGGGGGTCATGGTTTCTCCTTTGTCGGTACTCCTTCACCATCGCCCACCTGATGCCCCCTGCCGAGGTCGTTAACCTCGTCTTAGGCTCGACCTCAGGTGATCGCAACCGAGTCACTGCTGGGAGGGACAAATGGCACGCCAGCCCGGTGCTCCCCGCTGGTTCGAGGACATCCCGTGGCGCTTGGGCTACCGCCTGCGCTGGCTGGGGTTCGTGTTCTTCGGGCCGGCCCAGCTGGAGGGTGACAGCGACCCGTTGCAGCGGATCAAACGCGAAAGACAACGCCGCTACGCCGTGCGAGCAGCCCGCCGGAGGCTCTCGGATTGAGCGAGAGATCTGTGGGGTGAGTGACGGGACTCGAACCCGCGACATCCGCGACCACAACGCGGCGCTCTACCAGCTGAGCTACACCCACCATTGGCCGTGATGGCCGGAGCAAAGTCTAGCGGCGCCCCGAGGCTGGTCCGAATCGCCTCAGGGTTGGGGGGAGGCTGACGTCTGACCGGGCGATCCGGACAGCTGAGCGGCGATCGACTTGGCGGTAGCTGTGTCGGGCCCGGGCGGGGGCACGAAGACCGCAGCGCGGTAGTAGGCCAGCTCATTGATCGACTCGGTGATGTCGGCCAGGGCTCGATGTCCGCCGTGCTTGGACGGGGTCTGGAAGTAGGCGCGCGGATACCACCGCCGAGCCAGCTCTTTGACGGAGGAGACATCGATCATGCGGTAGTGCAGGAAGGCATCGAGCATTGCCATATCGCGTGTGATGAAGTTGCGGTCGGTGGCGATCGAGTTGCCAGCCATCGGTGCCTTGCGTGGTTCGGTGACGTACTGCTGGATGTACGCCAGCGCCTGCTCTTCGGCCTCAGCCAGAGTGATGCCGTCGGCCAGCTCGTCCAGGAGGCTGGACGTCGTGTGCATGGTGCGAACGAAGTCGTCCATCTGCTCCAGTGCGGCCTCAGGCGGCTTGATCACGACGTCAACGCCTTCGCCCAAGATATTGAGCTCGTCGTCGGTCACCAGGACAGCCAGTTCGATCAGCGCATCGTGGACGAGGTCGAGACCGGTCATCTCACAGTCGACCCAGACGATGTTCGTGGTGCTCATGAGTTGAAGGCTAGCGGGCAGGTCGGACGTCGCGACTACGGCTCGACGATAACGTCCTCGACCGGTCGACGAGGCGTGGCTGGGGCAGCCGGGGCGTATCCGATGCGGAAGAGCATCTGGGGGAAGCCGATGGGCTGGTCCGGGTCGCGTACGAGCCAGCGGAGCCCGGGTGCTTCCAGTGGCTGGTTGGCATAGGTGGCGACGAGACCCTCGACCGTGGCGACAAGCAGCACACGCTGCAACGCCTGGCCGCCGGCCAACCAGGCCGCACGGTCGTCGCGGGACGTCGTCAGCACGGCGAGCGTCGGGTCGTTCTCGAACACGGCGAACCCGCGACCGGAGATCACTCGCCCCGGGGTGAGATCTCGGTGCGGTGTCGAAGGGCTCTGGGGGATGGGCCCCAGAGACTCGGTGGGGACGCCGTCTGGTCGGGATGGCTCCACGCCCGTCCAGCGCTTGGCCTCGGCCATGACCTTTGGGTTTGTGGTGGCGTCTGCGTCGTGGATGAGATCGACCAGGCGTCGTCGCTCCCCGGGTTCGGTGACCGGGTAGAAGACGGCGCCTTCCTGGCTGGCCGCTTCTGAGAGCGCCTCAAGGACGGCCGGGGGAACTGGGCGGTCCTCGTACGGCAGTCGGTTCGTGTGCCGGTGCGGGATCGCTGCGAACAACTCGTCGACCATGCCGGTGGCGGTCGCCGCACCGTGCACGTTGACGGTGGCGAGGTGGTCATGATCTTCGCTCGGGAACACCACGACGTCACTCGTGCGCCCGAAGTGCTCGGCCGCGAGCCGCAGGTTCAGGAGGGCGGCGCCGCATGACATCAGCAGTGCCCGACCATCCGGGTCCTGGGCCTCGAGCTGACGGCTGGTGTCGGCCAGCAAGTGGATCTCGTCGTTCACGATCCGAAAGAGCCACGGCTGGGTGTTGTGGACGGACGGAGCGGCGACCGCCGCTGCGATGATCTGACGCACCAGGCTCGGGGCCAGGCTCGTGGTCGCGGTGATCATGAGTCTGCCGTCCCTGGTCGCACGACGAGCACCGGGCACTGCGCGTGGTGCAGCAACGATCTGCTCGTCGACCCCAGCAGCATGCTCTTGAACCCACCGTGACCCCGTGAACCGACGACGACCAAGGCCGCTCCGCGAGATGCGTCAGCCAAGACCTTGGCGGGCCGCCCCTGACGCAGCCGCTGCTCGACCTGCACATCGGGGTACTTCTCGCCCAGTCCGGCTACGGTCTCGGCCATTGCGCGCAGCTCGTCCGTGTGGGCTTCCTCGAGCATGAGTGTGTCAGGCATGACAATGCCGGCGGTGTCGTACTCGGGCGCATTCCAGACGTGCAGCAAGGTGAGACCGGCGTGCCGCATGGAGGCTTCCTCGAACGCGAGACGAGTGGCATCGACCGACAACTCGGATCCATCGATCCCGACAACCACTCTTCCTGTCTCGAGTCCCGGCTCGGTGGCTTCACCGGCGGGCACGACCGCGACCGGGCATGGCGAGTGGGTGACGATTTGCTGGGTGACGGACCCCAGAATGAACTCGGTCATCCGGTCGAGACCGGAGCTGCCCACGACCACCAGGGTGGCTTTCTCGGCGGCTTCGAGCAGAGCGGCGGCCGGCGTTCCTGGGTAGAGGGATCCATTGATCGTGACGTCAGGGGCGGTGGCCTGCAGCCGACTCACGACATCGTCGAGGACCGCCTGGGCGGCATCTCTGATCCGGTCGTCGGACAGCCCCACGGGCGCCGGGCCGAGACCCACCGGCGGCAGCGGTATCGACCAACTGTGCACGACGTCGAGCGGCATGTGGTGACGTGCGGCGGTGTCTAGTGCCCACGCAGCAGCGGTGAAGGCCTGCTCTGAACCGTCGACACCTACAACGACTGCTGGTCGGTGCGTCATGGTCTTCCTCCTTGCCAGATGTGTTCAGGATCACGGTGCGGTGACGCAGCGGTCAGGGACGTAGGTCCCGACTAGGGGCGTCGAAGGTCACGGGTACCTGACAAAAGGCTCGGTGGGTGCCCCCGGCACGATTCGAACGTGCGACCAACTGCTTAGAAGGCAGCTGCTCTATCCACTGAGCTACGGGGGCGGGACGTGCGG
>JAHEKZ010000101.1 GCA_024644435.1 Actinomycetes bacterium | reverse complement strand
GCACCGGCCGGCTGCCGCACCATGGCGATCGCGGCAACGACGAGCAAGATCGAGAAGGCACCGGTCAGCACTCGCTCCGGCGCCAC
Organism: Actinomycetes bacterium; assembly: GCA_024644435.1. Lineage (GTDB taxonomy): Bacteria > Actinomycetota > Actinomycetes > JAHEKZ01 > JAHEKZ01 > JAHEKZ01. Next base: position 2,775 of record JAHEKZ010000101.1, on the reverse strand, counting down.
GGTGGCCAGCCACGAACCGAAGGCCGCCGCCATCACGCCGACCGCCCCGAACACCGAGCCCTCGCGCCACTGCACCGTCCGGGTGCCTCGGTGGCCGAGGAGTCCACTGGCAGCTGCGAGCAGAACCACCACAAGCGAGGCCGTGGTCGCCTCACGGGGCGGGACGCCGAAGGCGAAAATCAGGACGGGCGCGGTGAAGATGGCCCCGCCTGCGCCGAGGATGCCGAGCAGCAGACCGATGAGCACGCCGGCGACGACGAGTTCGGTGAAGACCACCGTTAGACCACTCGACCGGGCTTGCCGGAGCGGTCCACCAACCGGCCCCCGGCACGCTGCCAGGCGTTCATGCCGCCCGACACGTTGACGGCGTCAAAACCTGCCGCGATCAGCTGTCTCGTGGCGCCCTTCGACCGGCTACCGCTGCGACAGACCACGACGACCTGCTTGGTCTCGGGGATCCGGCGCTGACGCTGGGCCAGCTGCGGCAACGCCATGTGCTGGGCGAAAGGCCCGTGCCCGGCGTTCCACTCGGCCGTGCTTCGCACGTCGACCATGACAGCTCCTGCGTCAACGAGCTGAACCGCCTGTTGAGCCGAGACCGAGGGGACGCCTTTGAAGAGCCCGCCCAGCAGACTCATGCGTGCGCCGGCTCGTACGTCCGCGCGGTGCCCCGTGACTCGAGCCACGTCCATCCGACAGCACGATCGACGGGTTCGCCGACCTCGATGGGCAGTGACGTTTGGTGGGCGTTGGTCCAGTCGTCATCGACATGCACGAGGTTGTCCATCGTCTGCCCTCGTGAGAAGACACCCGAACGCAGGAGCGAGATCACCGCTGCCGCTCGGTAGCCCGAGCCGCACGAGACGTACACGGGACGGTCCGTCGGGATGTCGTCGATCCGATCTGGCACTTGGTAGAACGGCATGTGATGGGCGCCGTCGACGTGACCGGCCGCCCACTCCAGGTGCTGACGGATGTCGAGGACGTACGTGTCGGGGTACTGCCTCACGATCTCGGCCAGCTGGGCGAAGTCGACTCGTTCGACGGTCGCCAGGTCGGAGTCGCCGTCTGCCCAGAACACCGGGCCGCCCACTGCCTGCGCCACCGGGCGATCGATCCCGATCCGCACCAGCTCACGTTGGGCTGCCTCCACCTGCTCGGTGGTCTCTCCCAGCAACGTCACCGGAGTTCCCCACGGGATCAACCAGCCGACGTAGGCGATGAACGGCCCATCGAGGTCGAACGAGAGTGAACCCTTCAGGTGTCCAGCCGCGAAGACCTCTCGCGACCGAAGGTCGATGACCCACTCTCCGGCGTCGATCCTCGCCCTCAGCTCGGTCGAGTCGGCCGGAGCCGGAAGGGTGAGGTCGACATCCTCAGGTCCGGCCGCGTTCGCCGGACCCATGTGGGCGTAGTACGCAGGGAAGACATCGAGCCCGGCGAGGGTCTCCTCGACGAAGACCTGCTCGGCGTTCGTCAGTGCCGGGTTGGTGTGTTTCTCGTCGCCAACGGTGCCTGCCGTGCCTTCGTTCTGGGTGGCAGCGCAGAACGACCCGAAGCCGTGCGTCGGGTAGAGGTGCGTCTCGTCGGCCAGCTCACTGGAGAGCCGCTGGACCGACCGCCACTGGTCGTGGGCCAGCTCCCTGGTCATCTCGGGCGCGACCAGGTCGGGTCGTCCCACAGCGCCGTAGAGCAGAGATCCGCCGGTGAAGACCGCGCCCGGGTGCCCACTCGCGGCAGCTCCCTCGCGCGGCGCTCGCTCGATCGAGTACGAGACGTGATGCGGCGTGTGACCGGGCGTTGCGAACACGGTGATCTCGAGGTCTCCCGAGGTCAGCGTGTCGCCGTCACGCACCGGGGTGTGGTCGAACGGCACCTTGGAGTCGGCCGCAACGGCATAGACAGCGCCATGCCGGTGGGCGAGCTCGAGCCCGCCCGTCACATAGTCGTTGTGCACGTGGGTCTCGAGGACGTGGGTGATGGTCAGGCCGTGCTCCGCGACCAGATGTTCGACGCGGTCAATGTCGCGTTGTGGGTCGACCACCACGGCATGGACGCCGTCGTGCGCGATGTACCCGCGATTGCCGAGACCGGGCGTCTCGATGACCAGGACGTGGGGCGTACTGGTGTAGGTCATGCGTGTGTACCTCCGCTAACAGCCTGGCTCGGGAGTGAACCGGTCTCGATGGGAAGGCCGGCGGAGTGCCAGGCCATCGTTCCGCCGACGACGTTGATGACGTTGATCCCTCGCTCGCCAAGAAAGTGAGCCACCTGCCAGCTGCGGTTGCCCGCAGCGCAGATGACGTAGAGGTCGCGCTCCTGGGGGATCTCGTCGAGTCGCAACGGCACCAGGTGCATCGGCATCGATACGGCGCCTGGCACGTGGCCGGAGGCGAACTCAAATGCCTCACGCACATCGAGCACGACAGCGCCGGCCGCCAATGCCGTCTGCAGTTGTGGGACGTCGGCTTGGATCACCATGCCGGGCATTCCTTTCTTGTACCCCGGGGGGTATTGCTCGTACCGGGAACCGCTCCGACGGGCGAAGCGTGTCTACCGGTGTCGGACTGACTAGGCGAGGGCGAGGAAGAGCTTTTCCATCTGCTCACGGGTAAGTGCCGGCTGCTCACCACGGAGCTCGGCATCCTGGCACTGCCGAATGCCGCTGGCCACGATCTTGAACCCGGCCCGGTCGATGGCGCGCGAGGCCGCGGCCAGCTGGGTGACGATGTCGGAGCAGTTCCGACCGTCCTCGATCATGGCGATGATGCCGCC
>JAHEKZ010000020.1 GCA_024644435.1 Actinomycetes bacterium | reverse complement strand
TGGTGGGGGGTGCTCCGGTGACTCAGGAGTACGCCGACGCCGTTGGTGCTGACGGGTATGCGGCTGACGCGTCCACTGCTGTCCGCCGCGCCAAAGAGCTCCTCGAAAACCGCCGCGCACTGGTTCGAGCCTGATGAACCTGGAGGCGCTGCTCAAAGCCGGTCGCCGCCCGGTCATCACCGCCGAGCTGCCGTCCATCGATGGTGGCGGGTTGGCGAAGGTGCACGACCGACTCGAGGCCATCGCGCCCTATGTCGACGCCGTCAACGCCACCGACAATCCTGCGGCCCATGCCCATGCATCGAACATTGCGATCGCGATTGCCATGCAGCAGGCCGGTGTCGAGCCGATCATGCAGGTGGTGTGTCGAGACAAGAACCGGATCGCCATCCAGGCCGACATCGTCGGTGCATCGATGTTTGGCGTCAGAAACATCTGCGCCCTCACCGGTGACGACGTCACTGCCGGAGACGAGCCAGAGGCACGTCGGGTCTTCGACCTTGACGGGCCGCAGGTCGTCGCGGTCGCGACTGGGCTGGGGCAGGGCCACTACATATCGGGGCGCAAGATCGACCCGGCACCAGACCTCTTCGTCGGAGCGGTTGAGAACCCCTTCGCACCCCCGATCCCGTACCGGGTCGAGCGTGCCAAGACCAAGAGTGACGCGGGAGCGCGGTTCCTCCAGCTGCAGATCGGCTACCACGCCGATCGCCTCGAGGAGTTCGTTGCCGGCTGCGTCGACAGCGGCGTCACGAAGAAGACCGCCTTGCTGCCCACGCTGGTTCTGGTCAAGCGTGCAGGCGCGCTGCGGTTCATGGACCGCGAAGTTCCCGGCATCAGCGTTCCTGTCGACGTGATCGACCGGGTGGCGAACTCGAGCGACGAGGCGGAGGAGGCATACCAACACACGTTGGAGCAGGCGCGGCATGCCTTGTCTCTCCCGGGGGTCGCTGGGCTGCATCTGACCGACTTCCGCCACGATGGAAGCCTCGGGCGCCTCGTCGACGAGCTCGGTGTCCGCGATGTCGACCGCAGACAGGATGCCTCGTGACGGTTGAGGACGGCGTCCCGGAGCGCGTCCGACTCCGCTTCACGCCCTCAGACAAAGAGGTCCGCGTCCCGACGGGGGTCCCGGTCTTTGACGCCGCCAGCTGGAACGGGATCGCGATCGACTCCACCTGTGGAGGACACGGCACCTGCAAGAAGTGCAAGGTGCAGATCGTTGAAGGCAACATTCCGGTTCAGAGCCTTGACCGCCGGGCCTTCTCGCAGGAGCAGCTCGACGACGGCTGGCGTCTGGCGTGCGTCGCGCGCACCAATGGCGACCTCGTCGTTGACGTGCCGCCACTCACCACTCGACCGAAAGCTGCCACGTTCGGCGTGGGGCGTCAGGTAATTCTCCGCCCCGCAGTCCAGAAGAGGTTCGTTGAGCTCGCTGAGCCGACGCTCACCGACCAGCGCACAGACTCGCAGCGCGTCTTCGACGAGCTCGACGACCTCGAGCTCACCGTGGACCTCGACGTCTACCGCACCTTGGGCCAGACTCTCCGAGAGGCCGACTACCAGGTCACGGCCGTCGTGGTAGACGACCGTCTGGTCGCTGTCGAGCCCGGCGATACCACCACCCGGTCCTTCGGGCTCGCCTTCGACCTTGGTACTACCACCGTGGTGGCCAACTTGATGGACATCACCACCGGCACCCCCGTGGCGGTCACGTCGATGCTCAACAAGCAGCAGCCTTACGGGGCCGACGTCATCGCTCGGATCAGCGCGACCATGCTGGATGCCCAAGCGCTCGGACACCTCCAGCAGCTGGCCCACGAAACCCTCGACACCCTCGCCAAAGAGGCCTGCGCCGAGGCCGGGGTAGAGGCCGACGAGATCTACGAGGTGGCTCTCGCCGGAAACGCGACGATGGTGCAGCTGGCGTTGGGCATCAACCCGGAACCACTCGGCGTGGCGCCGTTCATCCTGGCCGCGCGACAGTTCGAGAACGTGATGGCGTCCGACCTGGGCGTGACGACCCACCCTCGAGCGCGGGCCACCGTCGTTCCGGCGCTTGGCGCCTACGTTGGTGGCGACATCATCGCCGGTGCCCTGGCGTCAGGCATGGACCGAGACAAGCGGTTGCGACTCTTCGTCGATATCGGAACGAACTGCGAGATCGTCATTGCTGATGGCGAGCGCATCATGGCGACGGCGGCACCGGCTGGTCCCGCGTTCGAGGCCGCATCGATCCGGTGTGGGATGCGCGCCGCCCCAGGAGCGATTGAGGTTGTCAAGGTCACCGACGACGCGCTCGAGCTGCAGGTGATCGGTGACGAGCCGGCCGTGGGGGTCTGCGGTTCTGGGCTCGTCGACGCGGTCGCCGAGCTGGTGCGGGTCGGCGTGATCGACCCGTCGGGTCGGTTCGCCGATCCCGAGAAGGTCAAGGCAACCCACCCGCACCTGGCTGAGCGCATGACGCTGATCGGCGAAGAGAAGGTCTTCGTGCTCGCCGAACCAGCTGATGGTGAAGGTGACCCGGTCGTGCTCAGCCAGCGCGACGTCCGCGAGCTGCAGTTCGCCAAGGCAGCGATCGCTACTGGATGGCACCTGCTCTTCGAGGACTTCGGCATCAAGGAGAGCGACGTCCAGCAGGTGTTGTTGGCCGGGTCGTTCGGTACGTACCTGTCGGCGGCCAGCGCTGTGCGGATCGGCCTCGTGCCGAAGATCCCCGTTCTTCGGATCGTCAGTGCCGGGAACGTTGCCGGTGAGGGCGCCAAGATGGTGCTGTTGTCGGCGCCTGAGCGACATGGCGTGACGACTCTGCTGCGCGAGATCGAGTACGTCGAGCTCTCTGACCGCACCGACTTCCAGGACCGTTTCGTGGAGCAGCTGGCCTTCCCGACATGAGAAGCTCCGGTGCCACCGTTGGCGTCATTGCGTGCGGGGCACTGGCGACGGACATCAGTGAGATCGTCGGTCGGCGGCAGTGGGCAGTCGATGTTCACCCGCTGCCACCGCTGCTGCACAACCAACCCAGTCGCATCGCGCCCGAGGTTGAGCGCACGCTTGTCGACATCAGTGAACGCTATGAGCGCGTGGTGGTGGCGTACGCCGACTGCGGTACCTACGGAGCGCTCGACGAGGTGTGCCAGCGGCAGGGGATCGAACGCTTGCCGGGTTCGGACTGTTACGGCGTCTACGCCGGCACTGACGAGTACCAGAGACTGCTGGAGGAGCAACCGGGCACCTACGTGCTGACCGACTTTCTGGCGGCGTCGTTCCATCGGAGTGTCATCGTCGAGCTCGGCCTCGACCGTTATCCGCATCTGCGAGACGACTACTTCCGCCACTACTCACGCGTGGTGTGGCTGACCCAGCGCAGGACGCCGCTGCTGCAGGGTGCAGCTGAACGGGCGGCGGCGTCCATCGGGCTGCCGCTGGAGGTTGTGGATGTGGGAATCGATGGCCTGGAACGAGCACTTGAGCCGCTGGTCCAGGCGGCCCACCCGCCGAGTGCAGAGTAGGGCCCCGGCCGCGTTGCGCTGACCTGGCTGCCTACCTTCGATCCTGTCACCCGAGGAGGGCAGCGATCACCTCTGCCACTGCGGAGGGGTCGTCGACGGCGGGCGAATGACCGGCCGCGGGCAGCTCGGCCACGGTGGCGCCCAGTCGGGCCGCCATCTCTCGTTGCTGGTCGATCGGCCAGACGTCGTCGTGCCCACCGATCACTACTGTCGTCGGCGGAGCGACGGCGGCCAAGGCATCGACCTGGTCCCTGACGCCGCAGAGCGTCTCGATCATCACGTGGAGGGACCCAGGGGTGTTCGCCAGGAAGCGCCGGGACAAGAAGGCGTCGATCTCGGGCGGCGGACTCGGGACTCCGGCTGCGGCATCGAGGGCGCGCTTGCCCTGCCACACTGCCTCGAGCCCGTGGAGGGCCAGCGCGTCTGCGAATCTGTGGAGGAGCTGCTGCTGGTCCTCGGGGATGGCGTGTGGTCCTGTCGCGATGAGCGCCAGCCCGTCCGCGGCCAGCGGATCAGCAAGAATCGCCTCGCGCACCACGAGGCCCCCGAACGAGTGACCGGCCAGCACCAATGGGCGCGGGAGAGTTGCTGCCACTGCCCACACGTCGGCCGCGAACCCCGCCAGTGAGTACTGATCGGCGTCGGGTGGGCCCGGGGTCTCGAACTGCCCCGTGAGGTCGAGGGCGACCGCGCGAACGCCGCGCGAGGCCAACGGAGCCAGGACGGCGATGAAGTCCTCTTTGCTGCCGGTGAACCCGGGCACGAGCACGACCGAACCGATAGCCGGGGCCGTCAGGGCGTCTGCGTTGTCGAGGGTGGCCAATCCCGTGCTCGGGGTGCTGATGGTGACCGCGCGGACACCGGACGGAGGCTCGGTGAAGGGTGGGATGCTCACGCTCGGCAGAATAGGCTGCGACCTGTCTGGTCGAGCACCGACCCGCACACCGACGAGAAGGAGGCCGCGTGACCCGGACGATCGCCGTGGCCAACCAGAAGGGTGGGGTCGCCAAGACCACGACCGTCGCGTCCGTCGGTATGGCACTGGCTGAGCTCGGTCAGCGAGTGCTGGTCGTCGATCTCGACCCGCAGGCGTGCCTGACGTTTTCGCTCGGGCTCGATCCCGAGGCACTCGAGCTGTCGATCCACGATGTCTTCATGGGTCGTGTGGGAACGGCCATGGTCGTGCGAACGATCTCGACGAACCTCGACCTGCTGCCGAGCACCATCGACCTGACCGGAACCGAAATCACGTTGCATGACCGGGCGGCACGCGAGTACGTCCTGCGGTCCGCGTTGGCCGACGTCAACGAGAGCTACGACTTCGTCATCATCGACTGCTCTCCCTCTCTGGGGGTCCTCACGATCAACGCCCTGACGGCCGCCAACGAGGTGCTCATTCCTCTGCAGTGCGAGACGCTGTCGCACCGAGGTGTCGGGCAGCTGCTGACCACGATCGGCGACGTACGGCGTCTGACCAACCCGCAGCTCGAGGTGCTCGGAGTGCTTCCCACTCTGTTCGACGGTCGCACGACCCACGCACGCGCCGTTCTTGCCGATGTGTCGGGGCGGTTCGGTGTCACCGTGCTGGACCCGCCGATCAACCGGTCGATCCGGTTCGCCGAGGCACCCGCCACGGGTGAGTCGATCCTGACGTCGGCGTCATCGAGTCCCGGAGCTGCTGCCTACCGCGTGCACGCGCGTCAGCTGCTCGGGCAGGAGGCGGCAGCGTGACCAAGCGCAAGGGGACCGATTTCAGCCGGATACATCCGCTGGAGGGCAACTCGTCCGAGCCTGAGCGTTCCGCTCCTCACGACCACGAGGGCCGCCGGGCGCTCTTCAGCCCAGGAGCAGCACTGCCCGACGAGGTGGCCTCAACCGGTCGCGTGACGATCAGCTGTGGGCACTGTGACGAAGAGACCGATCTGTCACCTGCTGAGGCACTGCGACTGGCGGTGCCATCTCTGCACCTGCCCTTCCTCAAGCGAGGCCACGGGTCGTGGATGCGATGCCCGGCCTGCCGCCGCCACACCTGGGTGAGCGTGCAGATCCACCTGCCCTGACCCCCCCCGCATCATTGCGGAAGCTGAGTGGGGTCAGGACCCCAGCAGTCTTCCGCAATGTCGTCAGGTTGTGGTGTCGGTGGATCCACCGCGCCGACGTCGACGACGGCGCCGGGGAGCGTCTGAGGTGGCGTCGCCGGTTGACGAGGACGTCGTGGTCGCGACTGCGCTACCGCCGCCGCCCGTTCCAGTGCCACCACCGGTCGACGCACCGCCACGGGTGCGCTTGCGATTGCGTGGCTGCCCACTCTTCGCCGCACCGCCATCGCGAGGCTTGGACCCGCCCTTTGGGCGCCCCGAGTCAGAACTTCGAGGCGTGCGTCGGGCCTTGCCTGTCTCGCCGAGGTCTTCGACCTCTTCGGCGTCGAGTCCCTCGAGGGTGCGCTGGGACTTGGGCAGCTGGCCGGTGGTCCCTGGCGCGATGTCGAGGTCGCTGTACAGGTGAGGAGAGGTGGAGTACGTCTCGACCGGATCGTCGAACGACAGGCCGAGCGTCTTGTTGATCAGAATCCACCGTGGCAGGTCCTGCCAGTCGACCAGAGTGACGGCCACGCCGGTCGCGCCGGCACGCGCCGTACGGCCGATCCGGTGGACGTAGCTCTTCTCGTCGTCGGGGCAGTTGTAGTTGACCACGTGGGTGATGCCGTCGATGTCGATGCCGCGTGCGGCCACATCGGTAGCGACGAGGACGTCGACCTTGCCATTGCGGAAGGCCCGCATCGCCTGTTCGCGAGCTCCCTGCCCGAGATCGCCATGAACGGACCCGACGGCAAAGCCTCGGGAGCTCAGGTCGTCGGCGAGCTTCTGGGCCTGGCGCTTGGTCGGACAGAAGATGATCGTGTGGCCCCGGCCCTCGGACTGGAGGATGCGTGCGACGATCTCGGCCTTGTCGACCGGATGCGTTCGGTAGGCGTGCTGTTGCACACGCTTGACGAGCTGGCTGTTGTCCTCGTCGGGGTCGATCGCCCGAATGTGCGTGGGCTGGTTCATGTACCGCCGGGCCAGGGCAATGACGTCGCCCGGCATGGTGGCCGAGAAGAGCATCGTCTGGCGGTCAGCGGGGGTGAGGGCGACGATGCGCTCCACGTCGGGGAGGAATCCCATGTCGAGCATCTCGTCGGCCTCGTCGAGCACCAACGTCTTGATCGCCCCCAGGTTGAGGTGGCGCTTCTCGACGAGGTCGAGGAGGCGTCCCGGAGTGCCGACCACGACGTCGACCCCAGCCTCGAGCGCCTCGACCTGCGGTTCGTAGGAGCGGCCGCCATAGACGGTGAGCACACGGGCCCCGCGGGTCTTGCTGGCATGCCGAATCTCGTTGGCAACCTGCATGGCCAGCTCGCGCGTGGGCACGACGACCAGGGCCTGAGGCGTGACTGAGGGCTCGTGGTCTGGATGGACCGGGTCGTGCGGCGCGGTCAGCTGCTCGAGGAGCGGGAGCGCAAAACCGAGCGTCTTGCCGGTGCCGGTCTTGGCCTGGCCGATGACGTCGTGGCCGTCGAGCGCCACCGGAAGGGTGAGCTCTTGGATGGGAAATGCCTCGGTAATGCCCAGGTGAGCCAGGTCGGCCACCGTTTCGGAACGGATGCCGAGGTCAGCAAATGTAGTCAGGGGGTCCGCCTTGCAGGTCGATGACGGGCCTGAGTCTACCGCTCGACCACTCGCTACCCTTCGGCCATGCCTGATGACCCCTATGCCGCCGCCGTGATCGATCTGCTTGGCGTGCTCGCCTACGGCGAGCTCTCAGCGTTCGAGCGACTCTGTGCCGATGCCGCGCTGGCACCGACGTTGGATGACAAGGCGGAGGTTGCTGCCATGGCATGCGCTGAGTTCGGTCACTTCCAACAGCTTCGCGAGAAGCTGATCGATCTCGGCGTCTCGGCCGACGACGCCATGCGTCCCTTCGTTGCGCCGCTCGACGCCTTCCACGCTTCCACGGCCCCGGCCGACTGGCTTGAAGGCCTGGTCAAGGCGTACGTAGGTGATGGGATCGCTGCCGACTTCTATCGCGAGATATCCGTCCTGCTGGACGACGAGACCCGCGCTCTCGTGCTGGAGGTCTTCGGGGACACCGGCCATGCGGCCTTTGTCGTGAGCAAGGTGCGGTCGTCGATCGAGGCCGACCCCCGCGTTGCGGGACGCCTGGCCCTCTGGGGCCGTCGCTTGATGGGTGAGGCGCTCAGCCAGGCCCAACGAGTCGCGGCCGAGCGGGACGCGCTCGCTGCGCTTCTGGCAGGTGGTGGCGGCAACGGGGGAATGGACCTCGTCGAGCTGGGCCGGATGTTCACGCGGATCACCGAGCAGCACACCAAGCGGATGGCCGCCCTCGGCCTGGCGGCCTAGCGGCCCATGCCTCAGGCGCCGGGACGTTACATGGCGCCGAAGCCGACGCGTCGCGCCTCCTGCTCGCCGATCTCGACGTAGGCCAGCTTCTCGGCCGGAATGAGCACTCGTCGGCCGCGCGCGTCGGCCAGGTCGAAGAGCGCGGTCGGATCACTCGCACAGGCCCGCACCATCGTCGAGACGTCGTCAGGTGTCAGCTCGGTCTCCACGACCAGCTCTCGGGCGATGCCCTTCACCCCGACCTTGACCTCCATCGCGACCTCCGCACTCGTCCTGTGGGCACGCGCCCGCGGCGTCAGGCTAGTCGACGCCCTCGGCGTCGGCGCGGGGGAACCCACCGATGCCCCGCCACGCCAGTGCGGCGACCAGCTCTTGGGCTGCAGATCGACCGAGCGTCCCGTCGTGGGTGAGCCACCATCGGGCAGCCACCTGGGCGGCCCCGGTGAGACCGGCCGCCAGCAGCATCGCGGACTCGTGGTCGAGCCGGGTGTCCTCGGCGATCACCTGTGACACAGCCACGGCGCACGAATGCGTGGCTGCGTCGACCCGCTCGCGGACAGCCGGTTCGGCGGTGAGATCGGACTCGAAGACGAGCCGAAACGTGCTGTCGGGGTCGGCCATGAAGGCGAAATAGGCCCTGATGGTGGCGTTGACCCGCTCCTGGTTGTCGTCCGTGGACGCCAAAGCCTTCCGCACGGCCACCTCGAGCGCCTCGCTGCCGGCGTCGAGCAGCGCGAGGTAGAGCTCGAGCTTGCCGGGGAAGTGCTGGTACAGGACGGGTTTACTGATGCCGGCCTGCTGCGCGATGGTGTCCATGGCGGCTGCGTGGTACCCCGACTCCACGAACACCTCGCGGGCGGCGTCCAGCAGCTGGCTGCGCCGTTCTTCGCGGCTGAGCCGCCTCCGACCTGGGGACGAGACGTGACTGGGGCCCTCAAGGGAGTCTCCCGCTGCAGCCATGGCGCCGGAGCCTACTCCCCAGTAATGCCAGTTGAGGACCAGATCAGCCGTGCCGATGCAAAGATGGGGCCACCTGCCCTGCCCGCTGCCTGCCGCGGCTGGGCCTACGCCGAAGGGAACGACGCCGTGACGACCGAAGCGACGCTGCTGGACGCGCTCCGCGCGGTCCCTGGCGTGGCGGCGGCCGATATCGAGCCAGACGAACGACCCGACGGCGCGGGGACCCTCCGCCTGCAGCTGGCGGCGGGGGCCGACGAGATCGCGGTAGCCACCAGCGTCAACCGGGTGCTCCGTGAGCAGTTCGGGCTGGCGGTCGACGCGGGCCGCGTCCAGGTTGTCGAGGAGTCTGTCCCGTTTGACTCCGCGGCGACCGCCGCGACTGCCCCGGCGGCTTCGCCTGCACCTCTGGAGCCACCTCCCCGTACGGCCCCGCCGGTGACGCCGCCACTGACGACGGCCGCGACACCAGATCCGGCTCGACCCAACCTCACCGCCGTTCCCGAGTACGAGGCGATCGAGGCGCCACTGGACACCGATGACGACCTCACGGCTGCCCTGGTGGAGTCGACCCGTCCACCACGGATCCTGATCCAGCGCATGCAGCTGGTGTCCGCTGGCCTCGGGGTGACGACCTCGGTCTCACTCAGCTGGCTCGGCGCCGCCTACGTGGGCGAGTCGTCCGCGGCCGCCACACCATCGAGTGTTCACCGCTCGGTGGCCACCGCCACCCTTCGCGCACTCGAAGAGGTCGTCGGCTCCGCGGCCCGCTTCGAGCTCGAGCAGCTGGAGATCAACCAGCTGGGACCCGACCGGGCGGTCGTCGTCGTGGTCGCCATGCTCACCAAGCTCGGGTCCGAGCGTCTGACCGGCGTCTCCGTCGTCCGTGAGGACGTCCGTCAGGCGGTCATCCGCGCCACTTTGGACGCGCTCAACCGCAGGCTCGAGTCGTTGCTTCTCCCCGCGTGAACGCACCGCACTGGCCCGGATTCGAGCGACCGGTTGGCGGGCGCACACTCTTCATCCGTTCGAGTAGTGCTGACTCCGCGGCGTCTCGCCCGCCGGCGTTGATGATCCACGGCCTGGGTGGTCAGTCCACCAACTGGACCGACCTGATGGCTGAGCTGGTCGACGAGGTCGAGGGCTGGGCGCCTGACCTGCCCGGCTTCGGCTGGTCCCCACCGCCCCCGGACTCCGACTACTCCCTCACAGCCGACACCGAGGTGCTGTCGGCGTTGCTGGAGCAGATCCACGCCCAGCGCCATCAGCGGATCCACCTGTTCGGCAACTCGATGGGGGGTGCGATCGCCGTGCTGGTCGCGGCTGCTCGCCCTGATCTGGTGGCCACGCTGACGTTGATCTCGCCTGCGCTTCCTGACTTGCGGCCGCGCCGCGACACGATGGGTGTGCCGGTGGTGGCCCTGCCCGGGATCGGGCGACAGCTGGTGGAGCGGATGGCGCGAGTACCAGCAGAGCGTCAGGTGCAGGGCATGGTGGCGCTCAACTACGGGGACGCCACGGCCTTCACCCCCGCTCGCCGTGTTGAGGCGGTGTCGGAGGTGCAGCGAAGGCTGGCGCTGCCCCACGCCGGCGAGGCGCTGTCGGGCGCGGCCCGCGCACTGCTTCGATCGTTCATCGACCCGGGCCCCACCGGACTCTGGGCCACCGCTGGTCAGCTGCGCTGTCCCACGCTCGTTCTCTACGGCGGGCGCGACCGACTCGTCGACGCTCGGCGAAGCAGGCGCGCCGCGCGCCACATGCCACACGCGCAGATCATCACGCTGCCGCGCGTCGGTCACGTGGCGCAGATGGAAGACCCAGCCCTGGTGGCACGGTTTGTTCGGCCGATGCTGGCCGACGACACGCGTTCAACGGTCACATGACGCCACCCTCGGTGCCCGGCGCACTGGTCGACGCCGCGGGGCTGGGGGCCGGCGCCACCTGGTCGCGACTCGCCGGGCTGGGTGGTGGTGCGTGGCGGGTTCACCGAGCCGACGCGTCTGACGTCGTCGTGCGTTCGGCGTCCGACGTCGAACAGCGGGCTGCCTGGGCGGCGGCCGACGTCGGGGTTGGTCCACAGGTGGTGGCGATGGCCGCGGGTTGGCTGGTCGTTGAGTACCTGGCAGGGGCCCACCTCATGACGCTCGAGCTGAGTCGCCCGGTCGTGCTCAGCGACCTGGCCCGCCTGCTGCGTCGCTGGCACTCCTGTGATGTGCGACTTCCTGAGGTGGAGCTGGCCGAGGCACGGCACGGGTACCTGGAACAGCTCGCCTCTGCCCGTCTTCCTGGCTCGCTGCTGTCGGCCGCTGCTGAGGCCGACGTCGTGGAGCGGCGGCTGGTGTCGGCCGGGGCGGCGAGAGTGCCTGCTCACCTCGACGTGGCGGCGAATGTGGTCGCGACCGCAACTGGGCTGCGGTTGATCGACTTCGAGTATGCGGGTGCCGTTGAGCCGGCCCGAGAGATCGGACAGGTCATCTGGGAGGCGCAGCTCGATCCCGCCAGCGCTGAGCGTCTGGTCAGCGCATACGGCCGGGGAGACGGGGTCTCGGAGCGGTCGACACGCGAGTGGGCCTGGGCCACGGGCGTCACGTGGACCCTGTGGGCGCTTGCACGTGCGGGGGACGCCTCGGCCCGGTGCTATGCGCGTCGATCGTGGGAGCAGATGAACACTTTCTGGGGACGCCCAACCCTCTGATCTGGGGCTATCTGCGACACAGATGAAAACTTGGTCGAAATGCTCCCCACCGGGGGGTCATCTCTGGTTGTCTGCCCCTGGGCGAATGCCCCTCATAGCGACCCCCCTGCTCTGCGTCCCCCCTCGGAGCAGGGGGGTCCTCCGCGCCCGTGAAGGTACGGGTGCCGACTGAGGTGGCCGCTGTGGTGAGGGACGGTGTCGGAATCGACACTGTCCCTCACCACAGCTGATGGGTCAGAGGTCAGGCGAGGTCGAACCGGTCGAGGTTCATCACCTTGTCCCAAGCGGCGACGAAGTCGCGTACGAACCTGGCTGACGAGTCCGCCGACGCGTAGACCTCGGCCAACGCGCGCAGCTGGGAGTTCGACCCGAAGGCGAGGTCGACTCGGCTGCCGGTCCACTTCACGTCACCGGTGTTCGCATCGCGCCCCTCGAACGTCTCCTCGGAGTCGGACGTGGGTGCCCATGTCGTGTCGAGGGAGAGCACGTTCACGAAGAAGTCGTTGGTCAACGACTCAGGCTGCGTGGTGAAGATGCCCAGCTTCGACTGGTCCGCGTTCGTGTTCAGGGCGCGCATGCCGCCCACGAGAACCGTCATCTCAGGTGCGGTCAGGGTCAGCAGTCGTGCCCGGTCGACCAGCAGCTGCTCGGCCGACTGGGTGTGTCCCTTGCCGAGGTAGTTGCGGAAACCGTCGGCGGTCGGCTCGAGGACGGCGAACGACTCGACGTCGGTCTGCTCCTGCGACGCATCGGTGCGCCCCGGCGTGAAGGGAACCTGAACGTCGTGCCCCGCACTCTTCGCGGCCTGCTCAACGGCGGCACATCCGCCGAGCACGATCAGGTCGGCAAGAGAGACCTGCTTCTGCCCACCGCTCGAGCTGTTGAACTGCTGCTGGATCGTCTCAAGGCCCTGCAGAACCTTCCTCAGCTCTGCGGGGTTGTTGACCGCCCAGTCGTTCTGGGGGGCGAGACGAAGGCGTGCACCGTTCGCTCCACCGCGCATGTCGGTGCCGCGGAAGGTCGATGCCGAGGCCCATGCCGTGGCGACCAGCTGTGAGATCGACAGCCCTGAACCGAGGATCGTGCTCTTCAGCGCTGCGATGTCGTCCGCCCCGATCAGCTCATGGGTAACGGGCGGCACGGGGTCCTGCCACAGCTGTGGCTCGGCCGGAACGAGCGGACCCAGGTAGCGCTGAACAGGTCCCATGTCGCGGTGCGTCAGCTTGAACCAGGCTTTGGCAAAGGCGTCGGCGAACTCTTGGGGGTTCTCGTAGAAGCGGCGAGAGATGGGCTCGTAGATCGGGTCCATGCGCAGCGCGAGGTCAGTCGTGAGCATCACGGGCGCGCGCCGCTTCGACGGGTCATGAGGGTCGGGCACGGCGTCGGCCGCAGCTGGGTCGGTCGGGATCCACTGATACGCACCGGCCGGGCTCTTGACCAGGTCCCAGTCGTAGCCGAACAGCGTCTCGAAGTAGCTGTTGTCCCAGGTGGTGGGCGTCGGCGTCCACGGTCCCTCCAACCCGCTGGTGATCGTGTCGTTGCCCTTGCCCGTGCCATAGCTGCTGCGCCAGCCAAGGCCCATCTCCTGAAGGGGAGCGGCCTCAGGCTCGGGGCCGACGTTCTCCGGGTCACCGGCGCCGTGGGTCTTGCCGAAGGTGTGCCCGCCGGCGATCAGCGCAACGGTCTCCTCGTCGTTCATGGCCATGCGAGCGAACGTCTCGCGGATGTCGCGGGCGGCGGCGAGCGCGCTCGGCTCGCCGTTCGGGCCTTCAGGGTTCACATAGATCAAACCCATCTGGACAGCGGCCAGCGGGTTCTCGAGGTCACGGTCGCCGCTGTAACGCTCGTCGCCCAGCCAGCTGTCCTCGTTGCCCCAGTTGATCTGCTCGGGCTCCCAGACGTCCTCACGTCCACCGCCGAAGCCGAAGGTCGTGAAGCCCATGGACTCGAGCGCGCAGTTGCCGGCGAAGACGAGCAGGTCGGCCCACGAGATCTTCTGGCCGTACTTCTGCTTGACCGGCCAGAGCAGCCTGCGTGCCTTGTCGAGGTTGCCGTTGTCTGGCCAGCTGTTGAGGGGGGCAAAGCGCTGCTCGCCGGTGCCCGCGCCCCCGCGGCCGTCGCTGATCCGGTAGGTACCGGCACTGTGCCACGTCATGCGGATGAAGAGCGGACCGTAGTGGCCCCAGTCGGCCGGCCACCAGTCCTGCGACGTGGTCATCACGGCGTCGATGTCGCTCTTCAGCGCGGCGAGGTCGAGGGTCTTGAACTCGTCGGAGTAGCTGAAGTCGTCGCCCAAGGGGTTGGCCATGGGGGGGTTCTGCTGTAGCAGTCTCAGGTCGAGTTGGTTCGGCCACCAGTCGCGGTTCGACCTGCCGTGCGTCACGGGGCACTTGCTTTCGTCAGTCGAGGACATTGAGGTTCCTTCCGATGGCGCCCCCGGGGAGGCCGCTGATGGCGCCGTGGTCGCGGCGAAGTCGTGTTGGGTGCACTCTGTCACTCGGCCCACTTCGAGGGAATAGCCCGGGTACCATTGATAGATGAAATCGATAGATCGGGCCTCCAGTGTGTCGATCGCCCAGATCCGGGCCTTCGTGTCGGTGGCCGACCAGCTCCATTTCGGGGCGGCGGCGGATGCGCTGGGGGTCAGTCAGCCGGCGCTCTCCTCGGCGGTGGCTTCGCTGGAGACCCATCTCGGCGTCCAGCTCGTCGAGCGCACCACACGGCGGGTCCTGCTCACGCCCGAAGGGGAGGCATTGCTGCCTGACGCGCGCGCAGTCGTCGACTCGGTGGGCCACCTCGTCGACGCGGCGGCTGGCCAGCTCGCCCTGTCCGGCCCGCTCCGGCTCGGCATCATCCCCACGGTTGCCCCCTATCTGCTTCCCACGGTCCTCCGCACGATGCGGCGACGGCTGCCCGACCTTGCGCCCGAGGTCCGCGAGGAGCAGACCGATCGACTGATCGATGACCTCGTGAGCGGCCGGCTTGACGTCGCCATGCTCGCGCTGCCGGCAGGCAACGCCTCTCTCACTGAGATCCCGTTGTACGAGGAGGACTTCGTGCTGCTCGTGCCACCTGGTCATCGCAACGCTGGTGCTACCGGCCTTCCACCGCGGGCGCTCAGGGGTCAGGACCTGCTGCTGCTCGACGAGGGACACTGCCTTCGTGACCAGGCGCTCGACCTCTGTCGCAGCGCACGGGCCCTCGGCTCGGTGTCCTCTGCCACCCGGGCGTCGTCGCTGAGCACCGTCGTACAGCTGGTGGCGGCTGGTCTCGGCACAACGATCGTGCCTGAGACGGCCTTGGCCGCGGAGACCCGACGCGGAGGTCTCGGGGTCGCCCGGTTCACCGCCCCGACGCCGGGACGGCGGATCGGGCTGGCCTTCCGCACGACGTCGGCCCGGGCGCCGGCCTACCTGGCCATCGCCGGAGTGGTCCGGGCGTCGGTGGGGCGCCTTCCTGTGCGAGTGGTGGGAGATGTGTCCACATAGTGGACATCGCTCTCGGAATGCGATCAGGTCGGGCACAGTTATAGGCGGAGTCGTGCCCATCCGTTGGATCTTGGAGTGACTGTGACCAGCCTTCCACCGCTCGTCGAGCCGTCTGACGACCTCTCGATCGATGAGGTCAAGCGCTACTCGCGCCACATCATCATCCCCGAGGTGGCGATGGCCGGGCAGAAGCGCCTGAAGAACGCCCGCGTCCTGGCCATCGGCGCAGGTGGGCTCGGCTCACCCACCCTCGTCTACCTCGCGGCCGCCGGCGTCGGCACGATCGGCATCGTCGAGTTCGACATCGTCGACGAGTCGAACCTGCAACGGCAGATCATCCACGGTCAGAGCGATGTCGGTCGGTCCAAGGCCGAGTCGGCACGCGACTCGATCAAAGAGATCAACCCGTTTGTCACTGTGCAGGTGCACGAGGAGCGGCTCGACTCGACGAACGTGATGAGCATCTTCAGCCAGTACGACCTGATCGTCGACGGCACCGACAACTTCGCCACGCGCTACCTGGTCAACGACGCGGCCGTGCTGCTGGGTAAGCCGTACGTCTGGGGGTCGATCTACCGCTTCGACGGGCAGGCCAGCGTGTTCTGGGCCGAGCACGGCCCCTGCTACCGCTGCTTGTACCCCGAGCCTCCGCCCCCCGGCATGGTTCCGTCGTGCGCCGAAGGTGGCGTCCTCGGCGTGATGGCGGGCACCATTGGCACGTTCCAGGCCAACGAGGCGATCAAGCTGATCACCGGCATCGGCGACAGCCTGATCGGTCAGCTGGTCATCTACGACGCCCTCGAGGCCCAGGTTCGCAAGGTGCGTATCCGCAAGGACCCGAACTGTGCCGTCTGCGGAGAGAGCCCGACGGTCACCGAGCTGATCGACTACGAGGCCTTCTGCGGCACCATCTCTGACGCCGCGGCTGATGCCGCGCGCGAGTCGACGATCAGCGTTCGAGACCTCGAAGGCATGCTCGACCGCCGCGCGAACGGTGAGACAGACTTCCTGCTGGTCGACGTCCGTGAGCCGGCCGAACGCGAGATCGTCTCCATCGACGGGTCGGTTCTGATCCCCAAGAACGAGTTCTTCTTGGGGTCTGCGCTCGAGCAGCTGCCCCAGGACAAGCCCGTGGTGTTCTACTGCAAGGTGGGTGGTCGTTCAGCCGAGGTGCTGGCCGTGGCCAAGGGAGCCGGATTCGCCAATGCCCAGCACGTGGGCGGCGGCGTCGTCGCCTGGGTGAACCAGGTGCAGCCGAGCCTCCCCGTCTACTGACCGCGGCATGACGCTCCGCATCGACTGTCTGACCATCGACTGCTCCGACCCTGCTCGACTGGCCAGCTTCTGGAGTCAGGCGCTGGGGTGGACGATCGACTTCGAGGACGACACGGAGGTGGCGATCACCCCTCAGGCGTCGCACGAGGGGCACACCACCGACCTGCTCTTCCTGCGTGCTCCCGAGTCGAAGCAGGCGAAGAACCGACTGCACCTCGATCTGCGGCCCGACGATCGGGACGCGGAGGTCGCCAGACTTGAGTCACTGGGGGCCAGGCGCGTCGACATCGGCCAGAACGGCGACGAGAGCTGGGTGGTGATGGCCGACCCCGAGGGCAACGAGTTCTGCGTTCTTCGAGTTCTTGACGAGGGCCAGTCCAAGTACGAAGGCGACGTCGGCGAGCCTGGCTAGAGCGCGCCCTGTCGCTGCAGGTGGCTGAAGCTGAGCCAGCCGGGAAGCATCGGAATCCAGAATGTCACAGCCCGGAACAGCAGTGCCGACTGAACAGCCGTGCCGCCGTCGAGCCCGGCAGCGCTGAGGCCCGCGGCCAGCGCAGCCTCAACAGCCCCAATTCCACCGGGGGTCGGTGCGGCCGACCCGACCGCACCGGCCGCCAGGTAGACGAACCCCACCGTGGCGTACTCCAGTTGGCCCCCGTAGGCCGAGACGGCGGCGAAGAGCGCTGCCGCGTAGCAGAGGTTCAGCATCAAGGCCCCACCTAGCCCCATCGCGATGCGCTTCGGCTGCCGGGCGGACTCAAGTAACCGTGGCCACGTAGTGGACAGCAGCGGAGTCACCCGGGTGCTGAACGCACGTCTTGTGGCGGGGATGGCAAGGAGTGTGGCGGCGACCACAACGGTGCCGGCAACGACCAGCAATACGGTGGTGTTGGGGATCAGGTCCGGCCCCTGCTGCTTGCCGGTGATGACGCCGAACACCACTACCAAGATCAGGTAAGAGAGGAAGACGAAGATCTGTGTCGCCCCGACGCTTGCGATAGCCACAGCAGGACGCGCGCCCGCCTGCTGCAGGTAGCGGCTGTTGGTGCCGATGTTCCCCACCGCCGCGGGGGCCACCAGCGACACGAATGTCGAGGCCCACTGCGTCTGGAACGTGCGGATCCACCGGAGCGCCACCGGCGCGAGGCTCGTGATCACGATGGTCGCGCCCACATAGGTCAGGATCGACATCGTCATGGCTATGGCTGCCCATCGAGGGTCAGCCTCGGTGACTACCGACACCAGGTTCACGGACGCGAGCTGACCCATCAGGATCGTGACGGCCACAGCCGACGCAAAGAACGCGAACAGTGTCCGTGGCCTCATGCGCTCGAGACGGACCGGCTCGGTCGGCGCCGACGGGAACGCGGCAACGACGGCGTCACGGAGCTCTTGCATGAGCTCGCGGTTGCGCTTGATCGACTGTCGGTTCGTGCGACTGAGGGCGATGGTCTGCAGTAGCGGCAGCGCCTCTCCAATGCGCTGGGCAGTCAGCTCCTGGAGCGCCCCGCGGACCGCCCGGTTGGCGCCGACGATGAGAGCGGTTGTGACGAGCAGCTCGCCATCGTCGATCCGCAGGGTCAGCTGGTCCGCGGCGATCTCGCCGTACTCCAGACCGAGCAGCCAGACCCTGCCGGACGCGTCGAGCGCGATGTTTCCGGCGTGCAGCTCTTCATGCGCGATACCGGCTCGATGCAGTGTTCGCACCTGCACCCACAGGTCGGCAAGGGTGGAGTCGTCCAGCTCTGAGACATCGATGGTCTCGAAGGTGTGCAAGCCCGGCACATCCTCAAAGGCGAGGACAGCGCTGTCTGAGGTGACCGATGCCGCCGCGATCAGGTCAGGTGTGCGCACTCCGTGTCGCCGGGCAGCGAGTACCGGAAGAGCCGCCTGGTCAACGGCCCGCCGTACCGACCAGGTGGGCGGGCGCTCCACCACACCCTGAACGCGCATGCGGCGATAGAGCTGATAGATCAGCCCGGCCGACCGTCGGTCACGGTCGATCACCCGGATGTCGAGTGCTCGACCGTCGAGCGTGCTTCCGAGGTAGCGGCGCTCGTCGTCGCTCTCCCCGTCCCACCTGAGGTAGGCGAGGGGGACTGCCACAGATGCCAGGGCTCGAGCGACATCGGCACCGGCAGGGCGGGGGTTGACGGTGCCGAAGCCGTACCGGAAGGCAAGGCCGACTGTCCGGCCCCCGCCGGCACTCACCGCGAGTGCGAGCGGTGCGGCCGACTGGTCGAAGACAAGGAGGATGGTGAAGCCGATGAGGGCCCCCCACACGCCCGTGGCCAGCCGTGGGCGTCCTCGTAGTCCGTCCACCGAGGCAAGGGCCACCACTGCGCTCACGAGGGGGAAGGCCACCGGGGTCCGAGAGCCGGACGTGGTGGTCGTCAGCGCATCGAGCAGGGCGCGCGACATGAACTCGGGTCCGAGGATCGAGAACGCGTAGGCGAACAGCCAGGCGGTCACACCAGCCGCAGTCGCGACGGCGATCGTGCGCCAACGGCGTCGAATCGCGAGGTCGGTGAGAACCAGCGGTGGCAGCAGGAACAGCAGGAGGTTGCTGGCGAACGCGAGAATGGTGAGAATCAGGTCGGGGAGCCTGGTGATCCCGCTGGCGAGGTCTTCTTCCAGCCCGACGGTCGTGCCTAGGGCGATGTCGCCGAAGAGCAGCAGAAGTCCCGTAGCGGCTGCCCACATGACCAGGCGTAGCGCGTCGTTGGGGCGGCGGATACGGCTCGGTTGCTCCGGCTCGACGACGTGCGCCGGAGGTTGTGGCAGCAGGGCGTCGGTGCGCGATCCGCCCTCCGACGCCAGCCCTAGATGGCCCGCCGTCGGGCCGTCCGGAGAGTCAGCCACGTCGTGATCGTGCCACACCTCGGTTCCCCGCTCGCCTAAGGTGCGGACGTGGCTCACGATGCACTGCCGACCCCGTTTGCGGAGGACGTTCTCGACATCGTCAGTGAGATCCCTTCGGGGCGCGTGATGGCCTACGGCGATATCGCGGCGGTGCTGGGGAGGGGCGGGGCACGTCAGGTGGGTCAGGCCATGGCGCGGTTCGGGGCAGGTGTCGCCTGGTGGCGGGTTCTGCGCGCCGACGGTACGTGCGCCGAGATCCACCGGGACGAGCAGGTGCGGCGACTGCAGGCCGAAGGCGTCGCACTCGTCGGGCAGCGGGTCGACATGACGCGGACGCGCTGGGTGCCATGACCTGGGTGTCAGTGTGCAGTGGTGTGATGCTCTGGTGAAACCGCCTCCGCTCGTTCTCGACGACCACCAGCGGACCGTGGTCGACCGTGTGGCGCGTGCTGGGCACGGCCCCCTGTTGGTGCTTGCCGGCCCCGGCACCGGCAAGACCGCGACGCTTGTCGAGGCAATCGCTGCGCGAGTTGAGGCTGGGGCAGCCCCCGAGCGCATTCTCACGCTCACCTTCAGCCGACGGGCGGCGGGCGAGCTGCGTACGCGAATTGCCCAGCGAATCCAGCGAACCGTCGCGACCCCCCTGGCGTGGACCTTCCACGGATTCGGGTTCTCACTCGTCGGCCAGCTGTTGGTCCCAGACGATCTCGGGCGCGGCCTTCGTCTGTTGTCGGGACAGGAGCAAGAGGTCGTCGTCCGCGAGCTGCTGGCCCACGACCGCGACGTCGGCGTCGTTCCCTGGCCTCCCGACCTCGACGCCGCGTTACAGACGCGTGGATTTACCGAGCAGGTTCGCGCCTTCATGTCCACCGCGCGTTCACTCGGGCTCGACTCGACTGACGTGGCGAACCTGGCCCCGGGTCGGCCCGACTGGGCGGCACTCGCCTCCTTCATGTCCGAGTACCTCGACGTCATCGACAGCCGTGGTGTGCTCGACTACTCCGAGCTGGTCGTCCGAGCCGTGGCCTTCGCCGAGTCGGTCGACGGACGCCGTCGTCTGCGCGAGGCGTTCGACCTGGTGGTTGTCGACGAATACCAAGACACCGATCCTGCGCAGGAGCGGCTGCTCCAGGCGATTGCCGGCGACGGTCGTGACCTGCTGGTGGTCGGAGACCCCGATCAGTCCATCTACGGGTTTCGTGGTGCCGATGTCCGCGGAATTACTGAGTTTGCCGACCGCTTTCGCACCTCACGGGGCGAGCAGGCCGACATCCTCACTTTGCGGACGTCTCGCCGCTGCCCAGCTGCGGTGCTCGAGGCGTCACGGCGGGTTGCCGACCTGCTCGGCCCCGCCGGCAGCCTGCCGACTGCGGCGCTCCGCGAGCATCGCGCTCTCATCACGCCAGAGCCGGCGGTGCCGGGCGACGTCTCGGTCCGGCTCTACCCGACCGTCGAGAACGAGGCGAGAGCCATCGCCGAGGTGCTGCGACGCGAGCATCTTCAGGGTCAAACGCCGTGGTCTGACATGGCTGTGCTGGTGCGCTCGGGTGTCACGGCCGTGCCCGTGCTCGAGCGTGCGCTCGCGGCGTCAGGCGTCCCCCTCGAGGTCGCGCTCGACGAGCTGCCGTTGCGCGACCATCCGACTCTGTCGCCGCTGATGACCTTGCTGGGTTACGCAGTGAGCCCTGACACCTTCTCCGCGGCCGACGCCCACGAGTTGCTGACGGCCCCCATCGGAGGTGCTTCACCCACTGAGGTACGGCGTCTGGGGCGTGCATTGCGTGACGCCCGACGAGATGTCGGGCAGTCCGATCCCGAGCCGTCCTCCGAGCTGGTTCGGCAGGCGCTGATCGACGGGTCGTTGCTCGAGGCACTTCCTGCAGCGGCAACGGGGAGAGCACGGGCGCTCGCCGACCTGCTGGCCACGATGCGACGTGCTCATACCGAGGGTTGGTCAGCCCACGAGACGCTCTGGGCCATCTGGCACAACTCTCCGTGGGCCCTGCGTCTGGCCGAGGCAGCGTCCGCGACCGGCTCGGGCGCTGACGAGGCCAATCGTGCGCTGGACGCCGTCGTTGCGCTGTTCGACCTGGCCTCGCGAAGCCGCCAGCGGTCCCCGCGCAGTGACCTTGCGACCTTCCTCGCTGAGGTCTCGGCCCAAGAGATCCCGGCGGGACCGCTGTCCGACGGTGGTGTTCGGGGTGACGGGGTACGGATCATGACCGCCCACCGCAGCAAGGGCCTTGAATGGGATGTCGTGGTCGTGGCCGGAGTTCAGGCTGACGAATGGCCCGACCTCCGGCGCCGCGGCTCCGTGCTCGACTCCGACCTGCTCGGTCACGACGGGCTGCGGCCGCCCCTGACCGTGGCGGACATCAGGCGAGAAGAGCGGAGACTCTTCTACGTCGCCATCACGAGGGCACGACGCCGGGTCCTGTGCACAGCGGTGCAGACGCCGTCCGACGAGGGCTTGCGTCCATCGTCCTTCCTCGACGACCTCGAGGTCTCGATGTCGTTCGAGGGTCTCGCGGTTCGCCACCCGCTCACCCTCGCGGGGGTGGTCGCCGAGCTCCGCTCCACGCTGGTCGATCCCTCCACGTCTGTCGCGCTGCGACACGTTGCGGCCGACCGACTCGCTCGCCTGGCCGAGGAGGGAGAGCCCGACGCTCCACTCGTTCGGGCAGCGCACCCGCGACAGTGGTGGGGTGTGCGCGAGTGGTCTGACGCGGGCGCTGAGCCGTTGCCGGTCGCCGAGGTCATGCACCTGTCGGGTTCGCAGATCGAGACCATCCACCGCTGTCCGCTTCAGTGGTACCTCAGCCGCCGGGTGGCGGCAGAGTCCGGGCGCGGAGCAGCAGCGGGTTTCGGCGGGTTGCTGCACGCCCTGGCCGACGCCGTCGCGCGGGGCGAGCAGCCGGCCGAGCTGGGCCCGCTCGTCACAGAGCTCGACGAGGTCTGGGGGCAGCTTCCCTATCCGGCCGCCTGGGAGGCCAGCGGCGAGCATGACCAGGCCGTCCTGGCGCTCGAACGCTTCCTGCGCTGGCACGACGGCGCCCGGGGACGTGAGGTGGTGGCGTCCGAAGAGTCGTTCGAGGCGACCTTCACCGTGGCCGGCCACGAACTGCTGCTCACCGGACGCCTCGACCGGCTCGAGCGAGATTCTGAGGGTGGCTTGGTTGTCGTCGACCTCAAGACCATGGGTACGGCACCATCCAAGGAGAGCGTGGCCGGCAATCTTCAGCTGGCCACCTACCGGCGACTCGTCGCCGGGGACGGCCGGTTCGGAGACTCCGTCTCCGGCGCCGAGCTCGTGCAGCTACGACTTCCCGCCGGCACCAGGGATCCGGGGCCCAAGGTGCAGCGTCAGGACGCCACACCGGAGGCCGATGCTGCCCTTGACGAGGCGCTGCACCATGCGGTCACCACGATCGCCTCCGGCGCTTTCCCCGCGACACCTGGCAAACACTGCTCGTACTGCCCGTTCACCGTCACGTGCCCCGCCCAGGCTGAGGGTCGCGAGGTGATCTCGTGAGTGATGCCCGGACGCCCCTGACTGTTGATGGCCTCTGCGACCTCTTCGCGATCCGCTTCACTGACGAGCAGCTGTCGGCCATCACCGCCCCCCACGCACCGGCAGTGGTGATTGCTGGCGCGGGTTCGGGCAAGACAACGCTGATGAGCGCCCGCGTGGTGTGGCTCGTCTCGTCAGGTGAGGTCGCACCCGACTCCGTTCTCGGACTCACATTCACGAACAAGGCTGCTGCCGAGCTGAGCCAACGTGTCCGGGTCGCTCTTCGTCGGCTCGAGCAGCGGCACCCAGGCTCGGCGCTGCTCGACGACGGCGAACCGACCATCAGCACCTACCACTCCTATGCCGCGTCGCTCGTTCGTGAGTACGGCGTCTGGGGCGGCTACGAGCCGGCCGCCCAGCTGATCACGGAGGCGCAACGGATCCAGGTGGCGGAGAACGTCGCTCGAGCAGCGTCCGGCCCGTTCCCCAACCTGGGGCTGCGGCTGGTCGCCCTGACCCAGCAGCTGCTGACGCTCGATGCCGAGCTCAACGAGCATCTGGTCGACATCGACGACCTTCTGCGAGTCGACACCGCCACCGTCGCCGAGCTCGATGCCATCGAGCAGACAGACGGCAAGCTGACGGCCGACCCGGCCAAGGCGCGTGCCACCGCTGCTGGGCGGCTCGAGCTGACGCCTCTAGTCGCTGAGTTTCGACGTCGAAAGCGGCGCCTGGAGCAGGTCGACTTCGGTGACCAGATGGCGTCGGCCGCGCTGCTCGCCGAGCAGGTGCCAGAAGTCGTGGCCGGCGAGCGTGCCCGGTTTTCCACCATCCTGCTCGATGAGTACCAAGACACATCGATGGCACAGCAGCGGTTGCTCATCGCGCTCTTCGGCGACGGCCACCCGGTCATGGCGGTGGGCGACCCGTTCCAGTCGATCTACGGCTGGCGCGGTGCATCGGTGCGCAACATCGTGCGCTTTCCCGACGACTTCGGCGACGCTGGCCCCACCCCGGTCTACGCGTTGGGGCAGAACAACCGGTCAGGCGAGGCGATCCTCGCCGCCGCGAACGCGGTTGCGCAGCCTCTTCGCGAAGACTTCCCACAGGTGGGCGATCTTCGGCCGCGGCCAGATCTCGTGGGTGCCGGCACGATCGAGGTAGCGCTTCACGAGACCGCGGCAGACGAAGTTGCTGCCCTCGGTGAGGCCGTTGCCGGCGAGATCGCCGCTGGACGCGAACCCAACGAGATCGCTGTGCTGTGTCGTGAGGCCAAAGCCTTCCCGGCGATCATCGAGGCCCTGACCGAGCGGTCGGTCCCCGTCGAGGTGGTCGGACTCGGCGGGCTGCTGGCGCTGCCAGATGTCGTGGAGGTCGTCGCCATCCTCGAGGTGCTGCACGACCCCACCGCGAACCCGAGTCTGGTCCGGCTGTTGTCCGGCCCACGTTGGCGGATCGGTCCGGTCGATCTCGCGCTGCTGGGGTCCCGGGCCCGCCTGCTGTCGACTCCGGCTGCCTCGGGTGCGTCATCACCGAACAGCGACGAACGATCCTTGCAGGGCGAGCTGCAGGCGGCGGTTGCCGGATCAGACCCCGTCGAGTCCGTCTCGCTGATCGAGGCGCTCGAGGACCCCGGCCCCACCGGATTCACCTCCCACGCCCGTCATCGGTTCGCCGAGCTGTCCGCCGAGCTCGCCGAGCTGCGCGCAGTTCTGCACCAGCCCCCTGACATCGCGATCGCGACGGTGATCCAGCGCATCGGCCTCGATGTCGAACGCGCCGTGGAGGGGCGAACGTCTGAGCACCTCGATGCCTTGCTCGAGCATGCGCGGGCCTTCTCAGCCGCGGGTGGTCGAGCGGGCGTGGGACCGTTCCTGGCCTACCTGGCGCTGGCGCGGCGCTACGGCAGCACCATGGGAGTGCCGGCGCCGACCAGCGGCAGTGGGGTGGCGCTCCTCACGGTGCACAAGGCCAAGGGGCTCGAGTGGCAGAGCGTCTACTTGCCACATGTCGTCGACGGCGTCTTTCCCAACACCACGTCACGATCCACGCCGCACACCTCACCTGGCCTGCTGCCTTATCCATTGCGTGGTGATGCCGCCGACTTCCCGGTTGTCACCACGTGGTCCGGAAACAAGGGAGTGGCCGCCTTCAAGCAGGGCGTTGCGGACCGAGAAGGGGCCGAGGACCGCCGGCTCGCCTATGTCGCGATCACCCGTGCCGCGCACCGACTGGTGGTGTCCGGGCACCGCTGGGGACCGACGCAGGTGAAGCCGCGAGCCGTCAGTCGCTACCTTCAGGTGCTCGCCGATCTCTGTGCAGACGGTGGCGGCACCGTCCGATGCTGGGCTCCGGAACCACCCCCGGGTGCCGTGAGCCCGTCCCTGGCTGAGCCCCGCTCCTTCGCCTGGCCGCCGACAGGAGACGCCGCGGCAGCGTCGGCGCGACACCGTGCGGCCGACCTCGTGCGTGCCGCGCTGCGTCCGTCCATCGACGACGGCGACATCGCCGCCTTGGATGAGGTCGAGCGGGCCGTGGTGGCCTCGTGGGACGACTCCATCACGGCCCTTCTTGTCGAGGCGCAACGCCTCCACGTGCCCGACGCGTCGCTCCCGTTGGCGCTGTCGGCCACCTCCGCCGTCGGTGTGCTCCGTGACCGGCCGGCGGTGGCTCGCGACTTGCGGCGCCCAATGCCGCGACCACCAGCGGTGGCCGCGCAGCGAGGCACGCAGTTCCACGCCTGGGTCGAGTCGCTCTTCGGCCAGGTGCCGTTGATCGACGTGGAGGGCATCGTTCCCGACGGCACAGCCGACGCCGACGTCGACCTCGCCGAGCTGCAGCAGTCCTTCCTGGACGGCCCGTACGCAGAGCGACGCCCCATCGCAGTTGAGGCCCTGTTCCACATGGTGCTCGGGTCACACACTGTGGTGGGGCGGATCGATGCCGTCTACGACGCCGACGAGCGAGACCGGTCCCTTCCCGCTGGCACCAGATATGAGGTCGTCGACTGGAAGACCGGGCGACACGACGCTGACGAGCTGCAGCTCGCGCTCTACCGCATCGCCTGGGCCGAGCTGCACGATGTCCCTGTCGATCAGGTGGCCGCCACCTTCTACTACGTCGCCTCCGGTCGGGTGGTGCGACCGGCAGGGCTGCCCGATCGCGCTGCTCTTACCGCGTTGTGGGACGCGACCACCACCTAGGCTCAGGCACTGTGACCACACGCGCTCGGCCCTTGACGTTCGCCTCAGGCGACCACGACCGGTTGGTCGAGCATCGGCGCGACGACGCGTGGTGCCAGCGTCAGTGGAGCGATCCGCAGACCCGAGTACTGGTGGTGTGCAGAGACCAGATTCAGGTGGCTGCCAGCTCTTCTGCCGAGTTCTGGTCGACCCCAGGGGCAGCGGCGGCAGGCGAGCGCTACCTCCTCGGGGCTGATGTTGCAGGCTCGGTTCGTTTCGCCGTGCGCGTCGCTGACGACACTGTGGGTGACTTCCGAAGTCTCCGTGAGCTCGTGCCAGGCGCTTCGAGCAGCGACGCCAGCTTGCTCTGCCACGCGGTGGCGTTGGCTCAGTGGCACGCGACTCACTCGCACTGTCCCCGCTGTGGTGCGCCCACCGAGGTTGCCGCGGCCGGCGCCGAGCGCCGATGCCCAGCTGACGGCTCGTCGCACTTCCCGAGAGTCGACCCAGCGGTCATCGTGCTGGTCACCGACAGTCAGAACCGCGCCCTGCTCGGGCGGCAGGACGCCTGGGCTGCTGGCCGCTTCTCGACCCTCGCGGGATTTGTCGAGCCGGGTGAGACCGCTGAACAGGCGGTTGTGCGCGAGGTGGCAGAGGAGGCAGGGGTGCTCGTCTCCGATGTCGAGCTGCTCGCCACCCAGCCGTGGCCCTTCCCGTCGTCGCTGATGGTGGGGGCCTCGGCCCGGGTCGAGGGGACACCGGAGGCCCAGCCCGATGGCGAAGAACTTGTCGAGGCTCGTTGGTTCAGCCGAGAGGAGCTGTGTGAGGCAGTGGCCTCCGGCGCGGTTGTGGTGCCGGGTTCCCTCTCGATATCGCGCTGGCTGATCGACCGTTGGTACGGAGGCGACCTGCCCGACTCGGGGGCAGACTGGCGCTAGCGATCTGCACTCACGGGGCCAAGCGCTGTAGGGCGGTCTCCACAGCGTCGGCGGACGGGTTCGTCAAGGTCGATCCGTCGGGTAGGCGGACCGTGGGCACCGTCTGGTTTCCGTTGTTGGCTCGGGCCACCCAGTCGGCTGCCTCGTGGTCCTGCTCGACATCGACCTCGGTGAACGGAATGCCCCGGTCGGTGAGTCGGCTCTTCAGCCGGGCGCAGGGACCACACCAGGGGGTGGTGTAGACGACGAGCGGAGCCCGCTCTGCTGGTCTGTCGGTCACAGGTGCCAGGATGCCGGAATGACCGCCGCCACGCTCGCTGAGGTGCTGGGAGACCTCGATCCCGAGCAGCTCGCTGCGGCAACGGCGCCTCGCGGCCCCGTCTGCGTCCTGGCCGGAGCAGGTACCGGCAAGACCAGGGCCTTGACGCACCGGATCGCCGCGCTGGTGGTCGGCGAGCACGTCCAGGCCCGAGAGGTGCTGGCGCTCACGTTCACGGCGCGGGCAGCCGGGGAGCTACGCGGGCGACTCCGTGCCCTGGGGGTAGAGGGAGTCCAGGCCCGCACCTTCCACGCAGCCGCGCTCCGTCAGCTGCGCTTCTTCTGGCCTTCGGTGATCGGCGGCCACCCTCCGAACATTCTTCCGGCGAAGGCCCCGCTGATCAGTGAGGCCGCAGCGCGCGTTCGGGTGCGGGCTGATCGCACCGTGATCCGAGATATCGCGGCAGAGGTCGAGTGGGCCAAGGTCTCGCAGATCACACCGGAGTCGTACGTCGAACGCAGCAGTGCTCAGGGGCGAGGCGGCGTCGGTGACCTTGACGCAGGGGTCGTCGCCCGGGTCTACGCAGGCTACGAGGCGGTCAAGCGCGATCGGGGCCTCATCGACTTCGAAGACGTGCTCCTGCTCACGGCGGGAATGATCGAGGACGACGCGTCCATGGCCAGTACCGTTCGCGACCAGTACCGCTGTCTGCTGGTCGATGAGTACCAGGACGTCAGTCCCATCCAGCAGCGGCTGCTCGACCTCTGGCTCGCCGATCGTGACGACCTCACCGTGGTCGGCGACGCCAACCAGACCATCTACTCCTTCGCCGGCGCGACGCCGCAGTATCTCCTGCAGTTCCGCAGACGCTTCCCGGCTGCGGCCGTCGTGCGGCTCGAGCGAAGCTACCGATCGTCACCGCAGGTGGTGGAGACGGCGAACCGGCTGCTGGCCACCGCGTCCACGGTTGATCCCGAAACCCAGGTCGTGCTCAAGTCGCAGCGGGCGGCCGGGCCCGACCCGCAATGGCTGGTAGCTGCCCACGAGTCCGCCGAGGTGGCGGCCGTCGTGCAGCAGATCCGCTCACTGGTCGATTCCGGTGTCGACCAGCGCGAGATCGCCATCCTGTATCGCATCAATGCACAGAGCGCCGCCTTTGAAGAGGCGCTGACCGAGGCGCGGCTCCCGTACACCGTGCGCGGGGGTGAGCGTTTCTTCGACCGGCGTGAGGTACGTGAGGCGGTCGCCCTGCTTCGTGGCGCCGCCCATGCCGACAGCAGCGTTTCCGCCGACGGGCTGGTCGACCAGGTGTCGGCCGTTCTCGCCTCGGTCGGCTACCGACCCGAACCGCCGCCCGGTCCAAGCAAGGCGCGAGACCGGTGGGAGTCGTGGGCGGCGATTGTCGAGGTGGCGCGGGAGGTGCAGGCGCGCGGCGGAGACGCCGACTCGGCATCCCTGGGCGACTTGGTCGAAGAGCTGCAGCACCGGGCGAACTCCCAGCATGCGCCGGCGACTGACGGGGTGACGCTCTCGTCCCTTCACGCAGCCAAAGGCCTCGAGTGGGACGCAGTCTTCCTCGTCGGGCTCACCG
This sequence comes from Actinomycetes bacterium, assembly GCA_024644435.1. Taxonomy (GTDB): domain Bacteria; phylum Actinomycetota; class Actinomycetes; order JAHEKZ01; family JAHEKZ01; genus JAHEKZ01. The sequence goes on along the minus strand of JAHEKZ010000020.1, from coordinate 12,595 downwards.
AAGGAATGATGCCGATCTCGTACGCCACCACGGCTGAGCAGGTCGCCGAGGAACGTCGGCTGCTGTACGTGGGCATCACGCGAGCCAGGCGGCACCTGGCGTTCTCGTACGCGCGCAGCCGGTCGGGTAGCGACCGCCGAACCAGGGCCCCCTCGCCCTTCCTGTCCATGCTCGATCCCCAGTTCGCCCGTGACGAGACCTCCCGGGGGGGCCGTAAACCGAAGGCGTCCCGCTCGGCGTCCTGCCGCCGCTGCGGGCGTGCGCTAACCACTGCCGCTGAGCGCAAGCTGCGTCATTGTTCGCACTGCGAGGTCCACGTCGACCTGGCCCTCTTCGAGCGGCTTCGCGAATGGCGCAAGAAGACCGCAGACGAAGCCTCGGTACCGGCCTTCGTGGTCTTCACCGACGCCACGCTCACGGCGATCGCTGCCGACCGACCAACGTCGTCGACCGCGCTGCTTCAGATCCCGGGGATCGGTCAGGTCAAGGTGGACCGATACGGGGAGGACCTGCTCGAGGTCGTGCGGGCCATGCCGGAAAGCACCCAGAAATAAATCACTTGCGTCCTTCGCGGACCGTCTCGTACCCTTCCTGGGACGCCGACGCGACGTCTGACCGCTTGTGGAGTGGTCGCGCCCGGCTGTGAGAGAGGAGGTGGCTAGCAATGTTCTACGACAAGACGCGCTCTGACGTGTCGCCGTCGGCTGCGGCCACCTTCGGGTCCGCCGCCGACGTGCGCGCACAGGGCGCAACCGGCGTCGTCGATGGTTCTCCCGTCTGGAGTCCACCTCAGTAGGCAGTCAACTGGGCGCACTCCAGGCCACGGACCGAGACCTCGGTTCCGTGGCCTTTTTCTTTGTGTTCCTTCTCCCCATCACCCCAGGAGGTGACCCGCAATGACCGTGATGCAGACGACCTCAGACCTGCTCGACGCGGGCGCTGCGTGCGACGTGCTGTCCACTCGTGAGCCGTGGGTGACCGGAGCGCGGTGGTCGGTGCCGTGCCATGAGCAAGACCCCGAGCTCTGGTTCGCGGACACTCCGAGCGGTGTGGAGACCGCCAAGGCGCTGTGCCATGGCTGTCCTCTCCAGAAGGAGTGCCTCGCCGGAGCAGTCGAGCGCTCAGAACCCTGGGGAGTCTGGGGCGGAGAGCTTTTTGAGCACGGCATCGTCGTGCCGCGAAAGCGTCCGCGTGGACGACCCCGCAAGTCCGACGTGGCCTGACGGCTCCGCCGGCACCATCGACTCATCAACAAGGAGTACCCATCATGTTTCTGCAGGAAGACCTCGCCCGGGCTCGACATCAGACCGAGCTGCGCGACGGTGAGCAACTCGTGCGCGTGCGGCGCCTGATCGCCGCGCGTCGCGCCCGTCAGCGTGCCGAACGCACGGCATGCGTGGCCCGAGAGGCGGCGCTTCAGGCCTCACAGGCCCACGCGAGCCTCGTGTGAGGCGGTCAGCGGCCACGAAGGAGGGGCGGGCGCCACACGGCGCCCCGCCCCTCCTTCGTGCTCGGGCCTGATCTGAGGGCGCGAACGGGGGTCAGGTCACTCGCCGTCGGCAAAGCCCGGCAGAAGGCGTTCGCACTCGCCCCGGAAGTGGGCGGTGCTGCCCAGCTGGCAGAGAACCCCCATCACGCCGAGGGTCACGCGGTGAATCAGCAGGTAGGACGGTGGGAGATTGAGCTTCATCCCTGTGGTGGCCTTGCGTAGGTCGGCGAGGCGGGTGGCTTCGCCGCGCAGCCAAGGCCGGCTGAAAGCGAACGTCTCATGTCGGAGCGGTTCGAGAAGTGGCACCAGGTACCCCAACAGCTCATCGGCGTCGATCGTGACCGAGTCGCGCACGAACCCCTCACGGCGCAGGCCGCCAAGGACTCCTTGAGCGTCACCGTCGATCGCCAGCCGGGCGAGCACGCCGATCGGTCGCGGCAGTCCCTGGGGGAGCCGGTCGACGGCTCCGAAGTCGAGAATGGCCAGTCGACCATCGTCGAGTAGCCGGAAGTTCCCCGGGTGAGGATCAGCATGCAGCAGCTTGGCATCGGCCGGACCGCTGAAGAGCAGGCGCGCCATCAGCAGCCCCGCGTGGTCCCGGGCGGCCTGATCTCCTGACTCGATGATCTCGCGGACGGGCGTGCCATCGATCCACTCGGTCACCAACACCTCGTCGGAGGCGAACACCACCTCCGGGATCATGAAGTCCGGGTGGGTGGCGAAGGCCTTGCGGAAGGCCCGTTGAGAGCGGGCCTCGCGTCGATAGTCCAGCTCTTCACCCATCCGACGCTGCAGCTCGTCGACGAGGGGCGCCATGTCCATGCCGGGTGAGATGGGTCCCACCATGCGCATCATGCGACCGATCTGAGCCAGGTCCGACCGGAGGGCTGGGCCGGCGCCGGGGTACTGGATCTTGACGGCGACCGGACGCCCGTCGCGCCAGGTCGCCCGATGAACCTGTCCGATGGACGCCGCCGCCGCGGGAGTGTCGTCGAAGTCCAGGAAGCGCGCTCGCCATCGAGGACCGATCTGCTCTGCCAGAACCGCGTGGACGCGATCTGCAGGCAGTGCCGGGGCCGCATCTTGCAGCTTGGCCAGCGAGGCCCGGTAAGGAGCGGCCAGCTCTTCGGGGATAGCGGCCTCGAAGACCGACATGGCCTGCCCGAACTTCATCGCTCCGCCCTTGAGCTCGCCGAGGACGCGGAACATGTGCTCGGCCGTCCGCAGCTGCACCTCGGCTGCGACCGCCTCGGCAGGCTTGCCGCCCACTCGTTTGCCGACCCCGAGCGCGGTACGTCCGGCGAAGCCGAGCGGCAGAGTGGCGAGCCGTGCAGTCCGGGAGACTGCGCGCCGCGGAAGGTCGGTCACGTCCCCATTGTCGGTGACGCCGGTGAATCCGGCCACGCGCACCCACACTCAGGGTGTGGCGTGAGAGTGCGGGTGGTCGCAGCACCGTGCGGTGCGACGATCTCGACGAACCCTCCCCACGACGGCGGACGTCCGCCCGTCAACCAGTCAACGACGTGGGCCGCCGCGATATGGGCGGTGATCCCCACGAGCACGGCATCGGCGTCCGGGCTGGGGTCGGCCACCCGCTGTCGCCACACATCCGACCATCCGGCGTCGACGTCGCGGCGTGCGAGATCACGACAGAAGAGGCAGGGGGACAGGCCAGGCTCGACGAGCGGGCCCACCCTGCCGATCATCTCTCGGCAGGACACGACCAGGTGAGGGTCGTCGGTTGTGGCGAGCGACCTGCACGCGTCATGAGCATCGACGGCGTCCGTCACGACCACGAGACGTCGCCGCGGGTACCCCGGTGGCGACTCAGCGATCCGCTCCGGGTGGAGACTCAAGAGCTCAGAGCGTCGGCGCCCGACGTCGTGGGGGGCGAATCCCCCCGTCGAGACATCGGCTGCGGTGACCGGGTGCGCGTCCCTTACGTCGAGTCTGCAGACCCCTGCACCGGCCAGTGCTCGTGAGACCGTCGCCCCGAGGCGGCTTGCGCCGACCATCACCACCTGCGAGGCGGCGAGCGCATTCCATCGGGCCGCCGGGTGGGACCGGAACCTTTCGAGGGCGCTGGCGCACCGGACATCTGGTGCGAGCCGGTCGCGGTCGGCGGGGGTGAGCTCGATCCCGCCCGGCCAGAGCCCGCCGTCGAAGACAACCCCGATGGCCATGAGCCGCTCGATGACGGCCTGCACCTCCGACCGCTCTGCGCGTTCTGCAGGGTCGCCCTCCAGCGATGCGAGAATCTCTGCGGAGGACCTCACCCCGTCGAGCATCGGCAGGAGCCGCTGGGAGAACGGCGGAAGGCCACTGATGATCAGGGGCTCGGGGACATCGATTCCGAACTGCACGGTGTCCGCCGCGCGCCAGGCCCAGCGGAGGCCGGGCGAGAGCATGGGTCTCACTCGAGAATCCCTTCGGTCGGGAGTCGGTCGGCCGAAGGGTGACATGGCAAGGGGCCGGTGCCGGCGAGATCCACAGGCAAGCGGTCGAGGTGAGCCCGGACGTGAACGAGGCGTCCACCGCACTGCGGTGAACGCCTCGTTCGAGGTCGGGGAAGGTCCCCTCGGGTTAGGCCTTGGCCTTGCCGAGGATCCGGTTGAGCTTGGTGCCACAGACGGGGCAGATGCCCTTGGCCATGCGGCGTCCGTTGGTCTCGTGCACCTCGCCGGTGAAATCGCGCTTTTCCTTGCACTTCACGCAGTAGGCGTCGCCCGTGTAGCTCTCGGCCATCGTGGAGTCCTCCTGCTCATCGTCGGTGCGGCTGATCCGCTCCTGGGCCACGGAGGCCGTGGCTGATGCCTGGCACTCTACGTCAGGAGGCGCCGTGGGCCCGGGAACGGCGCGGCCTTTGGGTGTCCACAGGTTATCCACAGGGCAGGGGGGCGGTCTCACCACGAAGCCCCCGGGTCGCGTGGTACGTCGCTCGCCTTCCCCTTGCGAGCGCCGCACCCGTTATCCCGGGGGCTTCGACGCGGGAGAACGTAGAACCCCGAGCGGGCCCACGTCAACGTCGGCCACACCTCGCCTGTGGACGACGCTGGGGATCGTCTGGGGACACCATGGAGTGTTGCTGTGGATGACCTGGGGCCAAGGTGGGGACAGCCCAGAATCTTTGCCCGCGAGACAGCGGTGACCAGCGGGAACGTCATCCCAAGGGTGTGGATGAAAAAAATTCTGTGGGACACGCCGTCTACGGTGGCCCGGTGACCACTTCCGCCGCCTCCGACAGCCTCCCTGACGTCGAGGTTCGACGCAGCGCCCGGCGCAAGCGCACGGTCTCGGCATACCGCGAGGGCGAGCGCACCATCGTGCTGCTCCCCGCCCGCATGACGGTCGCCGAGGAGCACGAGTGGGTCGCCACGATGCTCAAGCGACTCGACGACCAAGAGAGGCGCAGCAGGCCGTCTGACGACGAGCTGTGGGTCAGGGCGCAGCGGCTCTCCAGTCGCTACCTCGACGGCCGTGCTCGGCCGAGCAGCGTCCGGTGGGTGTCGAACCAGCGCAGTCGATGGGGGTCGTGCACCGTGCAGGACGCCTCGATCAGGCTGTCGGACCGCCTGCAGGGGATGCCCGAGTGGGTGGTCGACTACGTGCTGCTCCACGAGCTGGCTCATCTTCTCGAACCATCGCACGACACGACGTTCTGGCAGCTTCTGAAGAGTTTCCCTGACGTCGACCGGGCCCGCGGTTTCCTTGACGGTTGGTCTTTGGCGCTGCAACGCGCGGGCGTCGACGTCTGACGGCCGACGTTCAGCTCAGCTGCAGGGCGTCTGCGACGAGTGCACGGACGGCATCGTCGGTCTGGGCCGGCAGTGCGTCGGCGTCGAACCACGCGACGTCGAGCGACTCATCGCTCACCCGTGGCTCGAAACCGCGAGGGGCAACGGCCAGGAACTGCACGTCGAGATGGTGCCGAGCGCCGCCGCCGCAGGGGGCGGCATGCCGGTCGAGACGCACGGGTGAGTCGCTGACCAAGGTGACCCGGTCGATTCCCGACTCTTCTCTCGCCTCGCGTACCGCGGCGTCAGCGAGTGAGGTGTCCTCGTCCTCGATGTGTCCACCGAACTGCAACCACAGTCCGACCTTGCGATGAAGACACAGTAGGACGCGCGTGCGCTCCGCGTTGACCACGAGAGCCGAGGCAGTGAGGTGGTCAGGGCGGCAGATGCGGCGGACGGCGTCTGGCTGGCTGTCGAGGTAGCCGACGAAGTCGTTGCGCAGGCGTTCTTGCCCGGTCGAGGGCGGGGTCCAGCTCGCCAGCACGTCGCGCGCAGATTGCCCCGCTGTCACCTGGTGGGCTACGACGCCGGAGGAGCGTCGGCGTCCGGCGGCTCGTCCGGCGGCTCGGTGTCGGAGATCGTGCTGATGTCCCAGTCGCCGTCAGAGGGTGCAGTCGCGAAGGCAGTGGGGTCGTCGAGATCTGAAGCATCGGGAAGCAGGTCAGGGTGTGTCCACACCTGGTCACGCTCGGCCAGCGAACGATGCACGGCAAGCGCTCGCCACAGGGCAGACGCGTCTCGGAGGCGCCGCGGTCGAAGGTTGAGCCCCACCAAGTTCTCAAACGTGTGCTCCGCGGGCCCGCCCGACGCACGGCGGCGTCGCATGGTCTCGCGCAGAGCGTCCGCGGCCGGAAGGCGGTTGCTGGCCGCGGCACTGGTGACGTCGTCCACCCAACCCTCCACCAGTGCGAGCAGGTGCTCGAGCCGGCTCAGGGCGGCTTGCTGCTCCTGCGTTGCGGGAGGCTCGAAGACCCCCGACGACATCAGCTCTGCCATGGCTTCAGGCCGGCTGGGGTCGAGTCCGCCCAAAGCCTGCTCGATGCCGGCCATGTCGACGGTGATGCCGCGGGCGTAGTCGGCCACCGCGGCCTCGATACGTGAGGTCAGCCAGGGTGCGTGCTGGAAGAGGCGAACGTGCGCGCACTCGCGGAGGGCGAGGTAGATGCGTACTTGGTCGGGTGGGATGTCGAGCCCTGCGCCGAAGTCGGACACATTGCGCGTCACGAGGGCGACGGTTCCGGGGGGAGCAAGGGGTACTCCGACATCGGTCGAGGTGAGAACTTCCTGGGCCAGTGCCGCGAGGCCTTGGCCCACCTGGCCGCCGAACATCACGCCAGACATCTGCCCCATGACGCCGAGCAGTGGACCCGCCATCGCGCGCATCTCTTCGGGCATCTGCTGGGGGAGGGCCTCTGCTGATGCCTCCGCCATGCGCTCGGCCAGCGGCACGATCAATGACTTCCATCGCGGCAGTGTCTGCTCGACCCAGTCGGCACGGCTCCAGGCCTGCGCAGTGGCTCCGGTGGATGGCAGCGCAGTCGCTTCATCGAGCCAGACCTCGGCGATCGCCACCGCCTCGGCCACGGCGGCCCGATCTGTCGTCGACACCGAGGGGTCACCTTGGGCCGCCAGATGCTGGCGGGCGGTGTCGTGTGCCAGCTGCCAGTGCACCGGACCGGAGGCTGTCGAGAGCAGCTGGCCGAAGCGCTGCAACGCCGCTCCGAGGTCAGCCGCACCGGCCCCTCCGAACATCGCCGCGAAGGGATCGTCGGGCGTGCCGGCGGGCTTGTCGCTGTCGTCGGGGTCGGGCAGCCCGAAACCGAACGGGAGGTCGCTCACCATTCCACCGTAACCGGACCTTTGGTCTGCCGCTTCCTCCGATCGCTGCCGGCGTAACGCAATCGAAGGCCGGGTAGGTTCAGCTCATGCTGCCTGACATCGCCATCATGGAGACACCACTGTCGGTCGACGCGGCCCTGGCTGCCGTGGCGGATCCGGGGGTTGGTGGCGTGGTGGTGTTCGTCGGGACGGTGCGCGACAACGACGGGCCGGACGGCGCCGAGCGCGGCGTCAGTGCGCTTGAGTACTCCGCGCATCCGACAGCGCTGCGCGAGCTTGCGGTTGTCGCGGGGGCGGTGTCCGAGGCCCACCCCGACGTCCGGCTGGCCGCTCACCACCGCACTGGTCCGCTCGCCGTGGGCGATCTCGCTGTCGTGGTCGTGGCAGCGGCCGCCCATCGACACGATGCCTTTGTCGCGGCGCGGACTTTGATCGATGACCTCAAGGCGCGGGTCCCCATCTGGAAGCACCAGACGTTCGACGACGGGTCCGAGGAGTGGGTTGGCCTGCCGTAGCATGGGAGATACCGAGTACTCCTGGCGGAAAGGCGAGAACCGTGGCGGCGATGGCGTGGTGGTTGATTCCCATCATCGCCACCCTGTTGGCCATCGTCTGGGTCACGTGGCGGGCCCGTCCCCGGCGTCCCGCCGACCCGCACGAGTCACTGGCGGCCCACCAGAGGTTCACCGAGGCGATGGGTCATCCCGCTCCACGGCCCCAGGTGACCGACGAGGACGCCGACGCGCCACCATCCGACCGCCGTTCGGCCTGACGCCGTGACCCGCAGGGCGCGCACAGTCGCGCTCATCCTCACGTTCGTCGTCCTGGCTGCGACGGCCGTACTCGCACTCAGCCGACCAGTGCCGTACGTGCAGCTGTCCCCGGGGCCGGTCTACAACGCGCTGGGCGAGGCCGCGGGCAAGCCCGTGATCTCGATCTCAGGAGCCAAGACCTTCCCGACTGATGGGGCTTTGGGTATCACTACCGTGTTCGAGAACGGTGCCCCAGGCAGCCGACTCACGCTTGGCGAGGCGGTGAAGGGTTGGATCGACCCTTCCGTCGATGTCGTGCCCCGCGACTTGTTGTTTCCGCCCGATGCCTTCGAGGGTGACGATGCCGGTGACCAGCAGCAGCGCCAAGGTGCGGCCCAGATGGCGGAGTCAGAGCAGAACGCGGTGGCCGCTGCGCTGACCTACGTCGGTGAGCCAGTGACCTACGAAGTGGTGATCGATGAGGTGCAGCCCGGTGCGCCAGCCGAAGGCGCGCTGCGTACCGGCGACACACTCCTCGAGATCGATGGCGTCGAGGTTCCCGACTACCGCAGCGTCAAACGGGTTATGTCCGACGTTGCACCAGGGGACGAGGTCTCCCTGCTGGTTCGTAGGGACGACAAGGAGATCACCGAGACCGTCACCACCGAGGCGAACCCCGACGACCCCCAACGTGCCTTCCTGGGGGTCTTGTTGGGGCTGGGCTTCAGCAGTCCGATCGAGGTGGACGTTCGGCTCGACAATGTCGGAGGGCCCAGTGCTGGATTGATCTTCAGCCTGGCCATCGTCGATTCGCTGACGCCTGGCCAGCTGACAGACGGCCGTTCGATCGCCGGGACCGGCACGATCACCCCGAACGGCAAGGTCGGGCCCATCGGGGGCATCGTCCAGAAGATGTTCGGGGCCCGTGATGACGGAGCTACGACCTTCCTGGCACCGCGCTCGAACTGTGCCGAGCTCGTCGGCAATGAACCGGACGGTCTTGACGTGATCGCGGTCCGAACTCTCAGCGACGCGGTCGACGCCCTGCGCGGCGATGGCGAGTTACCACGTTGCCCCTCGAGCTAGCGAAGCGTGTGCAGCAGCAGGTCTCCCAACCCGCTGACCAGGTCCTCGCCGACAATCACCAGCTCGGGTGAGTCGTGCTCTCGAAGACGCAGAACGGTGCACCGCGCACCGTCGCGAAGCACTGCCATCGTCACTCGAAGCTCGTGCTCGGCGCGTTGGTCGGCGTCCTCCGGCGAGACCATGATGCGCTCGGCGCACACGGCCACCCCATCGACGGACTCGGGCCACCCCAGACCACCGAGGAGCTCGTCCAGGTCGGTGTGGGGCGGCAACCCGTCCTGTTCGATCGTGGTCCACGGGCTCTCCTCGGCGGAGGCACCTAGCTGCGTCGCCAGGGATGGCTCGCGATCGAGCAGCTGCCCGGTGTCGGCAATCGCGAAGAGCCGAGTCGGCTGGTTCCAACCGCCGGATGACACGTGGATGTCGAGGTCGCGCGCGGTCCGTTCGAGGGAAGGGGGAATCACCGGCCAATGGTCGCACGCACCCCCACGATGAGCGGAGGCCACCGATCCACGGTTAGTGTGATGGGGTGAGTTTTGACGCGCCACCTCCCCCCGCCCCTCCCCAGGGACCCCAGCCGTCTCCGCCGACACGTGGTCCGCGGCGTCGCGGAGCGTTGCTGCCGACGCTGGCGATCTTGGCCCTTCTTCTAGTCGGGTTCGCGATCTTCGCCGGCTACTACACCGACTGGCTCTGGTACCGGGCTGCCGGGTTCACCAGCGTCTACACGACGCAGCTGGTCGTCCGGCTTCTGCTCTTCGTCGCGTTCTTCGTGATCGCCTCCGGGGCCGTGGTGATGAACGGCTATCTGGCGTACCGCTTTCGGCCGATCTTCCGCGCCATCTCGTTGGAGCAGCAGAGTCTCGACCGCTACCGGCTCGCGATTGACCCCTTCAGGAAGATCTTGCTGGTCGCATTCGCCACCCTGGTCGGGTTCTTCTTCGGTGCGGCCGCGATGGCCGAATGGCGGACTGTCCTTGCCTGGCTGAACCGCACAGCGTTCGGAGAGGTCGATCCGCAGTTCGGTATTGATGTCTCCTTCTACGTCTTCTCGCTTCCGTGGTGGCGGTTCCTGATCGACAGCGCCATGGTGATCGTCATCTTGAGCGGGCTCGTTGCGGCGGCCATTCACTACTTGTACGGCGGGATCAGCCCGTCGACCCCTGGCGAGCGCACGACGCGCGCGGCCCGCGTGCAGCTGTCGACCCTTATCGGGCTCTTCGTTCTGCTGAAGGCGGCGGCGTACTGGCTCGATCGCTACGAGCTGGTCATCACTCCGAACTCACTCTTCACCGGTGCTGGCTACACCGATGTCAACGCACTCATCCCGGCCAAGACGATCCTGACGTTCGTGGCGCTGATCAGCGCGGCACTCTTCTTCGTCAACGTCTTCCGTCGCACCTGGCGGCTCGCAGTCCTGAGTCTGGGGCTTCTGGTGCTCAGTGCAGTAGCCATTGGCTGGATCTATCCCAGCGTCGTCCAGCAGCTCCAGGTCAAACCGACGGAGAACGTCAAGGAAGCGCCCTATATCGAGCGCAACATCCAAGCCACCCGAGAGGCGTACACGCTCGGCGGCGTCGAGGTCGACGAGTACATCCCTGCGGAAGATCCGGATGCGAAGGCCTTCAGCGAGTCACGGGGGACGCTCGAGAACGTGCGCCTGATGGATCCGGCAAGGCTCACCGACACCTTCGACCAGCTCCAACAGGTGAAGGGTTTCTACACCTTCCAGGATCCTCTCGACATCGACCGCTACACCATTCAGGGGAAGGAAGAGGACGTCATCGTCTCTCCCCGTGAAATCGACTTGGAGGGTGTTCCGGCCGAGCAGCGCAACTGGCTCAACGACCACTTGACCTACACGCACGGATTCGGCCTGGTCGCCGCCTACGGCAACCGCGCAGCGGTCAATGGTGAGCCGGACTTCGCAGAGTTCGACCTGCCGCCGCAGGGCGTCCTGGATATTGAGCAACCACGCATCTACTTCGGTGAGAAGGCCCCCGACTACTCCATCGTCGGAGCACCCGACACGACCGAGCCGACCGAGCTCGACTTCCCGGATGACACCGCTGCCAACGGACAGCGGTCGTACACCTACACGGGTGAAGGCGGCGTCCCGATGGGGTCGTTCTTCAACCGGCTGATGTACGCCTGGCGGTTCCAAGAGACAAACATTCTGCTCTCGGACCGGATCAACGCCGATTCCCAGATTCTCTACGTGCGCGATCCGCGTGAACGGGTTGAGCGGGCCGCCCCGTGGCTCACCCTGGACGCGGACCCGTACGCCACCGTGCTCGACGGTCGGATCGTCTGGCTTGTTGACGGCTACACGACGACTGACGCCTACCCGTACTCACAACGGCAAGAGTTCGGTGAAGTGACCACCGACTCACTGACTACTCAAGCAGGAACGACCGTCGTCCCGATTCGCGACCAGGTGAACTACATACGCAACTCGGTCAAGGCCACAGTTGACGCCTACGACGGCACAGTGACGCTCTACGCATGGGACGAAGCCGACCCGTTGCTCCAGACGTGGTCCAAGGTGTTCCCCGACACCGTTCAGCCGCGCTCTGAGATCAGTGACGAGCTGATGGCGCACATTCGTTACCCCGAGGACATGTTCAAGGTGCAGCGCGAGGTGTTCTCGCGCTACCACGTGACCGACCCGCAGGTGTTCTACACGTCGCAGGATGCGTGGCAGGTTCCGATCGACCCCACATCGCCGAGCGCAGGGGACGTGGCTCAGCCGCCGTACTATCTGACGCTGCAGATGCCGGGGGAAGTCGATGCTCGCTATTCGCTAACCACGACGTTCGCGCCTGTGAACCGAGAGACGTTGGCGGCCTTCATGGCGGTCAACAGCGATGCGCGAGATCCAAACTACGGCCGGCTTCAAGTGCTTGCGCTACCGCGAAATACCACGTTCCCGGGGCCGAGCCAGATGCAGAACAACATCGAGTCCAACCAGACGGTGGCTAATGCGCTCTTGTCACTCCGGCGAGGCGGCAGCACCGAAGTCCAGGTGGGTAACCTGTTGACGCTGCCCGTTGCCGGCGGCCTGATGTATGTCGAGCCGGTCTACGCGAGGGCCACCGAGGGTGCGTCGTATCCCAGACTGAGCAAGGTGATCGTCTCGTTCGGTGACACCGTGTCGATTGCCAACACCTACGAGGAGGCGCTTGGTCTGTTCTTCGACGGCGTGTCGATTGGAACGAATACCGGCGGCGGCAAGGGCGGGACCGGCGGCGGTGGCGGTGGAGGCGGAGATGGCGCCAACCCCGATGTGCAGCAGAGGCTCCAACAGGCACTCGATGACGCGGCCGCCGCGTACGACCAAGGCCAGCAGGCGCTGGCTCAGAACGACTTCGCGGCATACGGCAAGGCGCAGGACGACCTGGTCGCGGCCCTGGAACGGGCTCAGGCCGCGGCCAACGAGCTCGGTCTCGCCCCCTCCGCGGTCGTGCCGGATCTGCCTGGCACATCAGCCTCGGCCCCACTGCCGTGACGCCCCGGTTTGGAGCGACTCACCCCGACCACGTACGCTAAGCGAACGCCAACGCGGGGTGGAGCAGCTCGGTAGCTCGCTGGGCTCATAACCCAGAGGTCGCAGGTTCAAATCCTGCCCCCGCTAC
>JAHEKZ010000063.1 GCA_024644435.1 Actinomycetes bacterium | reverse complement strand
CGGCGGTTCGTACGATGAGACGCATGGACGAGCTGCGGGGTCTCATCGTCGACTTCTACGGAGTCCTCACCGACGGCATCGACACCGCGATGCGGGCGTGGTCTGACCTCGACGACGTCGACTACCTGCACTTCCAGGACGTGATGGCCGACTGGTTCGGCGACTTCGCAGGGTTTGAGGCTCGCTTCAACCCCGTGCACGCACTCGAACGCGGCGAGATGGAGGTGCCCGACTTCGAGTCTGAGCTCGCTCGACGCCTGAGGCGCCGTGGGGGTGACCCGGTCCCGGCTGAGGGTCTGGTCGAGCGCATGTTCAGCCGGTTCGCCCATGCACCTGACATGGCTGGCCTGGTGCGCCGCGCCAAGTCGTCGGGTATCCGCACGGCCCTGCTCTCGAACTCGTGGGGCGATCAGTACCTGCGTGATGGGTGGCAGGACATGTTCGACTCGGTCGTGATCTCGGGTGAGGTCGGCATGCGCAAACCCGAGAGGCAGATCTTTGAGCACGCTGTTGAGCAGTTGGGCCTTCCTGTGGGGTCCTGTGTATTCGTCGATGACCACCAGGCAAATATTGAGGCGGCTGTTTCGCTCGGGCTGGTGGGGGTATGGCACCAGACCTATGAACAGACCGCCGCAGAGCTTGAGGCGCTGTTCGATCGACCGCTCGCGGGGTAGCACTCGTTCGGCAGCCCACAGCATGCGTGAGACGATCGCCCGATGGTCGACCGACTGACGCCACTGGATGCGTCCTTCCTCTACGTCGAGGAACCGACGACGCCCATGCATATCGGTGGGCTGGCGGTATTCGCCGCGCCGGAGGAGCCCTTCGACACGGCGCTGCTGGCGGAGCTGGTGGCCTCGCGGCTTGATCTGGTTCCGCGCTACCGACAGCGGGTCCGCGAGACGCCGGGACGATTCGCCGCACCAGTGTGGGTGGACGACGAGAGCTTCGATCTCGGGTACCACGTCCGGCGCACGGCACTGCCGCGCCCGGGCAATGACGACCAGCTGCACGAGCTTGTCGCCCGTGTTCTCTCGCGCCCGCTCGATCGAAGCCGCCCACTGTGGGAGATGTATCTCGTCGAAGGCCTTTCTGAGGGTCGGGTCGCGCTCGTGACCAAGACGCATCAGGCCCTCGTGGACGGGGTGGGCGCCATCGAGATCGGCGAGGTTCTGCTCGACGACGAGCCTGATGACCTCGACCTCGAACGCATGGTCGGAACGGAGTGGATCCCTCGACGTGGTCCCTCGACGCTCCACCTGGTCGCTGATGGTCTCGGCGACGTCGTGCGGCGCCCAAGCGCCGTGGTCGACGCAGTGCAGCACGCCGCGGCTGACGTCACGCGCACGGTCGGCAGGGTGGCTGCGGCCACCGGCGGCGCACTGCACGTTGCCAGGACAGTGACGCGGCCCGCCGCCAGCTCGCCGCTCAACGTCGAGATCGGGCAGGCCAGACGGTTCGCGACAACCCGGGCGCCGCTCGACGACTTCCGGTTGCTCCGGCAGCAGTACGACGCGACCATCCACGACGTGGTGCTGGCCACGGTCACCGGCGGGCTGCGCGCATGGCTGCAGATGCGGGGCGAGCCGGTGACCGGTCGCTCCACCGTCAGGGCGCTGGTGCCCGTCAGTGTCAACGAGCGTGACGGCGAGGCGACCCTCGCGACGGTGGTGCTCGAACTTCCGGTCGGCGAGCCGTCGCCCGTCGTGCGTCTGCACCAGGTGGCCTACGCGATGCGTGCTGGCCTGGAGGACCGGGGGGCGGTGAGCGCACAGCAGCTGGCGGGGCTGGCAGGGTTCGCGCCGCCCACCCTGCACGCAGCGGGGGCGAGAATGGCGGCCGGTCTCTCGCACCGAATGTTCAACCTCCTGGTCACGAACGCGCCTGGCCCCCAGCAGCCTCGGTACCTCGCGGGAGCGAGACTGCTCGAGGCGTATCCGGTGTCACCCCTCTCCAAGGGACAGGCACTCAGCATTGGCGTCACGTCGTATGACGGACAGGTCTTTGCCGGCCTCTTCGGTGACCGTGATGCGATGCCGGACCTCGACGTCCTCGGCCAGTGCCTGCACGACTCGCTCGACGAGCTGCTGGAGACTCTCCAGCCGTAGGACCCAGCAGAGCCTGGGGTCCCTGTCCCGTACCTCCACGGCGTGCCACGATGTCCTCAACACCGGTCGCACCGAGTCGTGAGGTCATCGCATGGATGCTGTCTCGCAGGTTCCACTGCCCCGCAATGAGCCGATCAGGGCCTACCCCCCGGGGTCGCAGGAGCTGACCGACCTGCAGAGAGCGCTCGCCGACCTCTCCGCCTCCGAGCGCGAGCTGCCGATGGTGGTGGGCGGCCGCTCGATGATGGGCTCCGGGGACCAGATGGCTGTGGTTCAGCCGCACAAGCGGCACCATGTGCTCGGCCGACTGCGTGACACGACCACTGAGGACGCGGCCCGCGCGGTCGACGCGGCCAAGGAGGCTGCGCCCGCGTGGCGGGCCCTCTCATTCGACGACCGGGCGGCCATCCTGCTGCGCGCGGCCGACCTGCTCGCCGGGCCGTGGCGCGACCGGCTCAATGCCGCAACGATGCTGGGGCAGTCGAAGACCGCGTTCCAGGCCGAGATCGATGCCGCATGTGAGCTGATCGACTTCTGGCGCTTCAACGTTGCCTTCGGACGGCAGGTGTTGGCCGAACAGCCCGTGTCTTCTCCCGGAGTATGGAACCGGCTCGATCATCGGCCGCTCGAGGGATTCGTGTACGCCGTGACTCCGTTCAACTTCACAGCTATCGCGGGCAACCTTCCGACAGCACCGGCGTTGATGGGCAATACCGTCGTATGGAAGCCCGCATCGTCCCAGCAGTTCGCCGCCAGCCTCCTCATGGAGCTGCTGGAAGAGGCGGGGCTGCCTCCGGGAGTGATCAACATGGTCACCGGACATGGAACTCACACCAGTGACGTGGTCTTCTCCGACGCTGACCTGGCCGGTGTGCACTTCACAGGCTCGACACCGGTCTTCCAGTCGTTCTGGAAGCGGGTCGCCGAGAACCTCACGTCCTACCGGACCTACCCACGACTGGTGGGTGAGACGGGGGGTAAAGATTTCGTCGTCGCTCACTCCTCGGC
Source organism: Actinomycetes bacterium (assembly GCA_024644435.1). Taxonomy (GTDB): domain Bacteria; phylum Actinomycetota; class Actinomycetes; order JAHEKZ01; family JAHEKZ01; genus JAHEKZ01. Next base: position 7,718 of record JAHEKZ010000063.1, on the reverse strand, counting down.
AGACCTGGATGTTCTGCGTACCTCATTGGTGCGGGGTGCGTTCGAGTACCAGGGACAGAAATGCTCAGCCGCGTCTCGGGCGTACGTCCCTCGGAGTCTGTGGGGACAGCTGCGTGACTCTCTCGCGTCTGACGTCGATGGTCTGACGATGGGTGACGTGTCCGATCCCTCGAACTTCATGGGTGCGGTGATCGACGAGCGGGCCTTTGCCAAGCACGCGGACGTGCTGAAGCACGCGGCGTCCGACTCCGACATCGAGGTGCTTGCCGGAGGAACGGCTGACGACAGCGAGGGCTGGTTCGTGCGACCGACGGTGTTGGTCGGGAGCGACCCGACGCATGACATCTTCCGCACCGAGTACTTCGGGCCCATCCTCGGCATCCACGTCTACGAGGACGACCAGTTCGACGCGATGCTCGACCAGATGGAGAGCATCAGTCCCTACGCACTCACCGGCTCGGTGGTGGCTCGCGACCGAAGTGTGGTCGCGCAGGTGGCTGACCGGCTGCGCTTCGCGGCCGGCAACTTCTATGTCAACGACAAGCCCACCGGAGCCGTCGTGGGTCAGCAGCCCTTTGGGGGAGCCAGGGCAAGCGGCACGAATGACAAAGCAGGGAGCCCCCTCAACTTGGTTCGGTGGGTGAGCCCGCGCGCGATCAAGGAGACGTTGGTGCCGCCGAAGGTCTCCGATGGGGAGTACTTCGGGTACGGCAGCCGCGACAACCAGAGCGGCAAGTTGCTCTAGGGGCTCGTGAAGGTCAGGTGTCCGCTAGCCCGCGAGGCCCTGTACGCCGTCGGCGAGCAGCTTCACGCCGAAGATGAGCAGGAGGACAGCCATGACGGCGGAGTTGTTCCCGACCAGCCAGGTCTTCATCGATGCGAGCGCCCGATCGGCCCGCTCTCCGGCGGCGAAGTAGTAGGCCACCGGAGCGATCACCGTCAGGCTCGCGACCAGCACGAAGATCGCAAAGGCGAGCCACTCCTCGGTGGGCTGGAGCCCGCCCTGCAGGATGACGACAACTCCCGCCGCGTTGAGGGCCAGGTTCTTGGGGTTGACGCCCGACAGAAGGGCGGCCAACCCGAACGCCTTGAGGGCGGAGAAACCGTCGATCGCCTCCATCCACCTCGGCATAGTCGGCTCTTCCCCTGCGTCCGGGCGGTTGCGCCACTGCCAGGCTGCTGCCCCGAGCAATAGGACCCCCAAGGCCGTCTTCACCCAGAACGAGGTCGTCGACGGCTCGTTCGAGGAGCCGGCCCGGTCGCCGCCGAGAAGTAGCAGGACCCCACCGACGACGACGAGACCGGCTATCCACCCTGCGACAAATGCCGCGCCGTTGACGCGGGCCCGCGACGAGAACAGCATCAAGATCACGGCTGCGATGGGGATGGGGCTCAGAGCGATTCCGACCGCCGCTGGCAAGAGATCGCCCAGGCTCAAGCTCGAGTCCACCGCGGCCTCCCTCGGGGTTGAGGCCTCCGTCCCCAGGTTCGGTGGGAGCGTCAGAGCCGTTTTGCGACGCTACCAGCCGAGATCGCTTGCCGAAATCGCATGCCGAGGGCGATGGCGGCGCCCAGGACACGGCACCCGGATCGTTCGAACGGGGTTGTCGGCGGGTAGGGTAAGGCCCCGGCCGACACACGGAACGGGAGCAGTTGGTCCATGCTGAGCAACGCTGGAGTTGCCAAGTCCGATCTGATCAGCCGAGCTATCGCAGAAGCGGAACGTTCGGTTGACGACCTGCCCGATCTGTCGGCATTTCTTCAGACCTACTACCGTCACGTCTCCGACGAGGGCCTGGTGGGGCGCGATCCGGTCGACGTCTTCGGTGCCGCTGTTTCGCAGCGCAGGCTGGCGACCGAGCGCCCCGTCGGAACCGCCCGGGTCCGGGTGTTCAACCCCACCCTTGAGGCAAACGGGTGGGTCTCACCTCACACCGTCGTCGAGATCGTCACTGACGACATGCCCTTCCTCGTCGACTCGGTCACGTCCGCCTTGGCGCAGGAGGGGTTGTCCCTCCACCTGGTGGTGCACCCTCAGCTCACCGTCGAGCGGTCGCTGGTCGGTGAGCTTCAGCGTTTGCTGCTCACACGTGAGGAGCGCCAGACCCCCGGGGCGATCCAGGAGTCGTGGATGCATTTCGAGGTCGACCGGATCTCAGACTCCGGCCGCCTCAGGGCGGTGGAACGGCGGCTCACTGACGTTCTTCGCGATGTTCGCGACGGCGTCGAGGACTGGGCGAAGATGCGCGAAGCGGCCCAACGCATCGCCGATGAGCTGCACGAGTCACCACCTGACCTCCCGGCTGAAGAGGTCGCTGACGCGTGGGAGCTGCTGCGCTGGCTGATCGACGAGCACTTCACGTTCCTGGGCTATCGCGAGTACGAGCTGCAGGAGCTTGACGGTGAGGACGTCCTCATCACAAAGCCCGGTACCGGGCTCGGTCTCCTTCGAGGTGACCACAACGAGTCCACGTCCTTCAGCAAGCTCCCACCCGAGGTCCGGGCGAAGGCCCGTGAGAAGCAGTTGTTGATCTTGACGAAGGCGAACAGCCGGTCAACGGTTCACCGCCCCGCCTACCTCGACTACATCGGGATCAAGACCTTTGACGAGAACGGCAACGTCACGGGTGAGCGGCGGATGCTCGGCCTCTTCACCACGTCTGCCTACAGCGAGAGCGTGACGCGAATCCCGGTGTTGAGGCGCAAGGTCAAGTCGATCCTCGAGCTCAGCGGGTTCGCGGCCATGAGCCACAGCGGCAAGGATCTCCTGCAGATCCTGGAGACCTACCCGCGTGACGAGATCTTCCAGATGGACGTCGAAGAGCTGATGCCCATCGCCGTCAGCGTGATGCACCTGCAAGAGCGTCGTCAGATCAGGCTCTTCTTGCGGTATGACGTCTACGGTCGCTTCGCCTCTGCATTGGTGTACCTGCCTCGTGACCGGTACACCACCCAGGTCAGGCTGGCTATGGAGTCCATCCTGCTGGACGTCTTCTCGGCCGAGAGTGCCGACTACACAGCTCGAGTCTCCGAGTCGGTACTGGCCCGGCTGCACTACGTGGTGCGCGGCAAGCCCGGCAGCACGATTCCTGAAGTTGATGCAGCTCTCCTCGAGAGCCGTCTGGCCCAGGCCACGCGCACCTGGGACGACGATCTGGCCGACTCGCTCCTCGGGCAGCTCGGCGAGGGCGAAGCTGTCGAGCTGCTGAAGAAGTACGGCGACGCCTTCCCCGAGGCGTACAAGGAGGACTTCCCGGCCCGGTTGGCTGTGTCGGACATCCGGCGTATGGAGTCGCTGCAGCCGGACGGTCCGCTGGGAATGAACCTCTACGAGCCGCCTGGCGCTGAAGCCGGCGAGCTGAGGTTCAAGATCTACCGCGTCGGAACCGAGATCTCGCTCTCGGAAGTCCTGCCTTACCTGCAGCGCATGGGCGTCGAGGTGCTCGACGAGCGCCCTTACGACGTCGATCTGGTCGATGGCACCCGCATCTGGCTCTACGATTTCGGTCTCTATCACCGCGGGGTCGCGACCGGTCAGGTGTCGGTGAACACCGACGAGCTCAAGGTCCTCTTCCAGGACGCCTTCGGCGCCGTGTGGTCCGGCTTGGCCGAGTCCGACGGGTTCAACGGGCTGGTGGTCTCGGCCGGTCTCGAGTGGCGCCAGGCGATGGTCCTCCGCGCCTATGTGAAGTACATGCGACAGGCCAGCGCTCACTTCAGCCAGGAGTACATAGAAGAGTCGTTGTCGGTGCACATCGAGCTGGTGCAGCGTCTGGTTCGACTCTTCGAGACTCGATTTGATCCCGCCTTCGCCGGTGACCGTGAAGCTGCCGCCGATCAGATCACCGCTGAGGTGTTGGAGGGATTGGACGCCGTCAGCAGCCTTGACCAAGACCGGATCATTCGTTCGCTCCTGTCATTGATCAATGCCACGCTGCGGACGAACTACTACCAGCCGGCCCAGGAGGGCGGGGCCAAGCCCTACGTCTCGTTCAAGCTCGACCCTTCGGCCGTTCCCGACCTGCCACTGCCCCGTCCGAAGTACGAGATCTGGGTCTACTCACCTCGTGTCGAAGGGGTGCATCTGCGCTTCGGTGCCGTCGCACGAGGAGGGCTGCGCTGGTCGGACCGCCGCGAGGACTTCCGCACCGAGATCTTGGGGCTGGTGAAGGCCCAGGCAGTCAAGAACGCCGTGATCGTGCCGGTCGGCGCCAAGGGCGGTTTCCTTCCGAAGCGCCTTCCCGACCCTTCGGTGGACGGACGTGATGCATGGTTGGCCGAAGGGGTGGCGGCGTACCGCACCTTCATCAGCGCACTTCTCGACATCACCGACAACCTGGTCGAGTCGGCAGTGGTTCCGCCACCGGATGTGGTGCGGCGTGACGGCGACGATCCCTACCTGGTCGTAGCAGCCGACAAGGGAACAGCGACGTTCTCGGACATCGCCAACGGAATTTCCCAGAGCTACGGCTTCTGGCTCGGCGATGCCTTCGCCTCCGGCGGTTCGGTGGGTTACGACCACAAGGCGATGGGCATCACGGCACGTGGCGCGTGGGAGTCGGTCAAACATCACTTCCGTGAGCTGGGGGTCGACACCCAGACCGAGGACTTCACCGTCATCGGCGTTGGAGACATGTCCGGCGACGTGTTCGGCAACGGCATGTTGCTCTCTGAGCACATCCGGCTGCTGGCCGCGTTCGACCACCGGCACATATTCCTTGACCCTGAGCCAGACGCTGCCACCTCCTATGCCGAACGGAAGCGTCTGTTTCAGCTGCCGCGGTCCAGCTGGGAGGACTACGACAAGACGCTGTTGTCCGACGGTGGCGGTATCTACTCGCGCAGTTTGAAGTCCGTGCCGATCAGCGGGCCAGTAGCCCGGTCACTGGGACTCGCTGAGGGAACGACGGCGTTGCCACCGCAAGAGTTGATGCAGGCGATCCTCCGGGCCCCCGCCCACCTGCTGTGGAACGGCGGCATCGGCACCTACGTCAAGTCGGAGGCCGAGTCCAACGCTGACGTCGGCGACAAGGCCAACGACGCGATCCGGATCAACGGGGCTGACCTGCGAGTACGTGTGGTCGGTGAGGGGGGAAACCTCGGGTTCACCCAGCTCGGCCGGATCGAGACGTCGCGCCACGGAGTGCTGATCAACACCGACGCGATCGACAACTCGGCCGGTGTCGACACCTCGGACCACGAGGTGAACATCAAGATCTTGCTCGACACCGTGGTTCGCTCCGGTGACCTTACGCAGAAGCAACGCAACGAGCTGCTGGCGCAGATGACCGACGAGGTCGGTGATCACGTCCTCAGCCACAACTACGATCAGAACGTCCTGCTGAGCAACGCGCGAGCGCAGACCCATTCGATGTTGCCGGTGCACAAGCGGTTCATTCGTTGGCTCGAGGCCCGAGGCGAGCTCGATCGCTCGCTCGAGTACCTGCCGACCGATGCCGAGCTCGATCGCCTCGACGCCTCGGGCAGCGGGCTGTGCTCGCCAGAGTTCTCGGTCCTCGTGGCCTACTCGAAGATGGACCTGTCGAACGACCTGCTGGCGAGTCAGCTCCCTGACGAGCCCTACTTCCAACGGGTTCTGGAGAGGTACTTCCCCGACAAGGTCACGTCCCTGTATGCCGATCGCCTCGTGTCTCACCCGCTGCGGCGCGAGATCATCACCACGGTCGTGGTCAACCAGATCATCAACCGCGGTGGCATCACGTTCGGATTCCGAGCCATGGAGGAGACGGGGGCCACTCCCGTCGAGATTGCCCGGGCACACACCGTGGCCCGTGAGGTCTTTGGGCTCGACGACTTCTGGGCCCGGGTGGCCGACCTCGACAACAAGGTGCCGGTCCGCGCCCAGTCGTGGCTCTACCTCGAGAGTCGGAGGCTGCTTGACCGCGCGTCCCGTTGGCTGCTCCAGAGCCGACGTTCACTGCTCGACGTAGAGGCTGAGATCGAGCACTTCTCGCAGGTCAAGGGTCTGATCACCGAAATCCCGCAGATGCTTCGAGGCGCCGAGAAGGAACGGCTTCTCCGTCGAGCGGCGGAGTACTCGGCCGAGGGGGTGCCCGAGGATCTTGCGGTCGAGACCGCCGCTCACCTGGATGCCTTCTCGCTGCTCGACATCGTCGAGCTGGCCAACACCACCGGCCAGCAGGCTGATGACGTGGGGTTCGTGTACTTCGCGCTCTCTGACCGGTTCGAGGTCGACAAGATGCTCAGCCGGATCACTGAGCTTCCGCGCGACGAACGCTGGCATGCCCTGGCCCGTATGGCGCTTCGATACGACCTCTACGGGGCACTCGCCGGGTTGACCTCGAACGTGCTCACGCTGACACCTGAAGGGGGTAGCCCAGAAGAGCGCATTACCGACTGGGAGAACGCCAACTCCGAGGGCCTTGGGCGGGCGCGCACCACACTCCATGAGATTGCGTCCAGTGACCACTTCGACCTCGCAACGCTCTCGGTCGCACTGCGCGTGGTCCGCACCCTCGTCACTACCGCTGGAAGCCAGGCCAAGACATGACATATGACGTCCAACGAATCCGCGCGCTCTATCCGGCCCTGCAGGATGGGCGGGTGTGGCTGGACGGAGCAGCTGGCACGCAGTCACCGGTCTCGGTCATCGAAGCGGTTGCGGACGTGTACCGATCCGGTACGAGCAACGGCGGGGGAGTGTTTGCGAGCAGCCGTGCGTCCGATGAGATAACAGCCGCTGCCCGCCAGGCGGTGGCCGACCTCGTCGGGTCATCGGAACCGAGCGGTGTCGTCCTGGGTCCCAACATGACCACTCTCACCTACCGGTTCGCCCAGGCGCTCGCTCGCGACTGGAGTGTGGGCGACAACCTCGTGGTCTCCGAGCTGGACCACGACGCCAACGTGCGGCCGTGGGTGCAGTGGGCCGAGGCGTCCGGCGTCGAGGTGCGGTGGGCGAGGATCGACGTCGAGTCGGGCGAGCTGCCGGTCGCGCAGTATTCCGACCTGATCGACGACCGAACGTGCCTGGTCGCTGTTACCGGCGCCAGCAATGTTCTCGGTACACGCCCCGACGTCCGTGCCATCACGGACGCCGCACGCGCAGTAGGGGCGTTGACCTACGTGGACGGCGTGCACAACACCGCCCACGGAGTTGTCGACATCGCCGAACTCGGCTCTGACTTCTACGTGACAAGTGCTTACAAGTGGGACGGCCCCCACGTCGGCTGCCTGATCGCGGATCCCGCCCTGCTCGACGGCATCGTTCCCTTCAAGCTGGACTCCTCGGCCAATGACGTGCCCGATCGTTTCGAGTGGGGTACCCCGTCCTTTGCGAACTTCGCCGGCGTGACGGCGGCCGTCGACCACCTTTCATCATTGGACGATTCCGCTGCGGGGTCGCGTCGCGAGCGGCTCGTGGCCTCGCTCACCGCTGCGCACGAGCACGAGAGCGCATTGCTAGACCGGATGCTGAACGGTCTTGAGTCCGACGAGCGCATCACGCTGTACGGCAGGGCCAAGCACCGTACGGCGACCGTGTTCTTCCGGGTGGCCGGTGAAGATCCTGAGCAGACCACGCGACGGCTCGATGAGGCAGGGATCAACGCCTGGCACGGACACAACTATGCGTGGGAGGTCACCCGCGCGCTCGGCATCCGCGACTCGGGTAGCGCTGTCCGCGTGAGCCTTTCGCACTACAGCATCGAGTCGGACGTCGATCGGCTTCTCGACAGCGT
>JAHEKZ010000019.1:13271-43489 GCA_024644435.1 Actinomycetes bacterium | reverse complement strand
GCGCGAGCTCGGACTCCATCCACTGCGCGGCGGGTGAGCGACCCTTGCCGTCCCCGTAGATCTCGTTCACGTTGAACGAGGGCTGTCCGTCGGGGGCGAACCAGCCCTGCTGGACGGCGAAGTCGATCAGGTGTGGTGCCCCGAGGTAGTTCGGGTTGTCCAGGAAGCTCGTCGGGATATCGAGGATGTATCCCGGACGGCTCACTCGAATGCTGTTGCCATCGAGGCGTTCGGCAACCCAGAGCCCCTGCCCGCCCGCGAACTCGATGACCACCCAGGCTTCGTCCTCATCTGCGATCAAGTGGGAGTTGCCGCCATAGGTGGAGTAGCCGTACTGCGCGATCAGTTCTCCGATCGTCTCGACCCCCTCACGCGCAGTCGTCGCTCGTTCGAGGACGATCCGTGCCAGATCGCTGTAGTTGGGGCCTCTCTGGTCCGGCGGTGTCAGCGCGCACAGCTGTGGGCTACTAGGGGACCACACGTCGCGCACGGCGACACCGTGCTCGTTGAGCCCCCCGTTGGTGAGTGGTGAGGGGACACCGAGGTAGTACGAGTAGCCGACGCTCAGGTAGCGACAGGTCTCGGAGACTTGTGGGATGTGTGATCGCACGCCCGGCGTCAGGGCCTGCGGTGTGACGCCCACCTCGATGGCAGATCCGGCGTCGTGCGACCTGCGCGGGACCACGTCGAGCCAGTGGCTGGAGGGCTCGTCCCCGTAGCCCGCGAGGTAGCCGTGCCCATCGGCAGAGTGGTTCTTTCCGACGTAGACCGCGTAGCTCACTGATGTCTCCTCGCGCGTGGAATCGGACCCGTCGAGGCTAGACCCCGTTAGCGTTGACAGTGCGAACCGGCGCCGTGTCGACCTGTGAGGTATCAATGGGTCGTATGACTCCTGACCCGAAGTACGACCTGATCGTCCTCGGTGGTGGCTCGGCCGGGGAGACTGCGGCGTCCAGGGTCGCGCTGGCCGGCCGCCGCGTGGCCCTGGTCGAGTCGCGACTCGTCGGCGGTGAGTGCCCGTACTGGGGGTGCATCCCGAGCAAGGCCCTGCTCATTGCCGCCTCGCGTCGGCGGCTGGCCGGCAGCGCCCACAGCCTCGGCGCCGTCGATGCGCCGTTGGATCTCGGTGACCCGGCCGCCGCCTGGCAGCAGGCCCTTCGTATGCGGGATGAGCGGGCCAATCACCTCGACGACACCGAGACTGCGCAAGGACTTGCCGACGAGGGTGTTGAGATAGTCCGTGGCGAGGGACGTATTACTGCTCTAGGCCGGGTCATGGTGGGCACCCGTGAGCTCAGCTACAACAACCTCCTGATCAGCGTGGGTGCCGACGCGGTCCTACCACCGATTCCCGGTCTCAGCGACGCACGAGCCTGGACGAGTGACGATGCGCTGACGAGCCGCGAGCTGCCGCAGTCGCTGCTGATCCTGGGTGGCGGCGCGATCGGCGTTGAGCTGGCCCAGGTGTTCTCGACCTTCGGCACGGTCGTCACGGTGGTGGAGGCCATGGATCGGCTCCTGCCGGGCGAAGAGCCGGAGGTTTCGGCGTTGGTCAGCGACATTCTGGCGAAGACGGGAGTGACCGTCAGCCTCGGCGTGGGAGTGGACCGTGTCTCGACGTCAGCAGGAGCAACATCCCTTCACCTCGCAGACGGTACGCAGTTCACCGCAGATCGGCTCTTGGTAGCGACCGGTCGGCGTCCGCGGACGAAGGGCTACGGGCTTGACGTGCTCGGGATCGACACATCAGGTGGGGGAGTCACGATTGGTCGTGACGGGCGTGTGCCCGGACACCGCAACGTCTATGCCGCAGGTGATGTCACCGGCAAGCACCCCTTCACACACACCGCAAACTACGCGGGCCGGGTCGTCGCGGCCAACGTTCTTGGGGGAGATGACACCATGCATCTCGATGCCGTGCCTCGGGGTGTCTTCATCGACCCACCGGTGGCGGGGGTCGGGATCTCGGCCGAGCAGGCACGCAAGGACGGACGCTCTGTGGTGCGCGCGACCATGGATATCGGAGGAACGGCGCGCGGCTGGCTTGAGTCGGAAGACGGTGTCGTCGTTCTGAACGCTGATGCTGAGCGCGGAACACTGATCGGCGCTTCGGCGGTCGGCCCCCGGGCGGACGAGTGGATTGCGCAGGTGACGCTCGCTGTGCGCGCCGAAGTTCCGATCGCGACGCTCGTGGACACGATCCAGCCGTTTCCTGCAGTCAGCGAGGCGCTCTTCCCCGCCTACGAGCGACTGCTTGAGCAGCTGGGTGACGTCGGCTAGTCGCCCAGGGCTGAGAAGACGTCGTACACCATGATCGCCGGCCAGACGAGCCCCTGCAGAATCGCGAGCAAGTACTCCCACACGCTGTCTGCCTGTTGCCAGAAGTAGACCCATGCGCCGAAGATGCCGAGTCCGTAGAGGGCGCCGCCACCGGCCGCGCCTGCGTTGTTGTTGTTCGCCATGGTGCGTCTCCTCGCCGGCGGCCCCCACTTTTGCCTGGTAGGTCAGTCGGGGTCCGCCATCGTGATCACGATCTTTCCCGTTGCCGTTCCGGCCTCCAAGTGGCGAAGGGCCTGGTGGACCTGACTGAGGTCGTAGGTGCTGTCGACCAACGGCGTCAGCTTTCCCGCATCGCACAGCTCGGCCAAGGTCTTCATTCGGTCTGCCCGTGGCGAGACTTTGCCTGGCTTCTTGAACTGCGACACAAAGGGCGCCATGGCGAACATGCGGAGGAACCGTCCGATCGAGCCGAATACCGGATGGCCTTGGCGTCCGTACTGGTCGTGGCCCACGTAGACGTAGGTTCCGTCCGGGGTGAGAGCTTGTCGTACGGCTGAGAGTGGCCGGTTGCCAGGGATGTCGATGACGACGTCGTAGCGGTCCCCGGTCGCCGTGTAGTCGGTGGCGGCATAGTCGATCACGACGTCGGCCCCGATCGAGCGCAGCGCATCCAGCTTGTTGGCGCTGTCGACGGCTGTCACATGGGCGCCCCGTGCTTTGGCGAGCTGAACGGCGAACGAGCCCACTGCGCCGCCGGCGCCGTTGACCAGAACCCGTTGGTCCGACTGCACCTGACCCTCGTCCTGGATGGTCTGCAGGGCTATCAGGCCGGAGGTCGGGACGGCGGCTGCTTGTTCGTACGAGAGCCGTGTTGGCTTGGGTTCGAGGTCTTTCTCCAGCACGGACGCATACTCGGCGAACGCTGCGCCGTTCTTCCACTGGATCCCGCGCACACACTCACCGAAGACATCGTCTCCGGATGCGAATCGGGTCACTCCCGACCCGACTGACTCCACCCGACCTGCGAGGTCGATACCGGGGATCGCGACCTTCGGCCGTCTGAATCCCGGCCCCATGAGCCGCATCACATACGGCCGCCCGGAGACTGCGTGCCAGATGTCCGCGTGCAGCGACGCGGCACGCACCCGTACCAGAACCTCCCCTTTGCCAGCCGTCGGTGTGGGAACGTCCTCCACCCTGAGCGACTCCATCGGGCCGTAGGTTCGTTGAACAACTGCCTTCATCGAGCCTCCCGTTCGGTGGTGTGGGCGCAGCCTCATCGGGTCGTCTACTTCATCCTCGCAGAGCGCCACGACGTCGTGACCGGAGCCCGCCCACCTCGCGTACGTCGCTAGGGTCGTGGGCGTGACTGAGCGCCGTGGGGCAAGCAGGAGCCCCACCCCCAACGGCAACACCCGGGTCACGGGCAAGGAACAGTTCTTCACCCCGCGTCCGATTGCCGATGCAGTGGTGAAGAAGGTGTTCGACGTCGTGCCCGATGCCACCAACCGGACCTGGCTGGAGCCGGCCGGCGGCACGGGGGTGTTCATCGATGCTGTGCGTGCCGTCGGTGTGCTGGACGTCGTCAGCTTCGACATCGAGCCGCGGCACCAAGACGTCTCGCGTGGCGACTTCCTGCAACAACAGCTCAGCGTTCAGCGCGCTGTGAGCGTGGGAAACCCACCGTTCGGCAGAAACAATGCCCTCTCTGTGCCGTTCTTCAACCAATGCGCGCACTACAGCGATTTCATCGCGTTCATCGTTCCCCGGTCGTGGCGCAAGTGGAGCGTCACCAACCGGCTGGACACCCGCTTTCACCTGCGCACCGACGATGATCTCTCCATCAGCTACGTCGACGCAGAAGGTGCCGTCGCATACACGCGTACCTACCTTCAGACCTGCATCCAGATCTGGGAACGTCGCGACTACCCACGACCCAAGGTCAAGGTGCTGGACCGGGGCGTCATTGCCAAGTGCGCGCCCGAGGACGCCGACGTTGCTCTGACGATCTTTGGTTTCGGCTGCGGCACTGTGAAGACTGATTTTCCGCGTCGGAAGGTCACCACTGAGCTGTACCTGACGCTCAGACACCCGCGGGCGTTGGAGGCGCTCCGGGCGGTCGACTACCAAAGGTTTTCGCGCAACGTCGCGTATACGGAGGCGTTGTCGATCCAAGAGATCAACTACCTGCTCAACGAGTACCTCTTCGACGACCCAGGGATGACGGCCGCGCCGGCCATCGCCTAGCCGATAGGCAACGGACTATGACGTTCGGTCGAGCTCCTCAACCGCTCCGGAGAGCCGCTCCACGATCTCGTCGACGTCCTGTGCGCCGATCGTCAGTGGCGGCGCGAGCATGACGGCCTCAATGACGCGGTCACCCAGAGGCGTCGGGCACGAGTAGATCATCATGTGTCGGTCGCGGGCCAGTCCGGCGAGACGGTAGGAGGATCCCGCAAGCGGTTCAAGCGACTCGCGATCGGTGACCAGCTCGAGCCCTTGCAGCAAGCCCCGCCCGCGTACCTGGCCGATGTGTGCTGAGCGGTCGGCAATCTCCACCAGGCCCTGATGCAGACGTTTGCCCATCTCGACGCTGTTCTCCAGAAGCCCGTCGTCACGAATCGTTCGAATGACTTCGGCGGCCACGGCGCACCCGACCGGGTTGCCGGAGTAGGTGTGACCGAACGGGAATCCTTCGGGCGCCGCGGCGAACACGTCAGCGATGGTGCCGCTGATCGCCAGGCCCGAGAACGGCGTCACGCCGCTCGTCACACCTTTGGCGAAGCTGATCATGTCGGGCTGAACTGCCCAGTGGTCGACGGCCCACCACGTGCCGGTACGGCCGAACCCGGTGACGGTCTCATCGCAGATCATCAGGACGTTGTACTGGTCGCAGAGGGTGCGGACCCCTTCGAGGTAACCGTCCGGCGGAACGACGGCGGCGGTGCTGGCCCCTGAGATCGGTTCGAGAAAGACTGCGGCCACGTTTTCCGGACCCCGGGCGATGATGGCATCCTCGATCTGCTGCAGCCCGAAAGCCAGCTCTTGCTCGGGTGAGAGGCCGGAGCGGATGTCGGCGTTCGGCGCCTGCGCGACGGGGTTGTCGTCAAGCACGTGTTCAAAGCCCTGCCGCCACCGCGATCCCGACAGGCCGAGCGCTCCCAGCGTCGATCCGTGAAAGCTCGGGTAGCGCGAGATCAGCTCGGTCTTTCCCGGGTGGCCCGTGTGCTGCCAGTACAGCAGTGCCAGGTGGATGGCTGACTCGACAGACTCTGACCCGGATGAGTTGAAGAACGCCCAGCCTCGGTCCATGGGGGCGATCTCTCGGATGAGGGAAGCGAGCTCGATCATTGGCTCGTTGGAGAACGAGAAGCGGTAGGTGAAGGTCAGTTTCTCCAGCTGCTTCTGGGCCGCTTCGACCAGGCGTGGATGGCAGTGACCCAGACTCATGACCATGGCGCCGCCACACGCGTCGATCCACTCGGCGCCGTCGTGGTCCCAGATCCGCATTCCGGACGCGTGGGTAGCGACCGGCAGCGTACGGCCGGGAGAGGCGGTGAGGCTGAAGTCGGTATCTGTCACCAGCGAATCGTAGGCGAGAGCCTCGGACGGATGAACGCTACTTCTTCGGCTTGACCCAGATCATCGCGTTGGGGACTGGCCGCTGCCAGATCGAGTCCTTGTCGTCGACCCGGTCCCACGCGCCATCAGATCGGCGAACCATCGCGGTGGTGGACCCACCACCGTCCAGCTCGGAGGCCTCCACGAATCCGAGGGCCTTGGCCACGTTCGCTTCCTGAGCGAGGCCGAGCCCACCGATCCGGTAGCCGTTGCGGTCGTACCCGGTGCCCGGTAGCGAGAGCGTCATCCAGGTGCCGTCCTTGTCCCAGCCCACGGTGGTTCTGGGGCGCTGCTGGTACCACTTTCCTTCGCACGGAAGGGCCACCTCGCCCGTGTCGACGAGCGACACTCCTCGCCCGATGGCCTCCTGCAGCTGGACGCCGCCGGCTGTGCTCTGTTTGGCCGCGACGAGCGCTGCGCTGTTGACCTTGACGCGCTTGGCGTACCTGGCGTACTTCTTGCCGAAAGCGACCACCTTGGTGTGAGGCTTGACGGTCTTGCCCGTCTTCGCCCGGGTCCGAACATCGATGATCTTGTTCTTCTTCACGACCCACTCCACGACACCGGCCGGGCGTTTGGCGCTCTTCACATCAGCCCAGGCGGAGGTGTAGATGGCGACGCCGGCATCGCCGATCGAGTGCCAGTTCAGGCTGTCGATGGTGAAGACCTTGTTCCCGTGCGCGACGGTGCCCTTGATGCCCACCTCGCGGTCGTAGGGGTTCCCGTCCTTGTCGATGCCGACGACGCGGGTGCGCTGGGGACCGAGGCGGACCGGCTTCCCCTTTGTGATGGATGCATTGCGCGGTAGGTAGACCCGCTGTCCACCGATGGGGTAGCCATAGAAGAAGTCGCCGTTGACCGCTGCGATGCCCCGGCTGCCCTTTGGGCTCTCCAGCTGTGTCCGCAGGTTGCCCAAGGTGCCGAGCTTCTTGGTCACGAGTCGGGGCTGAGCCTTGGGCGGCATCACCATGCGGTCCACCTCTGCAGTCTGCGAGCGGTCCGCCCAGCTGACCTTGACCTTGTACACGCTTCGCTCGACACCATTGGCGTAGGTCGTGCTGGACGTGCGGTCGATGTTCACCCGCATGATGCACGGAGCGTTGGTTGCCGCATCCGAGGGTGCGCCTAGCAGCGCGCCGGTGCCCAGGACCAGGACAGTCGGCACCCCGACCAGTCGCACCCACCGCATGCTGCGTGTCACGAAATGCCCCTCGGCCCATGAAATCGATGAAAGAGGCCCTGAGGGCCATAGTGGTTATCGGCCGGGGCGGGGGTTGGCTGGTAGCCCGTGCGGGTGACGACGAGCGGGCTGGGCGCACGGCAGGGAGCGAGCTGGCTCGGTCAGCGCCAGTTCGCTCAGCCGCTTGCGCCGCGTGGTGGCGGTGGAAAGGATGCGGGGATGCCCACCACATCTGCTGCTGACCTGCTGCTCACCGATCTGGCCGTCTACCGCAATGACGGCTCAAGCACGCCCGGGCGTGAGGTGGCGATCAAGGACGGACGAATCCTTGCCATCGGGGATGGGGCCGGTGACCTGGCCGACCTCCGCGGTCCAGCCACTGAGGTGCTCTCACTTCCCGGGCGGCTCGCACTGCCCGGCTTCCAGGACGCACACATCCACAGCCCCTTCGCCGGACGCAACCGGCTTCGGGTGTGGCTCAACGACGTCATCGGGCGTGAGGCCTATCTCGCGGCCATTGCCGAGTACGCGAGCGCGAACCCGGACGAGCCGTGGATCGTCGGGGGAGGCTGGGCGATGGAGAGCTTCCCGGGGGGTCTTCCGCGTAAAGAGGATCTTGACGCGATCGTCCCTGACCGTCCGGTGTTCCTGTTCAACAAGGATGTCCACGGCGCGTGGGTGAACTCCGCCGCCCTCCGGCTGGCCGGAATCACCAAGGAGACCTCAGACCCCTCCGACGGGCGGATCGAGCGCGACCCCGACACGAAAGATCCCACGGGGATGCTGCATGAGGGGGCTGCCTACACCTTCAACGACACCTTTGTGCCCTTGCCGGCGCGCGACGAGTGGGAGGCGGCCATCCTCAACGCGCAGGAGCACCTGCACTCACTGGGGATCACGGCGTGGCAGGACGCTTGGGTCACCCCGGGGACGCACGACGCCTACCGCTCACTTGCCGCGGACGGCAGACTGACGGCGCGGGTAGTCGGGGCCTTGTGGTGGGACCGCCACCAGGGCCTGGAGCAGATCCCGGAGTTCCTTGCCCAGCGGGAGAACGGCGTGGTGGGCAACTACCACGCCACCAGCATCAAGATCATGACCGACGGCGTGCTCGAGAACTACACCGGAGCTCTGCTCGAGCCCTACTGCGACGGCTGCGGAGGGCACACCGACAATCACGGGCTCTCGTACGTGGAGCGTGACCTCTTGGCGGCTGCGGTCACCGAGCTCGACCGGCTCGGCTTCCAGGTGCACATGCATGCCATCGGCGACCGGGCGGTTCGCAACGCTCTGGACGCGGTTGGGGCAGCGAGGAAGGCGAATGGCATGTCCGATCACCGTCATCACATCGCCCACGTGCAGATCGTCCATCCGGACGACATCGGCCGCTTTGCCCAGGTCGGAGCGATCGCCAACTGCCAGCCGCTGTGGGCCCAGGGTGACGCGCAGATGGACGAGCTCACGGTGCCGTTCCTCGGCTCGGACCGGGTCGAGATGCAGTACCCGTTCGCCTCGATGATGCGGTCCGGGGCCCGGATCGCCGGTGGCAGCGACTGGTCGGTCACGTCGGCGAACCCGCTCGAGGAGATCGACGTGATGGTGAACCGCCGTAGTCCTGCTGAGCCCGATATGCCGGCCTTCCTTCCGGGTGAGCGAGTGGCTCTGGCCGACGCGGTCGCCGCCTTTACGTCGGGGACGGCGTACGTCAACCACGACGAGAAAGACTCGGGAAGCCTGAAGGTGGGGATGCGGGCGGATCTGGCGGTTCTGGACCGTGACATCTTCGCCGCGTCGGAGGGGACCATTGCCGACGCCTCGGTCGAGCTGACTGTCGCATCAGGACAGGTGGTCTATCGGCGCGGAGGGACTGGTGACCACGGAGCGTGACGCGCAGGTCACGACTTGGTCGCAAAGTCACCGAATCTGGTGGTGAGTCTGCTTGACTGCGCCCATCACCCAGTTGACTAGAGGTGCGGCGGTTCCGGGACTTCGGTCCGTTCGAGGAGAGGTAGCGACGAGTGGCAGACGCGGATAGCTCCGGGGAGCAGACCGGGGCCGTCGAACTGGTCGACGTGGTCAAGATGTTCGGTGACTTCACTGCTGTCGACCGCATCAACCTCAGTGTCCGACCCGGTGAGTTCATCTCACTCCTTGGGCCCAGTGGATGCGGAAAAACCACCACTTTGCGCATGCTGGCCGGCTTCGAAGAGCCGACGTCCGGCGAGCTGCGCATCTCAGGTCAGCCGATCGCCGGCACACCGCCACACAAGCGCGACGTGAACACGGTCTTTCAGGCATATGCCCTGTTTCCGCACATGTCGGTGGCTGAAAACGTCGCCTACGGGCTTCGCCAAAAGAGCGTGGGCAAGGCTGACATGGCCCTGCGCGTCGCCGAGGCGCTCGACATGGTCAAGATGCGACCGCTGGCCGACCGCAGGCCCAGGCAGCTGTCCGGCGGCCAGCAGCAGCGGGTCGCGCTCGCCCGCGCTTTGGTCAACCGACCGAGCCTGCTGCTCCTGGACGAGCCACTGGGTGCGCTCGACCGGAAGCTGCGCGAAGAGATGCAGATCGAGCTCAAACTGCTGCAGTCGCAGCTGGGGATCACGTTCATCTTCGTCACGCACGACCAGGAGGAAGCGCTCTCGATGAGCGACCGGATTGCGGTCATGCTCGACGGCCGCATCGAGCAGCTCGGCGATCCCTACACGATCTACGAACACCCAGCTTCTGCTTTCGTCGCGGGCTTCATCGGGCAGCAGAACTTCTTCCGCGGCCGGGCTCTTGAAGGCGGTGCCGGAATTGAGGCGAACGGCTCGACGCTGACGTCGAGTCGGCCCGCCGACTCGCTCGCCGTTGGGTCGGACGCCCTGGCTGCAGTGCGGCCTGAGGCGATCTCGGTGAGCGAGACCGACCCCGGAGCCGCTGTCAATGTTCTTCGTGGCCAGCTGGCGGGCATATCTCACCTCGGCGATGTCATCCAGTTCGTGGTCTCGACGGGTGGAGGCCGAGAGATCCTGGCCCGGCTTCCGCGTACCAAGGCGCCCCGACTCGAAACTGGTCAGACGGTCTGGTGCTCGTGGGCTGCTGACCACACGTACCTCTTTACCGCCGAGCAGGCCGATCTCGTTCTGGCCGACCCGGCGTCCGACAAGGCAGAAGTACTGGCCGGCAACTGAGCCGGGACGAGAGAAAAGGAAACACTGATGAGTGATCTGAACGAACCGATCAAGATTCTCGCCCCGCCAGAGGCTGCTCAGCGGATCTCCCGACGTCTGTTCATGGGTGGTGCCGCCGGTGCAGCTGTCGCCGGCTCGACGCTGCTCAGTGCTTGCGGAGACGACACGGCGACGGACACGACGGCTGCTCCCGCCGGCGAAATCGAGAGCGAGCTGAACATGTTCACCTGGGGTGAGTACAACTCTCCCAAGGTGATCAAGACGTTCGAGGGCGACAACGGGCTGAAGTTCACGCTCGACTCGTACAACTCCAACGAGCAGCTCATCGCCAAGCTGAGTGCCGCCAAAGGCACCTCTGGCTACGACATCATCGTGCCGACTGGTCCCTTCATCCCCGCTCTGGTCGAGAACGAGCTCATACAAGAGCTCGACCTCAGCCGGATCAAGAACTTCGACAACCTCGAGGAGGAGTACAAGGACCAGCCGTGGGACCCGGGCAACAAGTACTCCGTATGCAAGGACTGGGGCACCACCGGATACGCCTACGACACCACCAAGATCAACAAAGAGATGACGACGTGGCAGGACTTCATCGACGTCGCCATGAACGAGGCAAGCGGAAACGTCTCGATCCTCGACAGCCCGGACAACGCCGTCGGTCTTTGGCTCTGGGCCAACGACATCAACTGGATGACTGAGGACACTGCAGAGCTCGATCAGTGTGAAGAGTTCTTGGTCAACGAGCTGGCTCCGCACGTTAAGGCCTTCGTGTCTTACCCCGGTGGTGGCGACATGCAGAACGGTAACTTCGCGCTGGTGCACGCGTGGAACGGTGACGCGCGTCAGGGCATTCTCGGCGCCGACTCCCCAGACCAGTGGAAGTGGGTCTTCCCGGGGCCGAGGACCGAGATCTGGATGGACACCTATGCGATTCCAGTGGGTGCGCCACACCCGAATGCCGCCTACGCATGGATGGACTACCTGCTTCAGCCTGAGGTGTCGCTCAAGGAGCTCGAGTACATCGGCTACCACACCGGCGTGAAGGACATCCAGCCGCTGGCCGAAGATGCCGGGGTCGAGCGTCTCGACATCGTGTTCTTCACCCCTGAGCAGGTGGCGATCATGGAGTCCGGCGAGCTGAACTCTGCGCAGGACCGTCGCGTTGAGATCTACAACAAGTTCAAGTCGGCGGCAGGTAGCTGACAGTCCGATGACCACTGACACGGTGGAGACCGCCGACCCAGGATCGGCGGCTCCGGCTCCAGGCAAGCCTGCTAAGCGGAGGCGCGCTCGCTCGCCGAAGTTCTTGCTGGCGATCCCCGCGTGGACGTGGTTCATCCTGTTCTTCGCCCTGCCGGTGGGGCTTGTGCTGCTCTACAGCCTGGGCGAGCAGGTCAGCACCTTTGTGCAGAAACCCAATGTCAGTCCCTCCGTATGGTCGCTGGACAACTTCGGGAAGGCCTTCGACCCGGCATACGCGCCGATCTTCTGGCGCACGTTGCGCATCTCGATCACCGGCACGTTCATCTGTCTGGTCATCTCGGTGCCCTTTGCGTACTGGCTGGCGACGAAGGTGAGTCCCAAGTGGCGTGGCCTTCTTCTCGGCCTGGTTCTTGTGCCGTTCTGGACGAACTTCCTCGTGCGGACCATCGGCTGGCAGCTGATTCTGGCGCCGAACGGCTTCGTCTCCCAGAAGCTGCAGGACATCGGGATCACCTCGGGGGATCTGGCCCTGCTGTACACCCAGACCGGCGTTCAGATCGGGGTGGTCTACAACTACCTGCCTCTCATGATCCTGCCGCTGTACGTCGCGTTCGAGCGCATCGACCCGGCCCTGACCGAGGCGAGCAAAGACCTCGGCGCCAACCGCCTCAAGACATTCGTTCAGGTCACGATGCCGCTGGCCGTCCCTGGGGCGATCGCAGGCATGCTCCTCGTCTTCATTCCCCTCATGGGTGACTACATCACCGCGTCGCTGCTGGGTGGCGCGAAGGGCAGCATGGCCGGAGTACTGGTCGCCGAGCAGTTCCTCAACACGTTCAACTGGTCACGCGGGGCAGCCATGGCCGTGATCATGATCGGCTTCATCTTGGCGGCGCTGGCGGTGTTTGCCGGCATCGGACTTGTGTTGCGGGCAATCGTGCGCGCCCGCCGACGCGTATCTCTGCCGGAGGCGGTGGCATGAGCCAGCAGACGGTCACTCCGCGACGCCATGTGGACTGGACAAAATGGACCCTCACGCTGTGGGGCGTCCTCATGTTTGTCTTTCTCTTCATGCCGATCGTGTGGATCCTCATCTACTCGTTCAACACCGGCCGAATCCTCACCGACTGGAACGGCTTCGGCTTCGACGGATACCGATCATTCTTCGAGAACCCGGCACCCAGGGCGGCGGTGCGGACCTCACTGATCGTGGCCGCTGCGTCCGCAGTGGTAGCGACGTTGCTCGGATCCCTCGCCGGTGTCGCACTCGCGCGCCGACCAGGCAAGTGGACCGGGGGGTTCCTCTTCCTGGTCGCGCTCGTGCTTGTGACGCCTGAGATCGTCGACGCGATTGCCTTGCTTCCGTGGTACGTCCTGCTGGGCCAGGACGCCAACATCGTGGCGTTCAACAATGGGTACGTGAGGCTCATCGTCAGCCACTCGGTGTTCAGCACAGCTGTGGTGACCCTGATCGTGCGAGCGAGACTCTCAGGCATTGATGAGTCTTTGGAGGAGGCCGCCGGAGACCTCTACGCCACCCCGACCAAGCGCTTCACGCAGATCACCCTCCCGCTGATGCTGCCTGCGGTGCTGGCGGGTGGGCTGCTGGCCTTCACCTTGAGCCTCGACAACACGGTCATCTCCTCATTCGTTTTCGTCCAGGGCAGCACCCCCTGGCCGGTCTACGTCTTCTCATCGGTCAAGGCATCATTGCGTCCAGAGATCGCCTCGATCTCGACGCTCATGTTCGTGTTGACCGTGGTGGCCATCGGTCTTGTGGGCCTCGTGCTCCGCCGTGGTGGCGACTCCAGCTCTGACATTGCCGCCACCATGACCGGCACCGGCTGACTAGAGGAAGTACAACCGGCTCAGGCTGACGGAGTCGACCGGCTCTGTGCTGAGCTCGACCCCGTCGAACGTCACGCGCTCTCCTCGAACGTCGACTTCGGTTGTGCCCGTTGTCGCATTGCTGATCATGCTGGAGAGCCCGAGCCCGCGGCAGTGCTCTACTGGCAGGGCCCGGCGTCGCAGACCGAGCGCATCGGTGTCGCACCCCTTGCTGACGAAGGCAACGGAGAGGTCGGCGGCAGTTGCCCCATGCCCGCCGAACTGAGGTCCGAACACGACAGGTTCGGCCCGGTCGACTGTCGCATTCGGGTCTCCGGTCAGTCCCCACGCGGGAAAGCCGGCCTTGAGAACAAGGTTTGGCTTGGCTCCGAACCAGGCCGGCTGCCACAGCACGATGTCGGCCATCTTGCCGATCTCGAGCGATCCCAGCTCATGAGAGAAACCGTGTGCGATGGCCGGGTTGATCGTGAGCTTGGCGAGATAGCGCATGACGCGGGCGTTGTCGGCGTGACCGTCGTCGTTGCCGTCAAGGGGTCCTCTAGCCCGCTTGTTCTGCGCCGCCATGGCAAACGTGCGCTTGACCGTCTCGCCCACTCGGCCCATGCCCTGGGCGTCCGATGACGTGATGGGAATGACCCCGAGATCGTGAAGTACGTTCTCAGCCCCCATCGTTGCTCCGCGGATGCGGTCGGACGCCATCTGCACATCGGATGGGAGGTCAGGTTTGAGGCCATGGCTGGCCATGATCATGTCGAGGTGCTCGTAGATCGCGTCCCTGCCGTAGGGGAGCGTCGGGTTGGTCGACGAACCGATCACGTTGGGCACACCCGCCAGCTGCAGAACGTTCGGCACGTGCCCGCCACCGCAGCCTTCGACGTGGAAGGCGTGGATCGTTCGCCCATCGAGGACGCTGAGAGTGTCGTCAACCGAGAGGCTCTCGTTGAGACCGTCGGTGTGCAGCGCGACCTGCACGTCATACTCGTCGGCGACGCGTAGCGCGGTGTCGAGGGCGCGGGCATGGGCACCGGTGTCTTCGTGGACCTTGAAGCCACAGACCCCTCCGAGCTCCAACGCCTCACGCAGGGGTGCGTCATCTGACGACGACCCCCGCCCGAGGAAGCCGATATTGACCGGCCACTGGTCGAAGGCGCCGAAGGCCTTGCGCAGACCCCAGGGTGAGTTGACCCCCACTCCCCAGACCGGGCCGAACTCCTGGCCGAGAATCGTGGTCACGCCGGATGAGAGCGCGGCCTCCATGATGCGGGGCGACATGAGGTGCACGTGCGTGTCGATCGCACCGGGGGTGGCGATTAGGCCCTCTCCACTGATGACTGCGGTGCTGTTGCCGACGACGACGTCGACGCCGTCGAGCGTGTGCGGGTTGCCGGCCCGCCCGATGGAACTGATCCGTCCTCCGCGGATACCGATCGAGACCTTGCGGATGCCCAGGACGGGATCGAGCATCAGCACGTTCGAGACGACCACGTCACATGACTCGGAGGTGGGGACGGCCTGAAGATGGATGCCGTCTCGCGCGGTCTTGCCGAAGCCCATCAGAAACTCATCACCCAGCTGCTGCGAGTCGCTCTCCACTTCGACGAACAGCCCCGTGTCGCCGAGCTGGACCCGGTCGCCTGTGGTCGCCCCGTAGACGGCTTCGTAGTCGCTGGCCTTCATGCGAAGTCACCTTCCCCCGTGCTGTCGAGGTATCCCGTCGCCCGGGCCTTCGCCAGTGCTGCGTCTTTGGCGCCCGGGGCGTCGAGTGGACCGTCGACCAGACCGGCAAAGCCGATGACGACCCGCTCACCTCCGATCGGTGCCAGACCCACGGTCACCGTCGCGCCGGGGTCGAAGCGGACCGCCTCGCCGGCACCGATCGCCAGCCGCATGCCGTAGGCGGCGCCCCTGTCGAAGGAGAGCCGGGGGTTCACCTCGAAGAAGTGGAAGTGGGACGTGACACTGATGGGCACCTCTGAGGCGTTGTGGACGGCGATCTCCGCCGTTTGCGCCGTCACCGCTGGCACATCTTCATGCACTGGGTGCACAGAGCCGGGGATCAGGTCGCCATGGGGTGGCCCGAGTGGCTCGGGGACCACGACCAGGCGGCTGCCGTCATCGAAGACCGCCTCGACCCAGACCTCGGGGACGAGTGCCGCGACCCCGGGCAGGACGTCCTCCGGAGCCAGAACATTGCAGGCCGCATCGACGGCATCGCGCAGTCTGCGACCATCTCGGGCCGCCTCGATCACCGTGTCGGAGATAATGGCTGTGGCCTCCGGGGCGTTGAGCTGCAGCCCCCTGCTCCTACGGGCGCGGGCGAGCTCGGCAGCACTGAAGAGCAGCAGGCGGTCCCGCTCGGTTGGGGTGAGGCGCATACCCCTGATCCAACACCTTTGGGGTAACTTGCAGGCGCTATAGGCACGCAAAGTTTCCCCGAAGTTGTGCTGGGGCGGTAGCTCAGTCGGTCAGAGCAGCGGACTCATAATCCGTCGGTCGTGGGTTCGAGCCCCACCCGCCCCACGAGTGGTGAATTTTGTATTGCTTCGCCTGAGTGGTGACATCTCATCTTCGGTTGGGTTTGCTGCAGGTTCAGTTGACGGTGGCTGTGATTGATCATGCTGCGTCCGCCAGGCGCTTGGGTGTCTGCCCTACCTGTCACAGGCCACATCGCAGGACTCCCGACCCTCCCTACCCGATGGCTCCAGATGGAGGATGGGTGCGGGAGGTCTGTGATGTTCACCGACCGTGTTGATGCTGGTCGACGCCTGGCGCAGTTCTTGGGCACACAGGAGTTCGACAGCGATGTCGTGGTACTCGGGCTCCCGCGAGGTGGGGTTCCAGTGGCGGCCGAGGTGGCCCGCCAGCTGGGGGCCCCGCTCGATGTCATCGTCGTGCGCAAGATCGGAGTTCCTGGGCATGAAGAACTGGCCATGGGGGCGGTCGGCGAAGACCGGGTTCGTGTGCTGAACCACGATGTTGTGCGCCAGGCAGCGATCACTGATGAGCAGATCGAGAGAGTCTCTGCGTCTGAATGGCGGGAGGTGGAGCGTCGCGCGAAGGAGTACCGAGCCGTGCGCGCCCGTGAGTCACTTGTCGATCGGACGGCACTGATCGTGGACGACGGTGTCGCGACGGGGGCGACCGCCCGAGCCGCATGCCAGGTGGCTACCGAACACGGAGCGCGCCGCGTAGTTCTGGCGGTTCCAGTCGCTCCGGTTGGCTGGACCAAGGCTTTCCACGACGTCGCAGATCGGTGCGTTGCCCTGGAGACTCCGAGTGGGTTCATTGCCGTCGGAGCGCACTATCGAGAGTTTGGGGCGACCGCTGACGACGAGGTCAAGCGGTGCCTAGCTGAAGTTGCGTCGACCATCACCATGCGTGAGGTCTCTATCCCGGTGAAGCAAGGGCATCTTGCGGGCGTCGTCTCCGTTCCTCCCGGCGCCCGGGCGCTCGTGGTCTTTGCCCATGGCAGCGGCAGCAGCCACCGCAGCGTGCGCAACCGCTTTGTGGCTGATCGGCTGGTTGAGGCCGGGCTGGCGACGGCGCTTGTGGATCTGCTCACCGAGGAGGAGGACGGTGATCGCCAACTGGTCTTTGACATTGAGCTCCTCACCGAGCGGTTGATCCACCTGACCGAGTGGCTTCGGCAGCAGCCGGACCTTCGTTCGCTGGGAGTGGGGTTCTTTGGCGCCAGTACGGGTGCGGCCGCAGCACTCTCTGCTGCCGCGGAGCTGGGTTCAGCGGTTTCGGCCGTCGTCTCCAGAGGTGGCCGGCCCGACCTCGCAGATGCCGTCCTACCTCAGGTGGCTGCTCCGACGCTGCTCATCGTCGGTGGAAGCGACACGACTGTTCTCGATCTCAACCGCCTGGCGCAGGCCCGGATGACGTGTCCGACGGAGCTCTTGGTGGTGCCGGACGCCACCCATCTGTTCGCCGAACCGGGCGCCCTGGAGGTGGTCGCTGGCGCAGCAGGCCGGTGGTTCGTGAACCATACGTCACGGAATCCGAGCGTCGCGACGTCGGCTGAGGTCTAGGGACTTTCGGGCCTGGCGATGGCGGTCAGCAGGAACCATGGTGAGGGGGGAAGGCACGCGTGCCTGGCCCCCACCTGGCGTGGGCATGGTGCCGTGGGAGGTCGACATGACGAATCTTGAGACATCCGAGTCTGCCGGGACACCGACGCCCGACGAGCGCCGGGAACTGGCTCGCAAGCGCCTGCAGGCCAAGCGTGATTTGAAGACGCACGCGGTGGCGTACGTGGTGGTGAACACGTTCCTGGTCGTCGTGTGGGCAATGAGCGGCGGTGGCTTCTTCTGGCCGGTGTGGGTGATCGCTGGTTGGGGTATCGGCCTGGTGATGAACATCTGGGAGGTGTACGGGCGCAAGCCCATCACCGAGGCTGATGTCGACAACGAGCTCCGCCGTTCACCATGACGCTGTTGTAACTGAGCTGGTCGAGTCCCGGCAGCCTGTTGCTCCCTGACCGCTGTTGCGGAAGGGTGAGCACCAAGATTCCGGGAGGTGTCATGGGTGAGTCCAAGTTGGACGCTGTGTACGGAGCCACGAACCCTGCCGAGTTAGCGGCTGCCTACGACGAGTGGGCCGGCTCCTACGACTCAGATATGGCCGACTTCGGCTACCGACACCCGGTCGTTGCCTTGGCCTTGCTGACGCGTTACCTCCCGGTCGGGGCCGGTCCCATCCTCGACGCCGGTGCAGGCACCGGCCTGATCGGCGAGCTGCTGGGCATCGTCGGCTATCCGGTGGTCGATGCCCTGGACGCCTCCCCAGGGATGCTGGAAGTGGCTCGCAGCAAGAACGCCTACCGAGAGTTCCACCATGCCTTCCTCGGTGAGCCGCTGGGCTTCGAAGATGCGAGGTACGCGGCGGCCATCAGTACGGGTGTCTTCACCACGGGACATGTCGGAACCGAGGGGCTGCCCGAGCTGTTCCGGGTCGTGCGTCCGGAGGGGCTGATCATCCTGACGGTGAAGATGACGTTGTGGGAGTCCGGGTTTCCAGAGTTCCTCGCGAAGGCGGAGTCGGAGGGTGTGGTCCGTTCCCTCGAGTTCACGCCTGCGTATGCCTCAATGCCAAATGGCGAAGTGACGTCTCCATGCGTCGCTGTAGCCCTGGCGCGGACGTCGTAGCGGCCGTTCAGTAACCGGCGACCTCCAGCGCCAGCAATGCACCCAGGTCCTCACAGGCGGCCAGGCCTTCGCGCGTCGGAGCCCCGACCAGTGAGACATCACCTGCGACTTGTCGCCAGCTCATGCCACCGGCGATCTTGTGAATCGACCGAAGGGCACCCGCTGTGTCGTCGTTGCCGTGGACGTAGACGCCGTACGGTTTGCCCACCGTGACCTCAAGGCACGGGTAGTACACCTGGTCGAGAAAGTGTTTGAGGGCGCCTGACATGTAGCCGATGTTGGCCGGTGTCCCGAGGATGATGCCGTCCGCCTCGAGGACGTCGGCCGCGCCCGCCGAAAGCGCTGCCTGCACCTCAACCGAGACGCCCTCGACCTCCGGGTGCCGGGTGCCGCGCAGGACTGCCTCCAGCATGTCCTGCACAGCAGGTGAAGGGGTGTGCTGCACCACAAGGAGTGTCGGCATCAGCCCATGATGCCGGACATCACGCCGATGGCTGTGCCACCACTTGGGTTTCGCGTGACCGAAAGGGCCGCTTCGCGATAGCGTCGGAACCTGTCGTGGCACCAACGCCGGGCATGGTCTGAGGAGATCTAGTGACAGTCGAGTATCAGGTGGTCAACCCCACCACCGGCACCGTCGAGAAGAAGTTTCCCACCGCCACAGACGCTGAGATCACCTCAGCGGTCGACCGCTCAGCCGGGGCTTTTGGCGTCTGGAGCACGACTCCGCTCGACGAACGGGTCAGGCTCATGCACCGTGTGGCAGATCTGCACGCCGAGCGTGCGGACGAGCTGGCCGCCCTCATTACCCGCGAGATGGGCAAGACCACCGCCGAGGCCGTCGACGAGGTGGAGTACTGCGTCGACATCTACCGCTACTACGCCGACCAGGCGTCCACTCTGCTCGCCGACGAGCGTCTCGACTCGACCTCCGAGGGAAAGGCGTTTATCCGAAAGGCTCCGATCGGCCCGCTGCTCGGCATCATGCCGTGGAACTACCCCTACTACCAGGTCGCCCGCTTCGCGGGACCGAACCTGACGGTGGGGAACACGATTCTGCTCAAGCACGCTCCTTCATGTCCTGAGTCGGCACTGGCAATGGAGCAGCTCTTCCGGGATGCCGGGCTTCCCGCTGACGCGTACATCAACGTCTTCGCGAGCAATGAGCAGGCAGCCGACATCATCGCCGACCCTCGCGTCAGGGGCGTATCGGTGACGGGCAGCGAGCGGGCGGGAACCGCTGTTGCGTCCCTCGCCGGCCAGAACCTGAAGAAGGTCGTACTCGAGCTCGGCGGGTCGGATGCGTTCATCGTCCTCGACACCGATCGGTTGCCCGAGGTCGTCAGTGATGCTGTCGGGGCGCGGATGGAGAACGCGGGGCAGGCATGCAACGCGGCCAAGCGCTTCATCGTCGCCGAGCCTCTCTACAACGAGTTCGTCGAGCTACTCACTGCCGAGATGGCTGCGTTGACGATGGGTGACCCGTCCGACCCGGAGACGGCATACGGTCCGCTCTCCTCAGAGGCGGCCGCGAGCGGCCTGATGACTCAGGTACAGGACGCCATCGACAAGGGCGCGGTCGTGCACACCGGCGGACGCCGCCCGGAAGGACCGGGTGCCTTCGTCGAGGCGACCGTCCTGACAGACGTGACGCCAGAGATGCGCGCCTACCGCGAAGAGCTCTTCGGCCCGGTCGCTGTCGTCTACAAGGTCAAGGACGCCGATGAGGCGCTCGCATTGGCTAACGACTCGCCCTTCGGCCTCGGCGGGGCCGTGTACCACTCCGACCCGGATGTGGCCCTCGACGTGGCGAACCGGCTCGACACCGGCATGGTGTGGGTCAACGAGCCCCAAGGCGGTGGCCCTGAGCTTCCGTTCGGCGGAACCAAGCGGTCAGGAGTCGGGCGTGAGCTCGGTCCGTACGGCATCGACGAGTTCGTGAACCGCAAGCTGATCCACGTTCCCGACAACGGGTAGCCCTCATGATGGAGGAAGTGCGGCTCGCACCGAGAGCTCCTGAGGAGCTGCAGGCCATCATTGGCCCGGAGCGAGTCGCCCGGCTCGTCACCCAGAGTGCCGAGGCCATGCGCGCCGCACTTCGCGGTCGAAGCATCATCAACATCAACTCCACGCCGGCAGGTGGGGGAGTTGCCGAGATGTTGCAGGTGCTCCTTCCGCTGGCCAGGGGCGCTGACATCGATGCCCGTTGGTTGGTGATCGATGGTGATGAGGAGTTCTTCGCCATCACCAAACGCCTCCACCACCGCCTCCATGGCGA
Source organism: Actinomycetes bacterium (assembly GCA_024644435.1). GTDB lineage: Bacteria > Actinomycetota > Actinomycetes > JAHEKZ01 > JAHEKZ01 > JAHEKZ01. The sequence goes on along the minus strand of JAHEKZ010000019.1, from coordinate 22,753 downwards.
ACCGGGCGATGGTGGAGAACTCGGAGGCCAAGAGGCCGCTCACTACGACGAGGTGATGCGCCGAAACGTCGATGAGCTCTCGGCGATCGTGGTGGAAGGCGACATCGTCATCTTGCATGACCCGCAGACAGCCGGCATTGCCGAGTATCTGGCGTCGCGAGGTATCCCGGTGGTGTGGCGATGCCATGTGGGGATCGACGGCTCGAACGAGTGGACCGATGACGCCTGGGCGTTTCTCAGGCGCTATCTCGAGCCGTACGTTGACGCGTACGTCTTCACGAGACCCTCCTACGCCCCTTCCTGGGTACCGGTGGACCGCCTGCACGTGATTCGCCCCAGCATCGACCCGCTCGCGCCCAAGAACGCCGACATGAGTGCGGACAAAGCCAGAGAGATCCTGTCCTACGTCGGAATCCTCGATCACCCCTCAGCAGGACCGGTGTCGTTCCTGCGCTCAGACGGAACTCCGGGGCGCGTGGAGCGTTTCGCCGACATCGTCCAGACCGGACCGCCACCGGCGGCCGACGTTCCCTTGGTCGTTCAGGTCAGTCGGTGGGACCCGTTGAAAGACATGGCGGGGACCATGACCGGCTTTGTCGAGCATGTGCTCGACAACACCGAGGCCCATCTGGTGCTGGCAGGCCCCGTTGTGACAGCTGTGGCTGACGACCCGGAGGCCGCCGTCGTCCTCAACCAGACCTGGGATCACTGGCGTGCTTTGCGGCACCACCAGCGAAGCCGCGTTCAGCTGGTGTGCCTTCCCATGTCTGATGGTGAAGAAAATGCCGTGATCGTCAACGCCTTGCAGCGCCACGCAACAGTCGTGGCCCAGAAGAGCCTGGCCGAGGGCTTCGGTTTGACGGTCACCGAGGCGATGTACAAGGGGACGCCAGTGGTGGCGTCAGCGGTGGGTGGCATTACAGACCAGATCGTTGACGAAGAGAGCGGTCTGCTTGTGCAGTCGCCCCGTGACCTTGCTGAGTTTGGTGGCGCCCTCAACCGCGTGCTGATGGATCCTGATCTGGCGAGGCGGCTCGGGGAAGGCGGTCGGCGCCGGGCAATCGAGTTCTTCCTACCCGACACGTCGCTTGGGCTGTGGGAAGAGCTCCTCGTCAGCGTCATGACAGGCGACGGTTGATCTGGTGCGTCCTTCTGAACAGTTCGACGTGGTGGTTGTCGGAGCTGGCTTCGCCGGTCTTTCTGCTGCACGTGAACTGGTGGCGGCCGGTCGCGACGTGGTCGTGCTGGAGGCCGCTGGGCGGGTAGGTGGCCGAACCGATACCCATCGTGATCAGGAGCGGCTGATCGAGCTCGGTGGTCAGTGGACTGGCCCTGGACAGGATCGGGTTCTGGCGTTGGCCGCTGAGCTCGGAGTTGACACGTTCCAGACGCCGCATGAGGGGGTCGACCTGACGGTCGTCGGCGGTGTCGTGACCGACGCCTCTGAGGACTCACACGCGGCCGGGGTTGCCGCGGCCGTGGAGCGCCTGGACGTGCTGGCGGCCGGCCTTCCTGCTGGGGAACCCTGGCAGGCGCCGGGGGCAGAGCGCCTCGACACCGTGACGGTGAACGACTGGCTCGCCGATGAGATTGGCGATGACGGCGCCCGCTCGTTGGTGCGCCAGATGCTCGAGGGCCTGATGACCACCCCGGCTGAGCAGATGTCGCTGCTCACGATTCTTCACTCCGCTCGCACGAGCGGTTCGCTCTCTGCCGCGCTAGGGATTGAGGGCGGTGCACAGGAGCTGCGAGTCGTCGGAGGCATGCACCAGATGGCGGTCCGGCTGGCCGACGAGCTGGCGGACCGGGTACGCCTCGACCACGCCGTCGTTCGCATCGACCAAGAGTCGAAGCCGGGACGAGTCGTGGTCGACACCTCGCACCAGCGCTTCGAGGCGTCGCGCGTCATCGTGGCTGTGCCGCCGTCCGGGTGGCGTGCCATCACCTTCGCCCCGGTTCTTCCCGACGCGCACGCGCAGCTTCCGACCGCCATGCCCATGGGCTCGGTCATCAAGATCCAGGCGGTGTTCGACCGTCCGTTCTGGCGCGAAGCCGGCTGGTCGGGACTGGTGACAGACGACAGCGGGCCGTTCGCCTTCATGGTCGACAACAGCCAATCGGACTCCGGCGAGGGCGTCCTCGCGACCTTCCTCTCAGCACGGGCGGCCATCGACTTCGGCAATGCATCCCTGGGGGCCGATGCCCAGAACCGTCGTCGCAGGCTTCTGCTCGATCACGTCTCCCGTGTCTTTGGCCCGCGGGTACCCGATCCCATCGCGTACGTGGACCGTGACTGGGGAGCCGTGCCTTGGATCAACGGTGGCTACTCAGGTGTCATGCGCCCCGGTGGCTGGATGATCTGCGGGCCGGCGCTGCGAGAGCCCGTCGGGCGCATCCACTGGGGTTCGTCTGAATCGGCGCAGATGTGGACCGGCTATGTCGAGGGCGCCATCGAGTCGGGCCGACGAGCGGCCCGCGAGGTCGATTGACCAGGACCTTGGCCCCAACTGCCGAGCTGTCCATCCGCCTACGCTGACAGCGTGAGGCCATGGGTGGTGCGACCCGAGCACGGCTCCTTCGTTGTGTCGGCGGCTCTGCTCACTGTCGGGGTCGTCGCTGTTGCCTTGGGCCAGGCTGACTTCGCGGACGCCGTCTGGTGGCTGGCGACGGTGCTCGGTCTCGGGCTCTCGACGGTCTGGCTCGTCCAGGAGGTCCGCGCCGGGCATGTCGGCGTGGACGTCGTCGCGTGGTTGGCTCTTCTGGGCACATTGCTCGTCAACGAACCATTGGCCGGCGCCATCATCACGCTGATGTTGACCACAGGTCGGCTACTGGAGGCTCGGGCGCAGTCTCGGGCCGAACGTGAGCTCACACTGCTGGTCAGTCGGGCACCCCAAACGGCACGGCGGATGTCTGAAGGAGCCATCGACAAAGTCGCCGTAGACGAGGTGGTACAGGGTGACCGACTGCTGGTCGCCTCTGGCGAGGTCGTGCCCGTTGACGGCCGGCTCTTGAGCGGAGGCTCATTCGACGAGTCCTCCCTGACCGGCGAACCTGAGCCGGTGTCACGTCCGGTCGGCGACGACGTGCGGTCGGGCGTCGTCAATGCGGGGCCGCAGGTCGAGATGATCGCGACGACGTTGGCCGCGGACTCCACATACAGCCAGATCGTGCGGCTGGTCGAACAGGCGCAGGCGTCCTCGGCGCCATTCGTGCGGACTGCCGACCGGTTCGCCGCCATCTTTGTGCCGGTAACGCTGGTGCTGGCCGGCGGCGCCTGGTGGTGGTCGGGTGACCCTGTGCGGGCCGTTGCGGTGCTGGTGGTGGCGACCCCGTGCCCGCTGCTGTTGGCCGCGCCGATCGCGATCATGTCCGGTCTCTCGCAGGCGGCGCGGGCAGGGGCTGTGGTCAAGGGTGGGGCCGCCCTGGAGCAGCTCGCGGAAGGGGAGATTCTGCTCTTTGACAAGACAGGGACGCTCACTCGAGGACACCCGGTCGTCACCGATGCCATCGCCCACGACATCGACCCAGATGACTGCCTTCGCCTGGCCGCAAGTCTTGAACAGGTGTCTCCGCACGTGCTGGCGGGCGCGATCGTCAGTCATGCCCGCCAGCGCGGCGTTCAGCTCTCCATGCCCACCGACGTCAGTGAGCTGCACGGCTATGGCGTCGGGGGAGTCGTCGAGGGTCGGGAGGTGCGCGTGGGCCGACTCGACTGGATTTGTCCCCAGGGGGTCCCTCCGTGGCTGCGGAGAGCGGCTCGCAGAGCGAGTCTTGAAGGGGCCCTGACGGTGTTCGTCGGGGTCGACGGCGCCCCGGCCTGTGCACTTCTGCTGAGTGACCCGCTCCGGCCCGATGCACATCGCATGCTGCGCGCGTTGCGCAACGCCGGGTTGCACCGGGTGGTCCTCGTCACCGGCGACCGGGCCGAGGCCGCAGAGTCGCTGGGGCGAATGGTGGGAGTGGACGCGGTCCATGCCGAGACGGACCCAGCCGAGAAGGTCGCCGTGGTGTTGGCGGAGAGCCGCCTGGGGGCCACCGTGATGGTCGGCGACGGCATCAACGATGCGCCGGCCCTGGCGACGGCGTCAGTGGGCGTGGCCATGGCAGCGCACGGCAGTACCGCCTCGTCCGAGAGCGCCGACGTCGTGCTCACGGTCGACCGGGTCGACCGGCTGGCTGATGTGATGGCCATTGCCCGTCGCTCCAGGCGGATCGCCCGGCAGAGCGTGTTCGTCGGTATGGGACTGTCGGCGATCGCGATGGGTGTGGCCGCGGCTGGGTATCTTCCTCCGGCTGTGGGGGCACTGTCCCAAGAGGTGATCGACGTGTTGGCGATTGCGGTCGCTCTGACAGCGTTGCGCCCGCCACCACAGGTGATCCCGCAGGTGGCTGAGGCCGATGCCGAAGTGGTGCGCCGTCATCTTGCGGAGCACCTCACAGTGGCGCAGACGGTCGAACGAGTTCGTGGGGTCGCCGACGGGCTCGGAGAGGGTCCGGAAGACCTGGCGGCGGTGCGCGGTCTCCTGATCGAGCTGGAGACAGACCTGGTGCCGCACGAACTCGCGGAGGAGGACGAGCTCTTTCCGCTGATGTCGAGGACGATGGGCGGCCGAGAGGTGTTGGCAGGGCTCAGCCGGACGCACGCAGAGATCGAGCACCAGGTGCGTCGGCTGCGACGCCTTGTCGACGCGGTGGCCGATGGCCCTCTTGACGGTGACGATGTCGTTGATCTACGTCGGCTCCTCTACGGCCTGTACGGCGTAATGCGGCTACACAATGCCCAGGAGGAAGAGGAGCTCTACAGCTTGGTCTCAGGCGGCACCGGGTGAGCACCACGCATCCCGGGTCCTTGGGAAGTAGGCCACGGCCCGGCAGAATGCCGACGTGAATCTTCCAGGGCGGCCACGGGTCTACCGGCGCGGTCGCTCGGGCTACGACGTGGGGCGGCAGCTCCGTTGGACAGCCCTCGCAGTCGTCGCCGTGGTCGTTCTCGGCACAGTCGGCTACCGGATGCTCGGCCTGAACTGGCTGGACGCGGTCTACTCGACGGTCTTCGTCGTCACGACCGTGGGGTTCGACGAACCGTACGACCTCGATACCGCCGGCAAGCTCTTCACGATTGTGCTGATGCTCGGTGGCATCGGCACCGTCCTGTACACCCTGACACTGTTGGTGGCCGCGTTCGTGGATGGTCACGTCAGCTCACTCCTGGAGGGACGACGCATGCAGCGTCACATCGACGGTCTGGCTGACCACGTCATCGTCTGCGGGTTTGGGCGTGTCGGTCGTGCGAGCGCACATCAACTGGCTCGCGCCGGACGCGAGGTGGTCGTCGTCGAGCGGAACGCTGAACGGTTGGCAGACTGCCCCTATCCATCGGTCGAGGGTGACAGCACCAGCGATGAGACTCTGGAACGTGCTGGTATCGAGCGCGCCTACTGCCTCGTCGCGACGCTGGAGAGCGATGCCGACTCGCTGTTCGTGACTTTGAGCGCACGAGCCCTCAACGACCGGCTCCTGATCATCGCGAGGTCACGGACTGAGGCCGCCGTTGCCAAGTTTGAACGCGCTGGTGCGGATCGGGTCGTGAACCCACAACGTCTGGGCGGTGACCGAATAGCGGCCTCTGCACTGCAGCCGCACGTCGTCGACTTTCTGGACGTGGCGATGCACGATGCAGAGATCGAGTTCCGGCTCGAAGACTTCGAGGTGGCGGACGGTTCGTCCCTGGCCGGCCTCACCGTTCTCGAGGCCCGTCAGCGTGAGGGTGGCGGCGCGCTGCTCCTTGCCCTTCGCGAGCCCGGCGGGCAGTTCATCACCAACCCGGACGCCAAACGCATCATCCAGCCAGGGGACGCCATCATCGCCATCGGTACGGATGCACAACTCCAGGCGCTTCGGGCGGCCGGAAGTCGGTGAAGTTCAGCAGAACTTTCCGCAGCTGGCGTTCTCGGTATCGATGACACCGTAGGCGGGAACCTCAACCCACCGGGCTCCTGGTTTGCCGTGGAGCTTGATCTTGCGTAGGGCCAGGTTGTTGTCGGTGGATCCCTCGAGAAGGACGCCGTCGGGGTTGGCGTGAACCTGGATGTAGTAGGTGCCGTTGGGCAGGTCGGTGATCTCGAAGGACTGACCGGGTCGGTACTGGGTGTAGGTGTCGCCCCACCCCGCCGCCAGCACCTCGCGGATCCACAGGGAGCCCGGTTCTCCGCATGCCGTTCCCAGGTCAGTGAGCCAGGGCCGCCACTCTGCGCCCGGAACCGTGAGGTCGATGGGGTCGGTTGCTGCGAGGCAGAAGGCCTCTTTGCCGCTGTCGAGGACCTTGGTCTTGTCGCGGTCGAGCAGGGAGTACCCCGCGAAGTCTCGGAAGTGCCAATGGTCGTGACCGTCTCTGGCGTCGTACTCAAGTTCGCCGGCGGCGAGCTTGCCGACCACAACGTCGTTCTCGTAGAAGTACTGAAATGCGTTCATCCGGGTGTCTGCTGGGTCACGAAAACCCTCAACGACCAGGGGTCCCGGACCGGCGTTCCATGCCGTGGCTCCGAAGCTCATGAAGGCACGGCCGGACTTGCTCCGGTTCTCGACGCGGATTCCCCAGGCCGGCAGAGCCTCGATGTCGGGCAGTGCGGAGTCTGGGGGGATCACCTCGGGAGCTGCCGTGAGTGCCTTCTGCTCGACCTGCGGCGTCCCGCTCGACCTCGTGCCACGCGTGCCGCGCTGTCGAATGGCAAAACCGTCAACCACGGTTGCCTTCACGGTGACCTGCGCGTCGTCGGGGGCGATTCCGAAGGCCGTCCGGTAGGCCTCGGCGATGGAGACGGTGAGTCGGTAGGTGCCCGGATCGACCCGCAGCGTGCGTCCGAGCGTGGTGCGCACCGAGGTGGCCCACCCTTGGTCGATGCCCCAGACAGCGCCGCGGGTGAAAGGTGAGGCCCAGCAGTTGGTGGGATAGCGCGGCGCCGGTGGCCCGGTGTCGTCGATCCGTTCGGAGTTCCATCCGGCTGGGCAGAAAGTGCGCGTGGCGGCCTTAAGCGGAGCGCCATTGCGTCGGGTGAGCTCGGTGCGGAAGAAGGCGGTCAGCCCCCCGCCGAGCTTGGGCTCGGGAACACCCGCGGTCGGCAGGCTCTCGACGATGTCGCCCGACGTGTCGCGAACAACCTGCTGCAGACCGACCGGATCGTCATAGCTGGGCCGCTGAGCCCAGACCTCGAACGGACCGCCTACCGATGCCAAGAAGAGCGGCAGGTGGATCTCGTAGCGGCCGTTGCGGTACAGCTGGATGTCTGCAGCTGTGGTTCCAGTGATCAACCGCAGGGTAGGAGTGGTTGCCTCGACGGCGCTGGCAGCAGAACCGGTCATCGACAGGGTGGTTGCCGTAAGCACCAGCACCGTGGCCGCGAGCCCTAAGCGACGGTGACGATCCACACGACCGGTCATGACCACCCCGTTCCGAAAGTCACCCTGGCTGGTGGGGAATGTCTACCACCTGCCGACCCCGCCTGCGGCGTGTTCGGGGGAGTGTCCGAGGTCGTCGTCAGGCCAGGGTGCCGGCAAAGACCTGCCAGGCGAGTGCGGACTTGGCGACCAGGCTGAGCGTCACATAGGTGCGTTCACCGACCAGGTAGTCCGACCAGCGACCGACCTTCTTGTACTGCAGCCACTGATTCAGGGCAAAGATGTTGAAGAAGATGAAGAGCGACACGAAGATCCCATAGACGAAGATCGGTGGCTCGGCGTTCGAGGTTGCCCCAGGCGCAACCAGGTAGACCGTGATCGCCAACCACGGCACGACGCCGGCGATGCATCCGAAGATGAAGGGGAGCCAGCCTCCGCTACCGGGGTTCTCGTACCGTTCCTGCAACCATCCGAACAAGATCATGGCGGCATTGACCCCGAAGATCGCGATGATGGCAGCCACGTCGCTGATCCCCACGAGCTGGGCGATCAGCACGATCATGATCGACGAGGAGATGGAGTACTCGACCCAGCGCGCCTCATTCCGCTGAAGCGCCAGCTGGCCCTCGTACCAGGGGTACACCCAGGGGCTGATGATGATCAGGTGAGCCACCGCAGACAGCGCCAGGAAGCCAGCTACCGCCGGCCCGATCGGCGTCTCGAAGAGAGTGACGGCGTCGCTCGGGGTCGTACCGGGCGGACCCTCGAGGTAGGTCGCGGTGACCGGAAGGGTGAAGCCGTTGGCGAGGACCACGATCAGGGCAGCCTGGGCGGCGTGGAAGAGGGCGGCGACCAGGTTGTACCGGCGCAGACTCATGGGGCTCCTCGGCGATGGGCGACATCTGTCACTGAGACTTCCACCTGGACCGTACGTATGGATGCGTTCGGGCTCAAGCGGTGCGGGGGGACGTGCCGATAAGGACGGGGTGACACCGAACTGCCCTGACCCGATCATCCGGGCCACGTTGACCGCCGTGCACCGTCGTGACCACGCGCACACGGCAGGCTGTTGTCATCCGCACGAGGTCGAGGTTGTGCACCTCGGGCCCGTGGCGATGGCCGTGTGTCATGACTGCAGCTACGAGTTCGGCTTCGACGACACCCACTCCTGCGAGCGGGTCGCCAGCGAGCACCGGATGGCCACCGCGTAGGTCCACCCTGCGGAACGACGGCGAGTTGGCCGCACTCGACGCACAGCCAACCATCAGAATGTCCACATGGGCGAAGCACTGCGAGTCATGGTCACTGCTGGTGGCGGCGGTATCGGGGCGGTGATCGCCAGCACGTTCGCACGTGGTGGTGCTCGCGTGCATACCTGCGACCTGTCGGCGGACACGCTGAGCGCATTGACCCAACGCGAGCCCGCTGTTGTGGGGACAGTCGTTGACCTGTCCGATGCCGACGCCATCGACCGCTGGTGCCAGGATGCGATCGACGATCTTGGGGGCGTCGACGTGCTGGTGAACAACGCCGGCATCGCGGGACCGACAGCTGACGTCGAGGACATCTCTCTGGAGCAGTGGAGGCAGTGCCTCGCCATTGACCTCGACAGCCACTTCTTGACCTGCCGAGCGGTCGTTCCGGTCATGAAGCGACAGGGGTCTGGGTCGATAGTCAACATGTCGTCGACGGCAGGGCAGCTGGGATACGGACGCCGGTCGCCCTACTCCGCAGCCAAGTGGGCCGTCATCGGCCTGACCAAGTCGCTCGCAATCGAGGTGGGGCGGTATGGCGTCCGCGTGAACGCTATCTGCCCCGGCTCGGTGCGAGGCGACCGCATGGACCGCGTGATCGCGGCGGAGGCAGCCACGCGCGGTGTTGAGCCTGAGGTGGTGGAGGCCGAGTACACGGTCGCGCAGTCGATTGCCCGGTTCGTTGATCCGCAGGAGATCGCCGACATGGCGGTCTTTCTGGGGTCGCCACAGTCACAGATGGTCAGCGGTCAGGCCATAGCGGTGGACGGCCACACCGAGACCTTCCACATCTGACCCCCCACCCTCCCGCCGAGTGCACACCTGAGTGAC
>JAHEKZ010000019.1:0-13171 GCA_024644435.1 Actinomycetes bacterium | reverse complement strand
CGAGTGCACACCTGAGTGACCACTTGAATCTCCTAGCGTCAACCAGGTGTGCACTCGGTGGGCTCAAGCGTCACTCAGGTGTGCACTCGGTGGGCTCTGGGGTCAGCGGCCTTGCCACTGCGGTGAGCGCTTCTCGGCGAAGGCGCGGGGACCCTCGAGTGCGTCGTCTGACGTCTGCATCGCGCGGTAGGCCGGTAGGTCGCCTTCGCGAAGGAGGCGGAAGGCGTCATCCACCCGCATGCCCTCGGTCTCGCGCACGACCTCGAGCACGGCGGCAACGGCCAACGGAGCGGACGCCTCGACAGCGTCAGCCAGGTCGAGCGCCGTCGAGAGCAGGTCGGTGGCCGGCACAACGCGGTTGACCACCCCCCAGCGGAGCGCCTCATCAGCAGTGATCCGCCGACCGGTGAGGAGCCATTCCATGGCGATGGCCCGTGGCACTCGGGCAGGAATGCGCAGGAGCCCGCCGGAGTCGGCGACGATCCCGATTCTGACCTCGGGCAGCGCGAACTCCGCATGCTCGGCTGCGACGATCAGGTCGGCCGAGAGGGCGAGCTCGAACCCTCCGCCCATCGCCATTCCGTTGACAGCTGCAATCACGGGCTTGCCGACGTCGAAGAACTCGGTGAGCCCGGCAAAGCCTCCGGGGCTGTGTGCGGCATCGACCGCTTCGCCCTCAGCCGCCGCCTTGAGGTCCCAGCCGGCGCTGAAGAACCGCTCGCCGGCGCCGGTGATGACGGCGGAGCGAAGTGCTGGGTTGTCGCGCAGCTCGACGAAGGCTGCGTAGAGCTCCATGCTCGTCGCGACGTTGATGGCGTTGGCCTTGGGGACGTCGAGCGTCACGACCAGGGTTGAACCGCGTACCTCGGTGTGAACGGTCATCTCGACTGTCCTTCCAACGGGCGAAGCAGGGCTCGCGAGATGATGTGCCGCTGAATCTCGCTGGTGCCGTCCCAGATGCGCTCAACACGGGCATCACGCCACCAGCGCTCGATCTTGTACTCGCGTACCAGGCCCATTCCTCCGAACACCTGGACTGCTCGATCGGTCACTCGTCCGAGGGTCTCGGTAGCCATCAGCTTCGCCATGGCGACATCGGTGTCGGTCACTGTCCCGTCGTCGAGGCGAGAGGCAGCCTGAAACGTGAGCAGCTGAGCCGCCTCGATCTCGAGAGCGGAGTCGGCGAGCTGGAAGCTGAGGCCCTGGAAACGCCCGATGGGTTGCCCGAACTGCTCGCGGCTGACTGCCCAGGCCAACGCCTCTTCGAGGACGCGCTGCGACCGGCCCACAGCATTGGCGGCAACGGCAAGCCGGGTGGCGCCGAGCCACTGTCCCATCAGGTCGAAACCGTGACCCTCTTCGCCCAACAAGGCGGACGCCGGCGCGTGCACGTTGTCGAAGTGCAGCTCGCAGTGGTGGTAGCCGCGATGCGACACGCTGGGCGACCCCTTCGTGATCGTCAGACCCGGAAGGTCTGAGTCGACGACGAAGGACGAGATGAGCTTGCGCGGCCCGCGTGGGGAGTCTTCTTCACCGGTGGCGGCAAACAAGATGATGAAGTCAGAGATGTCGGCATGGCTGATGAAGTGCTTGGTGCCATTGATGACCCAGTCGTCACCCTCGCGTCTGGCGGTGGTCGACATGCCGCGCACGTCAGATCCTGCACCGGGCTCGGTGATGGCGAGGCACTCTTGCTTCTCACCACGAACGGTGGGGAGCAGGTACTTGTCGATCTGCTCGCCGGTGCAGCCCATGAGAATGCGACTCGGGCGTCCCACGAAGTGCTGCAGCGCAAACGATGTGCGCCCAAGCTCTCGCTCGACCAGTGCCAGTGAGATGGCGTCCAGCCCGGCGCCGCCGACCTCTTCTGGCATGTTGGGTGCGTAGAGCCCGGCCGCGAGTGCCTTGGAGCGGATCGATGCGGCGAGCTCGGGCGTTACCTCGTCGAGCTCTTCCACCTCGTCTTCGTACGGCACGAGCTCGCGGTCGACGAACTGACGCACGGTGTCGACGATCGCGCGTTGCTCATCGGTCAGGGCGAGGTCCATGGGAAACGACTCCTTCAGTCGGTCGGCTTGCGGGGCGGCAGGCCCATGACGTGGCCAACGTAGTCGGGGACGGGTAGCGCAGCATGTGCGGACTCGATGGCCTTCAGCCGGTCATACAGGTGGTCGGGGAGGGGCGCTACCTTGCCGGCTGCCATGTCCACATGCAGCAGCATCTGCTCGGCGGTTGCCACGGGCCGACCGCTGGTGGAGTCGATCACCTCGTGAACCAGGTGAACACGTTTGCGGTCGACGCCGAGCACCTGGAGCGTGAAGATGAGCAGGTCGCCCTCGTCGCACTCGCGCAGGTGGTGCAGGTGGGTTTCGGCCGTGTAGAGCGACCCACCCTCGGCCCGGTACTTCTCATCGATGCCGAAGTACCGGAAGAACGCATCGGCGTTGTCACCGACGACGAGCAGGTAGCTCGACTCGCTCATGTGACCGTTGTAGTCGCACCATGCGGGGGAGACTGTCGTCTCGTGCAGCCGCAGGGGCGCGTCGATCGGTGCGCCCTCGTCCCAGCCGGCATGCAGCCGACCCTCGTTGGGAGTGGTCACCCGCTGTGGGCTCTCGGCGTGGTCAGCCATGACATCCTTCCGTCGGCTCCGGTGCCCGTGGCACGATCTGCAGGTGACCGATGACACCGTAGTGAGTGCCCCGTACGCCGAGTTCTCGTGCGGGGTGCCGCCCACCGGGATCGACTACAACGGGCACCTGAACGACGCGGCGTACGCCCAGGTGCTCACCGACGCCAACGAGCTGTTCCTGGATGCTCTCGGGCTCAGTGCCGAGTACCGAGAGCGCACCGGCTGCAGCATGTACACCGTCGAGATCACCTTGAAGTTTCTTCACGAGGTGAATGCTGACGACCAGATCCGTGCCGAGTCGTGGGTGGCGTCGAGTGACTCCAAGCGACTGCGGGTGGCGACCACGCTGCTGGTGGGCGAGACACCGGCCGCCACGGGCGACTCGCTCTACCTCCACGTCGACACCGGCGCGGGCAAAGTCAGCCCGTTCCCGCATGACCGGATCGAGCTGCTGACACGACTGGAGAGGGCTCACGACGAGGCGACGGCCCCCCGCTGACGCAGGGTGCGCTCGTACTCTTTGAGCACGGCGCCGGCCGCGTAGTCGCGGCCGCGCAGCCCCTGGAGCACTCCGACCAGACAGTCGTCGCGCAGTCGCTCGAGCTCTCGGACGCCGGCGCCCGCCGCCTGTGCGTCTGACTGCTGCTCGATGCGGTCGAGCAGCTCGTCGGTGAGCTCTGGCACGTCGGTGAGCTTGCTCCACGGCCACTGGAGTGCGGGACCGAACTGCGCCATGAAGTGGCGCATTCCACCTTCACCACCAGCGATCCGATACGTGAGCATCGTGCCCATCGAGGCCCAACGCAGGCCGGCCCCGTACCGGATCGCGTCGTCGACCTGCTCGACGGTCGCCACCCCGTCGTTGACCAACCAGAGGGCTTCACGCCACAACGCCTCGAGCAGCCGGTCGGCGACGAAACCGTCGATCTCGTGGTGCAGAACGAGCGGCTTCATGCCGAGCGACCGGTAGATCTCGGCTGCTCGAGAGACAGATTCGGCATTCGTTGCCTCGCCGGGGCAGACCTCGACGAGTGGCAGCAGGTAGACCGGGTTGAAGGGATGCCCGACCACCAGTCGCTCGGGGTGGGTCATGTCGCTCTGCAGGCGCGTCGGCAGGATGCCGGAGGTCGAGCTTCCGAAGACGACATCGGGTGCAGCAGCCTCGCTGGCAGAGGCCAGCAGGGAACGCTTGATCTCTTCGTTCTCGGGTGCGCTCTCTTGCACGAACTGGACGCCGGTGGCGGCATCCTGCGGAGTTGCTGCCCTCGTCAACGTGCCTTGGGCCGGTAAGGGAGCGTCGGTGAGCGCTGTCCACGCCCGGCGGGCATTCGCGAGCATCTCGTCGACCTTGCGCTCTGCCTCGGGGTCGGGGTCGAAGAGCTGGACGTCGATGCCGTTGATGAGGAACCGCGCAGCCCAGCCACCGCCGATGACGCCACCGCCGAGCAGCCCCACCGCGGTGAGCCCGAGCTCCTCTGGCGTCGAGGCAGGTGCTGGGGCGCCCTGGTCAGCCATGCTTGACCAGTCCGAGCGTGTCGCGCACCTCCGCTGGCGACATCAATCGGACGTTCATCGCCTCGAGCAGTGTCTTGGCCCGTCCGACGAGGTCGCCGTTGCTGGCCAGGACCCCCTTCGAGAGGTAGACGTTGTCTTCGAGCCCGACGCGCACGTTGGCACCGACAAGAGGGGCGAGCGCGGCGTACGGCAGCTGGAAGCGCCCGATCGAGAACATCGAGTACACCGCACCGGCTGGCAGGTTGTTGATCATCGACTGCAGGGTGAGGACATCGTTCGGCGCTCCGTAGGGGATCCCCATGCAGAGCTGGATCATGGCCGGGTCGTCGATCAACCCTTCTTTGACGAGCTCGTTCAGGAGCACGAGATCTCCGGTGTCGAAGATCTCGACCTCGGGCTTGACCCCGAGCTCGCGAATGCCCTGGGCCATGGCGCGGACCATCCCCGGCGTGTTCACCATGATGTAGTCGCCGCCGGCGGCGAAGTTCATGGTGCCGGCATCGAGCGTGCAGATCTCGGGCTTGAGCTCGGCGACGTGCTGCAGGCGCTCGGTGACCGATGCCATGTCGGTTCCGGCGTCGGCCGGCGGCAGTGGAGCGTCGACCCCTCCGAGCACGAGGTCGCCACCCATGCCGGTGGTGAGGTTGATGACGACGTCGACCTTGGAGTCGCGGATGCGCTCGACCGTCTCGCGGAAGAGCTCTGGACGCCGCGAGCCCTTGCCCGTCTCTGGGTCGCGAACATGGACATGGACGACCGCAGCCCCAGCCTCAGCGGCCTCGATCGCGGACGCCGCGATCTGTTCGGGCGTGACCGGCACCTTGTTGCTGACGCCGGTCGAGTCGCCGGAGCCGGTGAGGGCGCAGGTGATGAAGGCTGAGGACTGAAGGGGGAGTGACACGGGGGCCTCCGGACGGCGCGAGCGAACGAGATCATGATTGGGTGTTGCACGATGTGAACATTCATCTACTATCGTGCGACGACGCTAGAAGAGTGTTCGCGCCCCTGTCAAGGAGTTCGCCATGAATGCCCCGGGACGTTCCACTGCGTGGTCATCCGGGCGATCGGGTCCGGCCCAGTCGGTCCAGTCGGTCGACCGGGCGCTCGAGCTGATGGCGGCAGTGGCGGCAGGTGAGGCGCCCCCCACGGTCGCTGAGCTCGCCACTGCCTGCGGCATCAACCGCAGCACCGCATGGCGCCTCCTGGCGACGCTGGAGGCGCACGGCATGGTCGAGCGGCCTCCGGGGTCGAGCGGCTACCGGATCGGCTACGGAGCAGTGCGGCTGGGGGCGGCTGCCGATGAGGCGTCCGTGGTCCGCAGGGTGCGGCCCGTTCTGGAAGACCTCTCCGAAGCGACCGGCGAGACGGTGAGCCTTGCCCTGGTCAAGACGGCCAGCCTGCGTTACGTCGATCACATCTCGGTGATTGGGGAGCGCTTTGTCCCCTGGACCGAGGAGCGGGTCTCATTGCACTCCACGTCGAGCGGCAAGGTGTTCCTGGCAAGCCTGTCGGATGCCGAACGAGAGGGCGCCCTGCCGAGGACCCTCGAGCGCTTCACGCAGACCACGATCGTCGATCGTGCTGCTCTCCAGACAGAGCTCGCTGACGCCCGGCGCCGCGGTTATGCCTGGTGTCGTGGCGAAGATGCGGCGCTGACCAACGGTGTTTCGGCTGCTGTGCTCGATGCACGTCGGCGTCCGATTGCTGTCGTCAACGTGTGGGGCCCGGAGAGACGGATTCCGGTCGAACGCTTCGACGAGCTGGGGCCTCTGGCGGTGGACGCTGCTGCCCGCGTCGCCGGGCTGCTGGCGTGATCGGAATCGTGCTCTGACACCCTGACGTCGTGGCGCCTCGAAACCTGCTCAGTGCCGAGGATGTCGGCAAGAGCTTTGGTCGCGAGCCGGTGCTCGACGGAGTCTCGCTCGGCGTGGCGGTCGGAGAACGTATCGGGGTTGTTGGGCGCAACGGTGGCGGCAAGTCGACGCTGCTCCGGGTGCTCGGGGGCGTCGAGCACATCGACTCGGGGCGCGTGACGAGAGCGAACACCCTTCGCCTCGGCATGCTCGCCCAAGGTGGATCCTTCGAGGCCGATGCGACGGTGCGGTCGTATGTGCTCGGTGACCGCGACGAGCACGACTGGGCGTCCGACGCGCGTTCGCGTGAGGTCCTGCTGGCGCTGCTCGGCGGGCACGATGCGGCTCGCCTCGACCGGGTCGTGGCGACCCTCTCGGGGGGTGAGCAACGGCGCGTCCAGCTGGCCCACCTGCTGCTCGAGGATCTCGACCTGCTGATGCTCGATGAACCGACGAACCACCTCGACATCGAGGCGGTCGACTGGCTGGCTCGGCACCTACGCGCGAGACCCTCGCTCTCGGTCGTCGTGGTGACGCACGATCGTTGGTTCCTCGACGAGGTCAGCGACCGGATGTGGGAGGTCGTCGACGGCAAGGTCGAGGAGTACGACGGGGGCTACTCAGCATTTGTTCTCGCGAAGGCCGAGCGGGAGCGGCAAGGTGCGGTCGAGCAGCAGCGGCGGAACAACCTGATCCGCAAGGAGCTGGCGTGGCTGCGTCGCGGACCCCCGGCGCGGACCTCGAAGCCGAAGTTCCGGATCGACGCGGCGAACGCCTTGATCACGGGAGAGCCGCCACCCCGCAATGAGGTCGAGCTGCTGGCGTTTGCCGGTTCCCGGCTGGGGAAGGTGGTGTTCGAGGCCCACGACGTGTCGCTGGCCTATGGCGAACGGCAGATCGTCGATCACCTCACCTGGGATGTGGGCCCTGGCGATCGCGTGGGGGTCGTGGGGGTGAACGGCGCCGGCAAGACGTCGCTGATGCGCTTGCTGCTGGGTCTTCAGAAACCGACACGTGGTCGCGTGGTCTCCGGGGTCACCGTCAAGGCCGCGTACCTCTCGCAGCACCTGGAAGAGCTCAATGCCAGGTGGCGCGTCCTGGAGGCCGTCGAGAATGTTGCGCAGCGGGTCGAGCTGAGCAAGGGACGCGAGCTGTCGGCATCCCAGCTCTGTGAACGACTGGGTTTCGGCAGTGATGCGCAGTGGACGCCGGTGGGCGACCTCTCCGGCGGTGAGCGACGTCGGCTGCAGCTGACCCGTCTGCTCATGGGTGGACCCAACGTCCTCGTGCTTGACGAGCCCACGAACGACTTCGACGTCGAGACGCTGACCGCGCTCGAGGACCTGCTCGACTCGTTCGGCGGCACGCTGCTGGTGATCTCGCACGACCGGTACTTCCTCGAGCGGGTCTGTGACCGGTTCGTCGGGCTGCTGGGCGACGGCCGCCTTCGAGACCTACCTCGTGGGCTCGACCAGTACCTCGAGCTGATCCAGCTGGCGCGGAGTGAGACGCCGAGCGGTCGGGGCCGTCCGCCGGAGTCATCACCGGGGAAGTCGGCCAGCGGCGACGAGCGCGCGCGCAAGAAGGAGCTTGCCCGCCTGGAGCGGGTGATTGCCCGGCTCATGGCACAAGAGGCAGAGCTGCATGAGGCGATGACCGCTCAGGCGACGGACCACACCGCCGTGGCCGCCCTGCACGACCAGCTGCGAGAGGCGACGGCCGAGAGGGCGGCGGCGGAGGAGTCCTGGCTGGCGCTGGCCGTCGATGTCGAGTGACGACCTCGACGTCTGCTACCGCGGAAGGCTCGGCAAGCAACAGCAATCGTGAGACGATCGAGCCGTGACTGGCTCAACGGTCACCGGCGCCGTACTGACGGCCGGACTTGCGCTGTTCATGGTGGGTGCCCTCGCCTGGCGCCTCGACTACGAGGGGCCCCCGGAACAAGCACTTCCGATTATTCATCGGGACCGCCGTCGCCGGGTCTGGATCCACTCGTGGATGGTGGCCGCCCTCGTTGTCACGCCTGCGGGGTTGGCTGGTCTGACGGTCGTTCTCGAGAAGCCCACCGCGACGGTTCTTGGGGCTATGGCTACCACCGCCTACCTGACGGGGGCGGTCTGCATCATCGCCTCGTTGGCTTTCCGCCTGACGGTGGTGGTGTGGGCCGCCGAGCAAACCTCGGTGAACGGACGAGTTCCCGACGGTTACTCGGCATACGACTCGTGGGCCGGGGCTCTCTACGTCGTCCACATGCTGACGGCGTATGTCAGTTCTGCTGTCCTCGGGTGCGCGGTGCTTGCCTCGGACGCTCTCCCGAGGTGGTTGGGGTGGAGCGGTGTCGTCTGGGGCCTGGTCTTCGCGGCGGGCTTCGTGGCAACGAGGTTCAGTGGACCTTTCAACCCACCGTTCTGGGCTCACGTCTACACAGGTTCCTTAGGCATTGCACTCCTTGTCAGCTGACCAGCCTTCGGCCTCGTCAGGTGCCGACGACCAGGCGGACCATCACGGTGTCGTCCACCGAGAGCGCTTCGGCCCGTCGCACGAGGTCTTTGACGGGGACGATGTAGCCGCCGTCCTTGGGGAACAGCGAGGTCGTCCACTCGGTCTCGCCGATCTGCGCGGTGACCGGAATCATCCCCCAGCCGTAGGTCAGCGCCGCTGCAACTTCCTGTAGCTCGGCCGACTCGTCGTCCGGAACGGTGACGAAGTGAAAGGGCGACGGTCCCTTCCAGAACCAGAGGCTGCCGCTGAACTCCAGGATCATCGGGCAAGCCTAGATGTCAGCACGGTTCGCTGCGTGGCCCCCGAGGCAGGCCAGGTATGCCGCCACTAGCGTGGGCGGATGAGCCAAGGTGATATCGCCCTACTCGCTGACTCCGTACGGTCCGGGCGCGTCAGTGCTGCCGAGCTGGTGGCAGAGGCGTACAGCAGGATCGACGAGCACGATGGCCAGCTCAACGCGGTCGTTGCCAGGTGTGACGAGGCTGCTGAGCAAGCCGCCGCCGCGGTGGATGCCGAAGTGGCCGCAGGCCGCGACCCCGGGCCGCTGGCGGGGGTTCCCGTGCTCGTGAAAGACCTCGAGGACGTCGCGGGCATGGTTACGACCCAGGGATCACTGCTGTTCGTCGATGGCGAGCCGGCTGCCGAGCACGGAACGGTGCCGCGCCGTCTGGTCGACGCCGGTGCAGTGATTGTGGGCAAGACCAACCTTCCCGAGTTCGCTACCGAGGGGTACACCGACAACCTGGTGTTCGGCGCCACGGGTAACCCGTGGCGCCGCGAGTACTCGCCGGGTGGCTCCAGCGGCGGCAGCGCAGCAGCGGTGGCGTCCGGAATGGTGCCTATTGCCACGGCCACCGACGGCGGCGGCTCGATCCGGATCCCTGCGGCGTTCTGCGGGCTCGTGGGTATCAAGCCGACC
This sequence comes from Actinomycetes bacterium, assembly GCA_024644435.1. Taxonomy (GTDB): domain Bacteria; phylum Actinomycetota; class Actinomycetes; order JAHEKZ01; family JAHEKZ01; genus JAHEKZ01. The sequence goes on along the minus strand of JAHEKZ010000019.1, from coordinate 3,750 downwards.
CACGGCGTCATCGGTCGGTGGCCCGCCCCCGACTGGCTCGACATGTCCACCGAGGGCCCGTTCGCCACATCCGCAGAAGACCTCGCCCTGCTCTGGCGCGTTCTGGCGGGGCGCGTTGATGGCGACCCCGGCTCCCTGACGCCGGTCATGCTCGGCGACGTGGGGGAGCCCTCGCCCGTGCGCCGCCTGGTCGTGCTTGACCGGTTCGCTGCCGACGCGGCGCTGCCCGATGACGTTCGCGAACCGTTTGAGGAAGCGGTGCATCAGATGAGCGAGCTGATCGGAGTCGCGGCCCGCCGGATCAGTGCCCGTGACCTCTGTGGCAGCACCGACATCGACGACGACTGGTTCACCCTCGCGACTGCCGAGCACGTGGCGAGTCTTGGGCGGGACTGGGTACAGCGCGGCCTCGAGCAGATGCATCCGGGCGCCCGCGGGTTCATGGAGTGGGGTCTGCGGATCGATGTGGACCAGTACCTCGCAGCCCGCCGTCGCCGGTTAGAGCTGGTGCGTTCGCTGGACGCGATGCTGGGCGACGACGGGGTTCTGCTGAGCCCTGTCAACGCAGCATCAGGCTGGCTCGCTGATGGCCGCATCGGTGCTGACCAAGCACCCGGAATGTTGCCGCCCGACGTCTTCAACACCCCGTACACGAACATCAGTGGCCACCCGACGCTCTCCTTGCCTGCCGGCATCACGGCAATCGGCATCCCGTTCGGACTGCAGGTGGCCGGCCCACGGTTCCGTGACGGGATGCTTCTCGAGCTTGCGCGTCGCTGGGAAGCCAGATACCCGTGGCCGCACGTGGCCCCCGGCTACCGCACGTGGGCTGAAGTGCTGCCCTGATCCTGTGCGAGCGCATCGTCCTGGATCTCCTCGGCGGCCCGCACGATGTTGCGGACCATCGAGCCGAAGACCACTCCGTGGAAAGGCGCGACCATCCACCAGTACGCGTGACCCCACAGCCCCCTGGGGTGGAAGATCGCGCGCTGTCGGTAGGTCGTGGGGTGCTCTTCGACCACCATCTCGAGCCAGGCAAGACCGGGAAGCCTCATCTCGGCCCGCAGCCTGAGCAGCTCTTCCGGAATGCGCTCTTCGACCCGCCAGAAGTCCAGGGCCTCGCCCACCATGAGGCGGTCGGGGTCGCGGCGTCCCCTGCGCAGCCCGACACCGCCCACCGCACGGTCCATCAGGCCGCGGACCTCCCATGCGAGCGGGAACGAGTACCAGCCACGCGGCCCACCGATGCCCTCGATGACCTGCCAGAGCGCGGCTGGGGAGGCATCGGTCTCACGCTCACGCTCGTCACGGTAGAGCGACCCCCCGGCCCACTCAGGGTCGCTGGGGAGTGGGTCGCTCGGAGCCCCGAGCACGGAGGCATTCGACCACCGAGTGGCGACGTCGGCGTCCTTGATGCGCCGCAAGGCCAGCTCGACGGCGCGATCGAAGCCGATCAGGCCCGATTCGGGGTCAGGGATGTAGTCGGCGATGTCGTGCTCGTGGCAGAAGACCTCGTGCTTCAACGACTTGACCAGGGGTCGGGCGATGGCGCGGGGCACGGGTGTCACGAGCCCGACCCAGTGGCTCGACAGAGTTGGTGAGAGCACGGGGACCGGCACGATGATGCGTCGCCGCAGCTCGGCGACGTGGGCGTAACGCTGCATCATGTCGGCGTAGGTGATGACGTCCGGCCCTCCGATGTCGAAGGGGCGGTTGACGTCCGCCGGCAGGTCAGCCGACGCCACGAGGTAGCGCAGGACGTCGCGGATGGCGATCGGCTGGATGCGGTTGTGCACCCATTTCGGGGTCACCATCGCCGGTAGCCGCTCGGTGAGATACCGCAGCATCTCAAACGAGGCAGATCCCGACCCGATGATGACCGCTGCCCGCAGCTCGGCCGTCGGAACCCCCGAGTCGCGCAGGATCTGGCCCACGCGCTGGCGCGAGGCGAGGTGGGGGGAGAGAGGGGCCGATGGCGTCTGCCGCCGTTCCGCCGCCTCTGGCGTGAGGCCACCGAGGTAGACGATGCGCTGGACGCCCGCTGTCGCGGCTGCGTCGGCGAACGTCTGCGCCATGGACGCCTCGAGGTCGTCGAATCCTTCCCCTTCGACGAGCGAGTGCAGCAGGTAGTAGGCGACGGACACGTCGGCCACCGCCTTCGACACGTCGGCGGCGTTGGTGGCATCGCCGGCGACCACCTCGATGTCGTTCGCCCACGGTCGATCGCGGAGCCGATCGGGCGAGCGCGCGAGCACCCGGACCCGGAAGCCGGCGTCCAGCAGCTCGGGGACGAGGCGACCGCCGATGTAGCCGGTGGCGCCCGTGACGAGGGCGAGTCTGGGGGTGGTCTGCGGCGCGGTCACTCACCCAGTCTGCTGGTGATCGGCGCAGAGCACACCTTTGACGGTGGCATGACACGATCGTGGGCATGAGTCCCTGGCTGGAGATCGCTGTCGCTGTAGCGCTCGCGGTCGGTCTGGTCGGGCTGGTGGTGCCCGCCCTCCCCGGGCTGGCGCTGATGTGGGTGGCCGTGGGTGTCTGGGCCTTGCTCGACGGTGGTGGTGGCTGGCGCTGGGCCACCTTCGGGGTGGTGACGATCCTGGCCATTCTCGGAGTGGTGGCGGCCCTGACGCTGTCGGGCCGCAAGGCCACTGGTGCTGGCGCGCCCTGGTGGGCGCTGGCCCTGGCGGCAGTCGGGGCGATTGTGGGGTTCGTGATGATCCCGTTGGTGGGGATCGTGGTGGGAGGCCTCGCAGGTCTCTGGCTCGGCGAGCTGATCAGGCTTCGCGACCCCCGGACAGCGTGGGACACCACCTGGGCCGCCCTGCAGGGGTACGGGCTCGGAACGGTGGTCCAGATGGTCGCGGGCGTGGCCATCGTGCTGGTCTGGGGCGTAGGCGTCGTCCTGTCCTGAGCGGACTTGGCCCGACTCGCCGGGGGCCGATGATGGCGTCCTTTCCATCCGTCGGGCACAATGCCGACAGCGCGACTAGCGCATCCGGCGTCCGGCCGGCGAGGTAGCTGGGGAAGGCGACCCTCGCAAAGGAGGCCGGAGATGTCGCTTGCATCTGCCACGCGTGGAGTGGTCTTCATTCACTCAGCGCCTGCTGCGCTCTGCCCTCATATCGAATGGGCCATCGCCGGTGTTCTGGGGGGCGAGGTCAGCCTGCAGTGGACGCCCCAGCCGGCCCAGACTGCGTGCTACCGCGCCGAGCTCTCGTGGCAGGCCAGCCCCGGAACGGCCGCGACGCTCACCTCGACCATGCGCGGCTGGGAGCACGTGCGCTACGAGATCACAGAAGAGGCGTCGCCTGGATTCGAGGGTGAGCGCTACATGTACACGCCGACGCTCGGTATCTTCCACGCCGTCATGGGCCTGCACGGCGACATCTTGGTGCCCGAGGATCGCGTGCGGATGGCGATGCTGGACGCCGAGGCGGGCAAGGGCCCCCTTCCCGATGCACTCGACCATCTGCTCGGACGTCCGTGGGACGACGAGCTCGAGACCTTCCGTCACGCCGGAGATGGCGCTCCGGTCCGATGGCTGCACCAGGTGATCTAGCCGATCGATACCTGGGGCATGTGACCGGACGCGTCCCCTTCCCTGTCCGGTTGCGACGAGGCTCCCTCCGCGGTGACGCGGGGGGAGCCTTCGCACATCCCCAAGGGTGTTCAGTCCTAGCCGCGTCCGGCGATGGTGACGTCGTCGCAGCCCCACATCCCTTTCTGGCCAGGAGGGTTCGTCGCGCG
>JAHEKZ010000100.1 GCA_024644435.1 Actinomycetes bacterium | reverse complement strand
CCGCCAGCGGTGTTCGGTCTGACGCGGGCAGCGCTGAATGCGCTCATCGCGGCCGGTGCGTCCCGCGGTTCGAAAGCCACCCTGGATCTTGCGAAGGTGTGGTCGGAGACCTTTCAGCTGCTCCGCGCACGCGCTTACGCGCTCGTCGACGACGTCGACCCCGCTGAGGCGATCGACGAGCGGGTCAGACTGAGAGCGGAGATCACCAAGCTGGCGCATGACGTGACGTCGGCGCTGGTCACGGTGCAGGCTGGTCGCGCGATGCTCTTGACCTCGCCGGAGCAGCGGTGGGCGCGGGAGTCGCTCTTCGCGCTGGTGCAGGCACAGACCCACGTGACTCGCGAAGCCCTGCTGACGACCTTCACGCCCGCGTCGCTAGGGCGAGACGAGCGCTCGTAGGCGGTCGAGGGGGAGCGCGGGTGACCGGAACCCATTACGTCCGGTCATGGTCTCGGCGGCCACGAGCGCATTGATGACTGACTCCTCGACGGCCTGAACGGTGGCGGAGTAGATCGCATCGACGTGCGCCCAGGGAACGAAGGCCGCGGCGTCGAGTGTGCCAACCGCCGGGCGCTCCTCCCAACCGGTGTGCAGCGCACCGGAGTTGCCCGTGGAGAAGGCCAGGAAGATGTCTCCGCTGAAGTGTGACCCCGTGGTACCGGTCCGGGCCAGACCCAGGGGGACGCGTCGAGCGAGCGCCTGGCACTGCTGCGGCAGCAGGGGAGCGTCGGTAGCGACCACCACGATGACCGAACCGCCGCCCGGGGGGTGCGACTCCTCCGTCGCGAACGGGTTGTCCTCGGGGATCGCCTTCCCGACGGGAACCCCCCGGACCGTGAGCTCGGCCCGGTCTCCGAAGTTCGCCTGGATCAAGACTCCGACGGTGAACGACTGGTCGCCGTACTGAACGCTTCGGGACGCGGTTCCGGTGCCTCCCTTGAAGGCGTAGCAGTTCATCCCCGTGCCGCCGCCGACGTTGCCCTCGGCCACCGGGCCGCGGCTGGCAGCGTCCAGCGCGGCGATGGCGTGTTCGGCGCGGACGTGGTTGCCGTTGATGTCGTTGAGGTCGCCGTCGAACGTCTCACCGACGCACGGCAGCAGCCATTCTCGTGCCACGAGCGGGTGGCGGTCGACTACCCAGTCGATGATGCCCCGGTGCACCGGCCCGATGGCGTGCGAGTTGGTGATGCCGATCGGGAGGTGCAGCATTCCGGTCTCGGCGATCCAGTGGGACCCGGTGAGCTCGCCGTTCCCATTCATCGAGTGCATTCCGGCATGGCAGGGGTCGCCGACCCCGGTCCTGCCGCGTGGATGGATGGCCGTCACTCCGGTGCGGACGGCGTGCTGACCCTCGCCCTCGATCAGGGTCGTGAAGCCCACCTCGACTCCGGGAACATCGGTGATGGCGTTGTGCACGCCGGGGGTGCCGTCGAAGGTGATGCCCAGGTCACGTGCCCGCGTGGTCGTCGTCATCCCCCGATCGTGCCAGGGTGTGGAGCATGACGACGGCACTGGTGACCGGAGCGACCTCGGGAATCGGCTTGGGGTTCGCCAGACGGCTGGCCTCAGACGGATACGACCTGGTGCTCGTCGCCCGCGATGAGACACGTCTCGAGGCACTGGCCGAAGAACTGCGTGCGGGTGGGATCGGCGTCGAGATCATTGCCATCGACCTTGGCAAGCGCGCCAAGCTGGCGGTGGTCGAGGGGCGACTGCGCGATCGTGAGCGACCGGTCGACGTGCTCGTGAACAACGCGGGCCTCGGCATCAACCAGAGATTTGTCGGGGGCGACGTCGAGGCCGAGCAGTCGCTGATCGACGTCATGGTGACGCCGGTGATGCGGCTCTCGCACGCGGCCGTTCCCGGCATGGTGGAGCGGGGACGCGGCGTGGTCATCAACATCTCGAGCGTCGCCGGGTTCCTGCCGTTCAGCACCTACAGCGCCGCCAAGTCCTGGGTGACGTTCTTCACCCAGAGCCTGGCCACCGAGCTGGAGGGAACCGGGGTGCGGGCGCTGGCCCTCTGCCCGGGGTTCGTGCGTACGGAGTTCCACGAGCGGGCCGGGATCGATATCGATCGCTCGAGCGACACCTGGTGGCTCGAGGTGGACGCCGTCGTGCAGCAGGCGATGGACGACCTCAGGCGGGGGAAGGTCGTCTCTGTGCCAGGGCGTTCCTACCAGGCGCTCGTTGCGGGATCCCGCCTGCTGCCGCGCGACGTCGTGAGACGGGCAGAACGTTTCCGTCGCTCGCGCCTGGCCGGCAGAAGGCGGTAGCTCTCAGGTAGCCAGTGCAAGCAGCTCGTCAACGAGCTCGTGCGGATTGGTCATCGCCCAGAAGTGGTGGGCGGCACGACGGTGCACCGGCCAGCCCCGCAGCTCAGCGGTGCGGGCTGCGGTCAGGTATGGGTCGGACAGCTGCAGAAAGGCGCAGGGGGCGTCCGGCCAGTCCTCGGGGACGGGGAGCGGCTCGGTGAAGAAGTCGAGGGCGCGCGGTCGGAGTCCGGCGAGCAGGAGCGCCCGGTCGGTCGGATCACCGATGCTGACGGCCAGCTCTCCGTCGGACCAGTCAGGAACGCGCCCACCATCGGCCAGCAGCTGACTGAGCGCTGCCCCCTGAACAGGGTCGTCACTTTCGATGAGCTCGAGGCGGGTGGACGTCTTCAGGCTTCGTGGCAGCTGGGCGTCGACGAAGAGGTAGCCCGTGACCGGAACGCCCGCTGCCTGGCGTGCAAAGGCGATCTGCGGAAGCAGCGGGCCCGCGTCGCCGTGTCCGACGAGGAGCAGCCGGTCGCGTGGCGCGGCGAGCTGCAGCTGCTGGGCAACACGAGCGACGAAGCGTGATGCGTAGGGGGGGTCGTCGTCATCTAGAACCTCGGGGACGACAACGTGGACTCCCCGGGCGCGGAGCGCGTCCGGAACTGCGCCCCATGCCACCGCCGAGGTCACCGGCGAGTGGATCAGAGCGACCGACGTGGTCATGGCGACAGTGTGACGCGCAGGTTCAGGCCACGTCGCGCCGGGTGAACGACCAGGCGGC
>JAHEKZ010000018.1 GCA_024644435.1 Actinomycetes bacterium | reverse complement strand
CCGCGGTGACGCGGGGGGAGCCTTCGCACATCCCCAAGGGTGTTCAGTCCTAGCCGCGTCCGGCGATGGTGACGTCGTCGCAGCCCCACATCCCTTTCTGGCCAGGAGGGTTCGTCGCGCGGAGCGTCAGAGCGCCGACTGCTACTTGGAAGGTGGCAGGCCGTACTTGGCGGTCAACTGGGCAGGGCGTCTCTCGTTTACCGCCTCGGTAGTAGCCGTACATCTGAATGTTGACTTGGCGGGGGAACCGCTGGAGCTTGTCGCCGTCGGACTGCCCGAGCACAACGGGAGCGGCGCAGTGGCTCTGCCGGTAGTCCTTGCGGTCACAGATTGAGACTGAGGTGACGGTAGCGCCTGCTGCATCCAGTCCTTGGAAGACGACAGGTCCCCGCAGTGCGCAGAAGTGCTTCCTGGTGTTGCGGATCTGGAATTGTCCGATGTTCCAGCCTCCGGCGCCTCCACCGCGGCTCGCGCTGGTCTTGAGCTTCGACGCTCGGCAGAGGTGCCCGTTAGCGGCGAGGAACGGTCCTATGCGCGCAGGAGGGTGTGTGGCTGCGAGGGGACCCAGCACAGGCATCGAGAAGAGCGCGCCCGTTCGCGGAGGCCGGTCGCGTAGGTACTCGAGTCGGAGTCGGGTGAAGTAGTGCCAGCCCTTCCACTCCCTGACCCGGAAGGCACGGAAGGTCACGGGGTAGTGAAGTTCTCGCAGGTCGACGTCCTTCGGGTCGGTGCCCGTACTCGGCCGGGTGTAGACCTTGGCGCTGCCGGTGGCTTCGGCATCGGTGTACTTGTCGTACCGGATATTGACGAGCTGCAGACCAGCGTCGCCACATGCGAGGGCCTGGAAGTCAGGGCGTCGAACACGTTGCCTCATGGTGCAGCTGCTGAACACCGTGTACGAGGGTGGAGGTTCGCCCTGATTCACCGACTGTGTCGGTTGCGGGGTCTGGCTGGTCGTGGGCGACGTGGCGTCGTCAGGAGGTCCCGCTTCAGGCGTGGTGGCTGACTGACATCCAGTCAGCAGAATGGATGCCGTGATCCCCGAGGCGGCCACTACCATCCACGGTGCCATCAGCGCCTCCTGCCGGCTGCGGCCGACCTGGCAGGAGTGTATGCCTAGAGCGGGATGTTGCCGTGCCGTCCGCGGAGTGGGGCTGCCGCCACGATTGCTGCGGCTAACGCCGAGCGGGTGACCGACGGCTCGATCACCTCGTCGACGACGCCGAGCGACTTGGCCTTCTCGATCCCGCCGGCGAGCAGGTCGTGCTCGTCGGCCAGCTCTTGCTCGACCTCGGCCCGAATCTCTTCGGGAAGGTCAGCCAGCCGCCGGCGATGCAGGATCCGGACGGCCGCGACTGAGCCCATCACGGCGACGGTTGCCCCCGGCCAGGCGAAGACTCGGGTGGCACCGAGGGCCCGTGAGTTCATGGCGATGTAGGCCCCGCCGTATGCCTTGCGCGTGACCACCGTGACCCGGGGCACGACCGCCTCGGCGAACGCGTGCAGCAGTTTGGCCCCACGACGCACCACGCCGTCCCACTCCTGGCCGACGCCGGGAAGGTAGCCGGGCACGTCGACGACGACGACGAGCGGGACACCGAAGGCGTCACACATACGCACGAACCGCGCGGCCTTCTCTGCTGACGGTGAGTCGAGGCAGCCGCCCAGACGCAGCGGGTTGTTGGCGATCACACCGACGGTGCGGCCGCCGAGGCGGCCCAATGTGGTGACGATGTTTGGTGCCCAGCGCTCGTGCAGCTCAACCGACGAGTCCTCATCGAGCAGGTGCTGAACCAGGGGATGGACGTCATAGGCTCGCTTGGCCGATTCCGGGAGGTGCTCTTCCAGGTCGACATCGACGATCGGCGTGGACGACTCGAGCTCGCCGGGGGCTCCGAGCAGGTGGGTGAGGGAGCGTGCCTTCTCGAGGGCTTCCTCATCGGTCTCGGTCGCGATGTGCACGACGCCGCTGCGTCTGGCGTGCGGCTCGGCTCCGCCGAGCCGCTCCATGTTGACGTCTTCACCGGTGACGGAACGGACGACGTCTGGTCCGGTGACGAAGACCCGGCCGTTCGGGCCGAGGATCACGATGTCGGTGAGGGCCGGGCCGTAGGCGGCACCGCCGGCTGCGGCTCCGAGGACGACGGAGATCTGAGGGATTCGCCCCGATGCCCGCGTCATGATGTTGAAGACCTCGCCGACGGCGTGCAGGGACACGACACCTTCGGCCAACCGGGCGCCTCCTGAGTGCCACAGTCCGATGACCGGGATCTCGTCAGCGAGCGCCCTGGCGTAGGCGGCCATGATGACCTTGCAACCCTCAGCGCCCATGGCGCCACCCATCACGGTGGCGTCCGATGCGAAGGCGACGGCGTGCGTGCCGTTGACCAGGCCGTGCCCGGCCATCATCCCCGAGTCGCCATCTGCTGTGAGGGCCACGTAGGTGCCGTCATCGAACAGGGCTCTGAGTCGCTTGTTCGGATTGCGGGGGTCGTCCTCGCGCGGAACTTTGACCTTCTTCGCGACGGGTGCTGGTTGTTCTGTTGCGGTCACGGGTAGCTCCGGAAGGCGAGTGCCACGTTGTGACCGCCGAACCCGAACGAGTTGTTCAGTGCGACGGCCCCGGGGAAGCGGTCGTCGGCAATCTTGCGCGCCTGACCGCTCACGATGTCGAGCTGTACCTCGGGGTCGAGGTTGTGAAGGTTGATGGTCGGCGGAATGAGCTGGTCGTGCAGCGCCATGACGCATGCCAGCGACTCCACCGCGCCGGCCGCTCCGAGCAGGTGACCAGTCATCGACTTGGTGGACGTGACCGCCACGTCGGCGACCGCATCGCCCAGGGCGGTGCGAATGGCGAGCGCTTCGGCCACGTCACCTTGCGGTGTGCTCGTGCCATGGGCGTTGATGTGCACGACGTCGGAGGGTGTGGCGTCGGCGTCAGCCAGCGCGGCGCGCATGGCGCGAGTGGCGCCCTTGCCTTCAGGGTCGGGCTGGGCGATGTGGTGGCCGTCGGCAGTGATGCCGGCCCCCGCCACCTCGCCGTAGATCTTCGCCCCTCGGGCCTTGGCGTGCTCGGCCGTCTCGATGACGAGGACTGCTGCGCCCTCGCCGAACACGAAGCCGTCGCGCTCGGTGTCCCACGGACGCGAGGCCGCGGGCGGGTCGTCGTTGCGCTTGGAGAGCGCACGCATCGCCGCGAACGCGGCGAGCGGCAGCGGGTGGATGCACGCCTCGGTACCACCGACCACCACCATGTCGGCTCGTCCCTCCCTGATCATGGCGAGGCCCTGAGCCACGGCCTCGGCACCGGAGGCGCAGGCAGAGACGGGGGTGTGGACGCCCGCGCGGGCGCTGAACTCGAGCCCCACAACGGCGGCTGGCCCGTTGGGCATGAGCATCGGGATCGTGTGCGGGCTGACCCGGCGCGGTCCCGACTCGCGGTAGACGTCCCATTGGCCGAGCAGCGTCAGGGCACCACCGATTCCGGTGGCAATGCTGACGCCCAGGCGCTCGGGGTCGATCTCGGGTGTTCCGGCGTCTGCCCACGCCTCGCGGGCAGCGACCAGAGCGAGCTGCTGGGTGCGGTCGAGCTTGCGTGCCTCGACGCGGTCGAGCACATCGGACGGGTCTACGGCAACACGGGCGGCGAACTGCACGGGCAGCTCCGACGCCCACTCCTCAGTGAGGGAGCGGACGCCGGAGCGACCGGCAAGCAGTCCGTCCCAGGTGGACGCGACATCGCCGCCGACCGGCGTGGTCGCGCCGATGCCGGTGACAACGATGGCTCGCGCATCAGACCTGGGTTCGGTGGTCATCGATCAGGCACCCGCCTGCGCAATGTAGGTCACGGCGTCACCGACGGTGCGAAGGTCCTTGACGTCGTCGTCCGGGATCTTGACGCCGAACTTCTCCTCGGCGGCAACCACTACCTCGACCATCGACAGCGAGTCGATGTCGAGGTCGTCGGTGAAAGCCTTGTCGAGCTGAACGCTGTCGACGGGAACGCCGGCAACCTCGTTCACGATCTCAGCGAGGCCGCTGAGAATCTCTTGCTGGTCCGCCATGGGAACTCCTTGTTCTGGCTGTATCGATCATTCGGACTGTTCGGTTACTGCGTTCCCGCCGGGCGGGAGGTCGAGATGACTATGGCACGACGACTACCTGGGCGGAGTAGACCAACCCTGCTCCGAAACCGATCAGGAGCGCGACGTCACCACTTTTTATCTGGCCCTCTTCGAGCATCCGGCCCATGGCCAGGGGGATGGATGCCGCAGACGTGTTGCCGGTCTCGGCGATGTCCCTGGCCACGACGACCGACTCGGGCAGGGCGAGCTTCTTCATCATGGCGTCGGTGATCCGCATATTCGCCTGGTGCGGGATGAAGGCGTCGAGGTCGTCCACGGTGATGCCAGCGACGTCGAGGGCCTCCTGAGCGACCTTGGCCATCTCGTACACCGCCCACCGGAAGACCTGCTGGCCGCTCATGCGCAGGGAGGGGAACTTGTGCGTGGGGTCGTCGCGCAGCACGTCCCAGGGGGTGTCCTGGATGATCGCCTCGGTCTGGGAGCCATCTGAGCCCCAGACCACCGGTCCGATGCCAGGGGAGTCGGAAGCGCCGACCACAGCAGCACCGGCGCCGTCGCCGAAGATGAACGCGGTGCTGCGGTCGGTGGGGTCGGTCAGGTCGGACAGCTTTTCGACACCGACGACCACGACGCACGTGGCGCTGCCTCCGCGGATGAGGTCTTGGGCGATGGTCAGGCCGTAGCTGAAGCCGGCACAGGCCGCGCTGATGTCGAACGCGGCAGGGGTGCCTGCGCCGAGTCGGAAGGCCAGCTCAGCGGCCGCCGACGGGGTCTGCCAGAGGTGGGTGACCGTTCCGACGATGACCGCGTCGACCTGGTCGGCGCTGATACCGGCGCTGGCCAGCGCCTTCTCGGAGGCGGCCGCCGCCATGTCGACGACACTCTCGTCAGCTGCGGCGAAATGGCGGGTGATGATGCCCGAACGCTCGCGGATCCACTCGTCGGACGAGTCGATGTGCTCGCAGATCTCGTCATTGGTGACGACCCGCGATGGGCGATAGGCGCCGATCCCGAGGATGCGGGAGTACTCGGCACCGCGCCGCGGAGCCAGTGCGGCGCCGCTCACGCCGATCCCTCGTTCGGGTGCAGTCGGACCACCGGCTGTCCGGGGGAGATCGGGTCACCGTCTTCGACCAGCCACTCGACGATCGTGCCACCGTGAGGTGCCAGGACGTCCTGCTGGTCGCGGTTGGTGGCCACGTGCCCGACGACTGCTCCCGGCTCGAGGGTGTCGCCAGCTGCAGCGTCGCCTCGGTGGAAGACGCCCTTGGTCGGAGCCACCAGCATGCGCCACGAAGGCGAGGTGTCGAGCGGGCTGGGGGTGCCGTGGCGCTCGACCAGGTTGCGTGCCGCCTCGAGGTCGTCCGGTGTCTTGAGCGCGACCACCTCGACACCGGGCATGGCGCGCTTGGCCAGCCCGGCGAGAGTTCCGGCCGGAGGCACCTCGATCAGCGCCGTCACGCCGAGGTCGAGCATGGTCTGCATGCAGAGGTCCCAGCGCACGGGGTTGCTCACCTGCTGGACCAGTCTGGTGAGGTACTCGCGTCCGCTCTGGACCACGCCGCCGTCGGAGTTGGAGAGCAGCCGTGTTCGGGCATCGTGGGTGTAGATCGCCCGCGCGAACCCTCCGAGCGTGCCGACGGCCGGAGCCATGTGCCGGGTGTGGAAGGCCCCGGCGACGGAAAGGGGCCGGAGCCGCACGCCTTCGGGTGGGTCGTCCTGGAACCTGGCCAGCTCTTCCATCGTTCCGGCGGCAACGATCTGTCCAGCCCCGTTGATGTTCGCCGGCGTGAGACCGTGCTTCTCGATCGACTGCACCACGGCGTCTTGCTCGCCGCCGAGGACGGCCGTCATGCCGGTCTCCGAGAGTGCTGAAGCCGCCGCCATCGCCTTGCCGCGCTCGCGGACGAAGACCATGGCCTGTTCGGCCGACATCACGCCGGCGGCTGCCGCAGCGGTGATCTCTCCGACCGAGTGGCCGGCACCGACGCCAACCTTGCCGAAGGCATCAGCTGGGTGGGGGAACAGACTCAGGAGCGAGACCAGTCCGGACGCGACGATCAGCGGCTGGGCAATCGCGGTGTCGCGGATGGTGTCGGCGTCTGCTTCGGTGCCATAGCTGACCAGGTCGAGGTCGGCGACGGCCGACAGCCAGTTCAGTCGTTCCTCGAATCCAGGCAACTCAAGCCATGGGGAGAGGAAGCCGGGAGCTTGGGCGCCCTGTCCTGGCGCGACGATGACGAGCACGTGACCACCTTGGCGTACGGAGCGTCGAACACTGGTACCGGCCCGGACGAAGCCCAGGGGGTGTAGTTGGAGGAATCCTACAACGGCGGGTTGTTGCTCTGGTCGAGTCGACCCACGGTCAGGGCCACCCGAAGTGTGAAGGCGTCCCGTGGCTCGGTGGGAACCAGGCCGCTGACCTCCGCGATCCGCCTGAGCCGGTACCGCACGGTGTTGGCGTGCACGAACAGCGCGCGGGCAGCGGCCTCCAGCGATGCCGACTGCTCCAGGACGGCCGCTGCCGTCTCGAGCAGACCGCCGCCCGCCTCGGCCAGGGGCCGGTAGATGCGGTCGACCAGGGCCTGACGGGCGTTCGCGTCGCCGTCGAGGGCGCGTTCGGGCAGCAGATCATCGGCCGATACCGGACGGGGGGCGTCCGGCCAGCCAGGAGCCGCACGCAGGCCGGCGCGTGCGGCGGCGACTGAGCGAGCGGCAGCCGTCAGGTCGTCGACGACCGGCCCGACGACGACCGGCCCGACGCCGAACTGGGCCACCATCGGGGCAGCTGCCGATACGGGGTCGGACCGGTCGGTGAGGGTGCCCCCGACGATGCTGACCAGCTCGTGGCCGTGAACCCCCGAGACGACGTCGAGACCGGCGTGACGGGCGGCGCGGCGAAGGGCGTCAACCACTGTGGCTGCCGTCACGTCAGGCGGAGAGCCGGCGATCGCGAACACATGCGGCGCACGGGACCACCCGAGGGCGGCGGCCCGAGAGAGGTCGTCGTCTCCCACGTCACCGCGCATCAGGGCGTCGGCCAGCAGCGCTTCGAGGCGGGCGTCCCAGGCGCCCCGGATCTCGGCGGCCTGGGCGTAGACCTCGGCGGCGGCAAAGGCGACCTCGCGCGCAAAGACGAGCACGGCTTCGCGAAGCGGTGCTTCATCTCCAGGCTCGGCGAGCTCTGCGGAGTGTTCCTCGACGACCTCGATCGTGGTGCGCACGAGCTCGACGGTCTGCTGCAGGGTGACAACTCTGGCCAGCTCGCGTGGTGCCGAGCCGAAGACCTCAGCAGTGATGGCGCGCGCTGCGTCAGGTCGCCGACTCCAGGCGACGAAGGCGCCGATCCCGGCTTGCGCGACGAGGGTGATCCACGACCGGTCATCGGCGGACATGGCGCGGAACCAGGGAAGTGTGGCCTCGACCCGGCTCATCGCCTCACTGGCGAGATCGCCCGAGGCGCGCTCGATCCGGGTGACCGTGGCGGCGCTTGCCCTGGCGGATGGCACGACGGCAGGGTATGCGCCCGCTGAGCGCCCATGGTGAGGGGGACGGGATTGTGGGGGTGTGACAACCGAGTGAGCCCGCCGAGTGCACACCTGGTGGACGTTTGAGAGCACCGAGTGCACACCTGGTGGACGCGGGGCAGAATCGTCCGGTGCCCATCGTCGATCTCAGGCCAGCCACGGAACGATTCGCTACCGACTTCGGGTGGCTGGACTCGCACCACTCGTTCTCGTTCGGGCGTCACTACGACCCCGACAACACGCACTTCGGCCTGCTGCTCGTCAGCAATGACGATGTCGTGCGGCCAGGCACTGGCTTTGAGACTCATCCGCACCGTGACATGGAGATCGTGACGTGGGTGCTCGAGGGATCGCTCGTGCACCAAGACTCCACCGGGCGAACGGGCGTGATCTACCCAGGCCTGGCTCAGCGCATGAGTGCCGGAACCGGCATCCTGCACTCGGAGAAGAACGACTCGTGGACGCTCACTGGCGAAGAGCAGCACGCCGATCCGGTGCACTTCGTGCAGATGTGGGTGCTGCCCGATGAGCGAGGCATCACGCCTGGGTATGAGCAGCTCGACATCAACGACGAGCTCGCCACCGGACGTCTGGTCACGGTGGCATCCGGAATGACGAAACACTCGGACGGGCGGGCAATCGGCATCCAGCAGAAGGATGCGGCGTTGCACGCAGCGCGCCTGCAGCCTGGACACCACGTCGAGCTACCCGACGCCCGATTCGTCCACCTCTACGTCGCGCGAGGGGTTGTCGACATAGAGGGGGTCGGGGCACTGGACGCCGGTGACTCGTTGCGCTTGACCGATGGCGGGGGAATGCGCGTCAGGGCCCGCACCGCGGCCGAGGTCCTCGTATGGGAGATGGCGTCAGCCCGTGACGCATGAGATCGCGCGACCTCGGTGCGCTGTTGGTCAGCCCGAAAGGGTTGCGGCGTGGTCGGGCACGTAGCTGAAGTGCTCTTTGCCTGGCCGCTGGTAGCCCTGTGACGGTGGTCGCTTGGGCAGGGTGACGGGCACCGGCTCGACCTCGCCGTAGGGCAGCGTGGTCAGCAGGTGGGCGATCATGTTGATCCGGGCCCTGCGCTTGTCGTCGGCCTCGACGACGTACCACGGCGCCTCGGGAATATCGGTGTGGACGTACATCTCGTCCTTGGCGCGCGAGTAGTCCTCCCACCTCTTGACGGACTCGACGTCCATGGGGGAGAGCTTCCAACGGCGCAGCGGATCGTGGAGCCGTGAGCGGAACCGGCGCTCCTGCTCGTCGAGGCTGACACTGAACCAGTACTTGCGCAGCGCGATGCCTTCTTCAACGAGCATCCGTTCGAAGATGGGCGCCTGGTGCAGGAACCGCCGGTACTCGTCGTCGGTGCAGAACCCCATCACCCGCTCGACGCCCGCGCGGTTGTACCAGCTGCGGTCGAACAGGACGATCTCACCGGCGGCAGGCAGGTGCTCGATGTAGCGCTGGAAGTACCACTGACCGCGCTGCCGTTCGGTGGGGGAAGGAAGAGCGATGATGCGTGCGACGCGCGGGTTGAGGTACTGAGTGATGCGCTTGATCGTTCCGCCCTTGCCCGCGGCGTCTCGACCCTCAAAGACGATGACGACGCGCTGGCCGGTGGAGCGCACCCACTCCTGAAGCTGCCCGAGCTCGGTCTGCAAACGGTACAGCTCGCGCTCGTAGACCTTCTTGTTCAGCTTGGAGATGCTCTCTTCCGGATTCAGCGGGCGGCCGCTGCCGTCGTCGGACTGATGTTTCGACATGATCCCCCTCAGGCGTCGCCCATGCCGGCGCCAGGATCAGCAGCCCTGGGGTCGTCGAGCCGGTAGCGGTCGAACGCCTCTTTGACAGTCTCGAGCTTGACCTCGCCTCGTCTGGCGAGTTCTTGGAGGGTGCGAACAGTAATCGCCTCGGCGTCGATGCGGAAGTGCCGGCGGAGGGCGCCACGGGTGTCTGAGAGTCCGTAGCCGTCGGTTCCGAGAGTCACGTAGTCGCCCGGGACCCACGGGCGGATGAGCTCTTGCACCGCTCGCTGGTAGTCAGAGACGGCGACGATCGGTCCGGACACGTCGGCAAGTCGACGCGTCACGTAAGACAGCTGCGGCTCGGACGCCGGTGCGAGCAGGTTCGCGTCGTCGACCCGAAGGCCCTCGCGGTGCAGCTCGACCCACGAGGTGACCGACCAGACGTCCGCAGAGACACCCCAGTCGTCCGAGAGCAGCTGCTGCGCCTTGAGCGCGGCCGGCATGGCGGACCCGCTGGCCATCAGCTGTGCCGTGACCTCGGACGTGCTGTCTGCTGGCCGGTAGCGGTAGAGGCCTCTGAGTAGGCCGTCGACATCGAGGTTGTCCGGCTCGGGTGGCTGGTCGATCGGTTCGTTGTACATCGTGAGGTAGTAGAAGAGGTTCTCGGAGTCCTCGCCATACATCCGGCGGAGCCCGTCGCGCATGATGTGCCCGATCTCGAACGCGAAAGCCGGGTCGTACGAGACAACCGCCGGGTTCGTCGCCGCAATCAGGTGGGAGTGGCCGTCCTCGTGTTGCAGACCCTCGCCATTCAGGGTTGTGCGGCCAGCAGTCGCACCGATGAGGAAGCCCCTGGTCATCTGGTCGCCCGCAGCCCACAGTGAGTCCGCGGTCCGCTGGAACCCGAACATCGAGTAGAAGATGTAGACGGGAATCATCGGCTCGTCATGTGTGGAGTACGACGTGCCGGCCGCGATGAATGACGACACAGACCCGGCCTCGTTGATGCCCTGGTGCAGCAGCTGGCCGTCGGTCGCCTCCTTGTAGGACAGCATCAGCTCGCGGTCGACGGACGCGTAGGTCTGCCCGTGCGGGTTGTAGATCTTCTGCACCGGGAACATGGCGTCCATGCCGAAAGTGCGCGCCTCGTCGGGGATGATCGGGACGATGCGGTGGCCGATCTGGGGGTCCTTGAGCAGGTCCTTGAGCAGCCGCACGAAGGCCATGGTGGTGGCTACCTGCTGCTTGCCGGCACCTCGCTTGGAGACGGCATAGGCCGCGTCGCCGGGAAGCATCAGCGGACGACTCTGCTCGCGACGTTCGGGAAGGTAGCCCCCCAGCGCCTTCCGCCGCTCGTGCAGGTAGCGCGTGATGTCGCTGTCTTTCTCGGGCCGGTAGTAGGGCGGCAGCTTCGGGTCCATGTCGGCGTCGTCGATGGGGATCGCGAGCCGGTCGCGGAAACCCTTGAGATCGTCGAGCGTGAGCTTCTTCATCTGGTGGGTGGAGTTGCGCCCCTCGAAGTGTGACCCGAGGGTCCATCCCTTGATGGTCTTGGCCAGGACCACCGTCGGCTGGCCCTTGTGCTCGATCGCTGACTGGTAGGCGGCGTACATCTTGCGGTAGTCGTGGCCACCTCGCTGCAGAGCCCAGATCTCTTCGTCGGACCAATCCTCGACCAGCTTGCGCGTCCGGGGGTCACGTCCGAAGAAGTGGTCGCGGATGAACCCGCCGTTCTCCGACTTGTACGTCTGGAAGTCGCCGTCCGGAGTGGCGTTCATGATGTTGACGAGCGCGCCGTCGGGGTCTTGGGCAAGGAGCGGATCCCAGCTTCGTCCCCAGATCACCTTGATGACGTTCCATCCCGCGCCGCGGAAGAACGCCTCCAGCTCCTGGATGATCTTGCCGTTTCCTCGGACCGGCCCGTCGAGTCGTTGCAGGTTGCAGTTGATCACGAACGTGAGGTTGTCGAGCTCTTCGCGGGCGGCGAGACCGATGGCCCCCAGCGACTCGACCTCGTCCATCTCGCCGTCGCCCAGAAACGCCCACACGTGCTGGTCGGATGTGTCCTTGATGCCACGGTTGTGCAGGTACCTGTTGAACTGAGCCTGGTAGATCGCGTTGATCGGTCCCAGCCCCATCGACACGGTGGGGAACTGCCAGAACTCGGGCATCAGCCGCGGGTGTGGGTACGACGGCAACCCGCCGCCCGGATGTGAGAGCTCCTGCCGGAAGCCGTCGAGACGGTCCTCGTCGAGGCGTCCCTCGAGGAAGGCGCGCGCGTAGATGCCGGGCGAGGCGTGCCCTTGGATGTAGATCTGGTCACCGCCGCCGGCATGGTCAGCCCCCCGGAAGAAGTGGTTGAAGCCCACCTCGTACAGCGAAGCGCTCGATGCGTAGGTGGAGATGTGACCCCCGACGCCGACCCCTGGGCGCTGGGCCCGGTGCACCATGATCGCGGCGTTCCAGCGCACGTAGGCACGGATCCGGCGCTCTACCCACTCGTCACCGGGGAACCACGGCTCCTGCTCGGGCGGGATGGTGTTGATGTAGTCGGTCGTCGTCAGAGACGGGACGCCCACGTTTCGCTGCCGTGCCCGCTGGAGCAGGCTCAACATGATGTATCGAGCTCGGTAGGCACCCTCGGAGTCAATGACGTCGTCGAGCGACTCGCGCCATTCCTGGGTCTCTTCGGGGTCGACATCGACAAGCTGGGTGGGGAGCCCGCTGCTGATCAGGGGCTCGCGCTCGCGTCCGGTGTTCACGCTGGTATCGCCTCACTCCGTGCGGCTCTGCCGGTGGGTCCTCTCGTAGCCTACGCGCGCCGGTGCGCGGCTACGCGTGGCCCAAGGTCCCTTCCTTCCGTGGCCGGCGTGCGGCAGTGTGAGAGGTGCCGCCGCGGCACTGATTGAGGAGGTCATCATGCAGGCCAAGATTGGCGAGACCCTGATCATGAAGTCACACCACGTCGGAGAGCCGGATCGCACGGCAGAGATCCTCGAGGTGCGCGGCGAGGGGGGCGCCCCGCCCTTCCTGGTCCGTTTCGACGACGGGCACGAGGGCTTGGTCTTCCCTGGGGCCGATGCGGTCGTGCACCACGCTGACGCCTGAGCTGTCCGGGACACGCAGACTCCCTCGGTGAACTAGGCCCGATGTACTTGCGTGTCGGTCCTGGCTGTAATGGACTAACCGGGTGGGTCCTGCCGTAGGTCCCCGATGAGTGGAAGGGGCGTGCGTGAGCGGGAGTGAAGGGCCGGAGGGGGTTCCCGACGGCCCAGCCGCGCGGATGGGATTCGCGGCCGGACAGGTGGTACTCGAAATCGGGGCTGACGACGACGTGGACGAGGCCCTTCGATCGTCGATCACGGCGACCGTCGGTGCACCAATGGTGGGGGACGACTTCGACGACGTCGCTGACGTCGTCGTCCTCTGGTGGCATGACGACGACGGTGACCTGGTGGACGCCCTGGTTGACGGACTCTCCGCTATCACGTCAGGCGGCGTGGTGTGGCTCTTCACCCCCAAGGCCGGCAGAGACGGGCACGTCGAGCCCAGTGAGATCGGTGAGGCGGCGCGAACCGCCGGGCTCTCGTCCACCAAGAGCACCAGCGCGGCCGCAGACTGGGCGGGCACCCGTCTGGTCGCTCCCAAGATCGGACGCTGAGCGGCGACAACTGAAAGGAAGGGCCCCGCTCCTTGGAGCGGGGCCCTTCCTTTCGTCATGCGGTAGTCGAACTAGGCGAGCCAGGGGTGCCGCTGCACGAACTCCAGCGACTGCCACCACTTGCCGAGTCCCCAGGTGCGCTCTGCAGTGAGGAGCATCAGCAGGATCGCGAAGATCGCGTAGGCGAGGTGGTCGTCGGCGATCGGGTTGTTCGACGCAACTGTCTCGCCGGTCTCCGCGTCGGTGAACTTGGCCCACGGTGCAGCTGCGAAGTACATCATCATCAACAGCACGGCGGCACCGATGGAACCGATGCGCATGAACACGCCGAGGATGAGCGTGACGCCTGCGCCGAGCAGGGCGAGCATGAAGGCCCAGTTGACCCAGGAGCCTGGGTACAGTGTCGGTCCCTCTGCCCCCATCACGCCGGCGCTCTCTCCCAGGGAGTGGAAGAAGCTGGCGAACGGGCCCTCGGGGTTGACGCCAAAGGTGAGGAAGCCGAACGTCGGGCTGCCATCTCCGGCACCGAACTGCCAAGCCGATTCACTCGGTGTGGCGTATCCGAGTCCGAATGTCTTGTCGAGGAACGCCCAGAGGAATACGAATCCGAGGGCGATGCGGGCTACTGCGGCCCAGTACTTGGCTGTCGCGGCTTGCGTGAAGCCGTGGTACCACGAGCCCTGACTGGCTTGGGTGACGCTGACGTCGCCCTTGGCTGTGGTGGTCATCTCCGCCTCCTTGGTAGATCTGAAAGTAACTCCTGACATTGAGGGTCCTCCCCGTTGGTTGCGCCGACAAGGACCTAGGTCCTGACGACATGCGCCGAACGTCCCTTCCTGCTTTACTCCCCGGTAACTTCGACCGAAAGGTGGGCAGATCGTGGTGGACATCGGACAACAAGCTCCCGACTTCACTCTGAGCAGTCAGCATGGTGAGCCGGTCACACTGTCGTCGTACCGGTCTCACAAGAACGTGGTGCTCATCTTCTTCCCGTGGGCGTTCAGCGGGATCTGTGCCGGCGAGCTGTGCGAGATTCGCGATCGACTCGACTCGCTGGAGAACGACCAAACGGCGACTCTCGCCGTCTCCTGCGACCCGAAGTTCGCGCTCCGGATCTTCGCCGAACGCGATGGCTACACCTTTCCGCTGCTCAGCGACCACTGGCCTCACGGGGCGGTCACTCAGCAGTACGGCGTCTTCAACGACGAGCTCGGCGTCGCCTACCGGGGGACGTTCATTATCGACAAGCAGGGGGTCGTTCGTTACTCGGTTGTCAACGGCATCGGGGACGCGAGAGACCCTGCCGAGTACGAGAAGGTGCTCGCGTCGCTGACATGAGGCGCCGCTAGGCTCGTCCGACGTTCGGGCGTATAGCTCAGCTGGTAGAGCTCCGGTCTTACAAACCGGCGGTCGGGGGTTCAAGTCCCTCTGCGCCCACCTCACGCCCAAGCAGGGTGCTTCCTCTTGGGTACCCTGACGACCCCCGCCACTCCTGTGATGAACGGATCACCCCATGCCTACCTGGCTCCTGCTCACGTTCGCCATCGGGTTCGAAGCTCTGGCAACTGTCTTCTTGCGGTACTCCGACGGCTTCTCGAAGCTGTGGCCGGTGGTAGTCGTGGTCATCGGGTACGGCATCTCGTTCTATCTGCTGGCCCTGATCCTCAAGACGGGGATCCCG
Source organism: Actinomycetes bacterium (assembly GCA_024644435.1). Lineage (GTDB taxonomy): Bacteria > Actinomycetota > Actinomycetes > JAHEKZ01 > JAHEKZ01 > JAHEKZ01. The sequence continues at coordinate 28,869 of JAHEKZ010000018.1, read as the reverse complement.
CAGGGGATCGTCTACGCCATCTGGTCAGCATTCGGGATCGCGCTCGTCACCCTCGCCGGCATCTGGCTATTCGGCGACTCGATCTCGCCGGTTACTGGCGTAGGGCTGGTGGTTGTGATCGCAGGCGTGGTGCTGGTTCAGCTCGGGAACTCTGCGGTGACCTAGTGGCATGGGCAATCTCGATGCTCCCTGGCTTGCTGCAAACCACGACGAGGACCTCGATCCGGGGTTCGACGTGCCCATGCCTGACGGTGATGCGTGAGCGGCGCCTAGGCGTCGACCCACTCACCATCGATCCACTCGGGCTCACCGACGAGCAGCGGCATCACTTCGCGCTCCCACCACTCGTTCTGGGTGCTGTCGTCGGCCAGAGCGAGGTACTTCTCCTTGGACTCGAAGCGCACCGCCATGACCAGACGGCCATCATCGGCCGACATGATCCATCGGTCGACGAAGCCAACTGAGGTTCCGCGGTCGAGCTCCCATTGCTGTGCGCGTCGATGGACCTCTTGGGCTGACACCGAGATACGCGCCACCATCACCGTTCCGTACATCGTTCACCTCCACGCCCGGGCCTGGCTGCCGTTTGCGCCGTGGAGGAGCCGTGGGCGTCCTTTCGTCATACTCCCCACAACTCGCCAGATCAATAGCCCAGGTGCGCAGTACGAGGGAGACTGTCGATGGAGCAGGCTCACGGCGGCAGCGTTCCGCCCCAGGGGCAGGAATGCGACAGTGTCGGATTCCCTGCGTTTGGTGGCGTGGATCGGCGTCCAAAGCGCAGGGAATCCATCACTGACTCGGGGATGGGGCAACGGCGGTAGGCGCACTACAGTTCAGGCGTGAGCAGCCCCACCGTTGCGGACGCCGCCTCCGCCCTCGATGACCTGTACCCACCGTCAACGGCTGAGTCGTGGGACGCGGTCGGTCTGGTGTGTGGTGACCCCGAAGATCCGGTCGCGCGGGTGATGTTCGCGGTCGATCCCACCGAAGCCGTGGCTCAGGAGGCACTGGCATGGGGTGCAGACCTGCTCGTCACTCATCACCCTCTGCTGCTCCGCCCCGTTCACAGTGTTGCGGCGGATGACGCGAAAGGACGCCTGCTCCACCAGCTGATCCGCGGCGGCTGCGCACTCTTTACGGCGCACACCAATGCTGACGTGGCGGTCGATGGGGTCAACGACGCGTTGGCTGATGCACTCGGTCTGACCGACCGCTCGCCGCTTCGTCCCTGGCCCGATGACCCGTCCGACAAGATCGTGACCTACGTGCCCCCTGCCGCTGTCGAGGCGGTTATCGAGGCGATGTCGGGGGCCGGCGCCGGGGGACAGGGCCATTACCGGCGATGCGCCTGGACGGTTGCGGGCACGGGGACGTTCACCCCCCAGCCAGGTGCGAGCCCCGCGATCGGTGAGGTGGGACGCCGGGAGGTCCTCGACGAGACCCGGGTGGAGATGATTGTCCCGCGGGTCCGTCGGCCAGACGTTCTCAATGCGCTTCGTGCGACACACCCCTATGAAGAGGTCGCAGTGGACGTCATCGAGCTGGCACGGTCGAACGGGGCGCGCGGACTTGGCCGGGTGGGTGTCCTAGGTTCCGCGACGACGCTCGAGCGCTTCGCCCAGCAGGTTGCCGGCGCATTGCCGGCCACGCCGGGTGGTGTCCGCTACCACGGAGACGGTGAGCGGCTCGTGCAGCGCGTGGCGGTGTGCGGAGGGGCTGGCGATGGACTGCTGGCCGATGCCGCGGCCGCAGAGGTGGACGCCTACGTCACGGCAGACCTGCGCCATCACCCGGCATCCGAGCACTTGGCGGGGGGAGGGCCAGCCCTCGTGGACCCTGGGCACTGGGCCAGTGAGTGGCCTTGGCTGCCGCGAGCGGCAGATCGACTGGTCAAGGCGCTGGCGGTCGCCAGCCCCGACGCCACTACGGTGGAGACCCACGTCTCAACACGTGTCACCGATCCGGTGGCCGGCCACGTCCGGTCTCGACCCGAGGAGGACCGCTGAAAGCTACTCCGGCTGAGCAGACCAGACTGCTCGACCTGCAGGCGATCGACCAGTCATTGGCTCACCTCGAACACCGCCGTCAGACGTTGCCCGAGATCGCAGAGCTGAGTGCTCTTGCCGTTCAGCAGCAGTCGGTGCGTTCAGATCTGGTGGACGCGCAGACCGAGGCCAGTGACATCGCCCGTGAGCAGGACAAGCTGGAGTCCGACATCGACCAGGTGCGCCAGCGGATGACGCGTGACCAGCAACGACTCGACTCGGGCGCCATTACGTCCGCCAAGGACCTCGAGAACCTGCAGCATGAGGTTGGGTCGCTCCACAAACGCCAGACAGATCTGGAAGACGTCGAGCTCGAGGTCATGGAACGGCTCGAGGTGGCCGAGAAGAAGACAGCCACGCTTGCGGCCGAGCAGGAGCGGCTCGCGGTTTCCGTCGAAGCGACCGAGCGGCGTCGGGTGGCTGCTCTGGCCGCGCTCGACAAGGACGTCGAGTTCGCTCAACGTCAACGAGAGACCGTCGTTCCCGACATCAGCGACGAGCTGCTGGCCTACTACGAGAAGCTGCGTGCGCAGCTGGACGGCATCGCGGCCGTTGCCATCAAGCAGCGTCGGTGCGACGGATGCCGGCTCGACCTGTCGGCCACCGACGTCGGACGCATCCGGGACGCGGCCGAAGACGAGGTCATCCGGTGCGAGGAGTGCCGTCGCATTCAGGTGCGTACCGCCGAGTCAGGTCTGTGAGCAGTGGCGCGTCGCTTGGTCATCGAGGCCGATGGGGGTTCCCGCGGGAACCCTGGTCCAGCCGCCTACGGCACGGTGGTGAAGGACGCCGACACGGGGGCGGTGCTGTTCGAAGAGGGCCGCGCGATCGGGGTGGCGACCAACAACGTCGCTGAGTACGACGGACTGGTCGCGGGTCTCAGAGCGGCAGCCGATATCGATGCGACCGCAACGGTAGAGGCCAGGCTCGACTCCAAGTTGGTTGTCGAGCAGATGAGTGGGCGCTGGAAGATCAAGCACGAGGACATGCGAACGAGAGCTATCCAGGCTCGCGACGCGTTTCCCGCTGAGTCTGTGAAGTACACGTGGGTCCCTCGGGCCCAGAACGGTCACGCCGACCGACTCGTCAACGAAGCGCTCGACGGCCATCCCAGCGGCGACCGGGTGGTCGGCCGCCAGCCCCAGACGGCGGGGGAACGGCCGAATGTGCTCGTTGGCTGGTCGGCGGCGCACCCGGTAGTGACTACGACGTCGCTGCTGCGACATGGCGAGACCCGGCACACCGCAGAACGGCGCTTCAGCGGATGGGGTGGGGACGACCCGCCCCTGAACGCTGTCGGTGTGGAGCAGGCGCACAGCGCTGGTCGGCACCTGGCCGCGTCCGGGGGTGCCGATCTCATCATCACCTCGCCGATGATGCGTACGCGGCAGACCGCAGAGATCGTCGCGGAGCACCTTGGCGTCGAGGTTGTCGTTGAGGACGACATCCGCGAGTGCGCTTTCGGCGCGTGGGACGGAATGACCTTCGACGAGGTCCAGACCCAGGACGGCGAGGCACTGGCACGATGGCTGGCCTCAACAGCTGTAGCGCCTCCGGACGGTGAGTCGTTCGACGAGGTCGAGAAGCGTGTTCGTGCTGCCCGCGACCGCATCATCGAGGGGTATGAGGGGTCCACCCTGGTCGTCGTCACACACGTCACACCCCTCAAGACACTGCTCCGCCTGGCGCTGGACGCGCCGATGCAGACCTACTACCGACTCGAGATACGCCCGGCTTCGCTGTCGACGATTGCCTGGTTCGGCGACGGCAATGTCTCGGTCAAGGGCGTCAACGAGACGCCACACCTCGGCTGACGCATCAGAGCTCGTCGACCACCACGTCGAGGTTCCAGGGCTTGCCCTGACGTCGTGGGCCTAGCTCAGCGACGACACCCTGCGCCTCGATGAGAGCGGCCAGCGACTCTGCCGTCCGGGGGGTCGTCCCGCTCTGCGCCAGCGCGCGGACCAGCCGGCCCTTGGTGGCTTTGTTGTGATGACTGACGACCGCGCGGGATCCGTCCGGCCGAGTCTGCAGGATCCGTGCCACGACGGTGCGCTCGGCGAGCTCGGCCTCCGGCGTCCACATCTTGGCGTAGGTGCCCGACCTGAGATCGAGGACGACTCCCGAGCCGGCGGCTTCGGGGATGGCGGTCGCCAGAGGCTTACGCCAGAGCGCAGCAACCGGACCGAGGCGAGGGAGTGTGACATCCCCTGAGAGTCGGTACGCGGGGATTACGTCATTGAGGCGTGCTGCTCCCCAAAGGGCAGAGAACACCAAGGCCCGTTGGTCGATCCGCCTGCGGGCCGCAGCGGGTAGCGAGTGATAGTCGAGCGCGGCGTACAGCACGCCGCTGTAGACATCCGCCGCCGGCAGAGCCTGCGCTTCGGCTAGAGCGCGGTTGCGAGCGAGTTCATCTCCTTGGCGCACCGACAGCCCGAGAACTTCCCTGGCACGCGACTCGCGCCCGTTGCTGAGCTTGATGAGGCTGGCAAGTACTCGGCGGCGGGTTGGGGCGAGTCCGGGGAGCGACAACGTGTCGATGTCGAACGGTCGTCCGCCGTCGGTGGGCGACTTGCCCTCGGAGGGCGGCAAGAGGATGAGCACGAGGGCACACTCTAGGCAGCCAGAAGTCTGGATGCGCGACGGCGTACCCTGGGCAGGCGAGCGAGTTGGCCGGGCGACCGCGGCGGGTGGGTAACCACCGGTCGAGGAAAGTCCGGGCTCTAGAGGGCAAGGTGGTGGGTAACGCCCACCCGGGGCAACCCGCGGGACAGTGCCACAGAAAACAGACCGCCGTCCGGTTCGCCGGACGGTAAGGGTGAAACGGCGGTGTAAGAGACCACCAGCGCTGCAGGTGACTGCGGCGGCTAGGCAAACCCCACCTAGAGCAAGGTCAAGAGGTGTCAGTCTCGACTGGCGCTGCGCAGGCGTTTGAGGACGGCCCGTCCGAGTCTGCGGGTAGACCGCATGAGGTCGTCGGCAACGGCGGTCCCAGATGGATGGTCGCCCCGTGCGCTGCAAGGTGCACGGACAGAACCCGGCTTACAGGCCAACTCGCTCGCCTAGCTCGCGCGACGGCCCGTACTCTCCTCGACATGAAGAGCCGGCGGCGATGGATCTGGCCGGCGGTCGTGTGGACTGTCTGCGCCTCACTGGGCATCGGTTACAGCGCCGCCACCTACCAGGTCTTCTTTGGGTGCAACGCCGCCCTCATCTGGCTCGTGTTCGGACCGCCAACACTGATGGCTGCAGGTGCGTTTGGCGCATCGATCTGGGGACGTCGTCGAGCAGTCACAACCGCGGGAAGGCTGGGCTGGGTCGTTGCCGCTGTGGCCTCAGCGATCTACTGTGCCTTTCTCGCCGTCGGACTGCTTCTCTCGCTCAGCGTGTCGTGCGAGTTCTATGACGGCAAAGCACTATCGGGCGGTCGTGAAGTACGGGGCTCCCTGTTGATGCTCGAGTCTCCCTAGGACGCGCCCATGGCCTACTCCGCTCGAGACCTTGCCGCAGCGACACCGGTCGACCGGGACCGGTACGTCGACCTGCTGCGAGTGATCGCGCTCGGCGTCGTCATGCTGGGGCACTTCTTCATGGTGGGAGTGCAGGTCGATCCCGATGGCGCCGTCGAGGTGACCAACTCGCTGACCGTCATCACCTGGGCGCAGTGGCTCACCTGGTTTCTCCAGGTCATGCCGGTCTTCTTCGCTGTCGGTGGCTTCTCGAACGCGGTCGCGTGGATGTCATACCAGCGTCGTGGTGGCACCTACGCGGACTTCATGGTCTCCCGCGCTGAGCGCTTGCTTCGGCCGACTTTCGCCTTCATCGTGACCGGCCTGGTCGTGGGGGTTGTCGTCGAAGCCAGCGGACACCTGAATCTGACGGCCGTCATGGTGCTGCGAGTGATTGCTCAACCGCTCTGGTTCATTGGGATCTACCTGGCCGTCGTCGCTCTTGCCCCCCCGATGTTCGCGTTGCATCGCCGTTGGGGATGGTGGGTCCTAGCGTTCCTGGTGCTCGGAACGGTCAGCGTCGATGTGCTGAGGCTTGGAGTCGGTGCGCCAGTCATCATTGGCTACCTCAACTTCGCCTTCGTCTGGCTCGCCGTCCATCAGTGCGGGTTCTTCTACTCGGACGGGATTCCCCTGCTCGACAACCGACGATCTGTCGCGGCTGCTGCCATAGGCGGTCTGGCGCTGACGGTGATACTCGTGGTGTGGGGACCGTACCCGGTGTCGATGGTGACACTTCCCGGTGAGTCGGTCTCGAACATGACTCCGCCATCTCTTGCGCTGCTCAGCCTCTCCTTCTGGCTGATGGGGCTGGCACTCCTCCTACGGGTGCCGGCGAAGGCCCTCCTGCGACGCGAGTCGGTGTGGCGGGCCACAGTTGCGGCTAATGGCGTTCCGATGACGAGCTTCCTTTGGCACTTCACGGTGATCGTTGCGGTCACCGGCGTGCTCGTTCTGGTCGGTGCCCCGCTCTTTCCAACGATCGGCTCCACCACGTGGTGGCTCCTACGCGTGCCTCTCCTGGTACTCATGGGCGCGGTGCTTCTGGGCGTCGTCATGTTGTTGCGACGATTCGAGCGCCCAGCCCCATGGCAGATCCCCGAAGTCGCGCTCCGGCGAAAGCGCCGCGACATCAGCGTCGCGGCCGGGGCCGCGCTCGCACTCCTCGGCATCCTGGGCTTCTCGGTAGCTGGCTTCGCAGGGGTTCTGTCCCTACGGACGGCCACTCTTGTGGTCATCCCCATGTCCGCGTTGCCATCGGCGCTACTCCTGGTGGCCGGGTACGGGCTCATGCGACGGTCGGCGTCTGCGAGACCGACGCCGGCTCACAGGCCAACTCCTTCGCCCTAGCCCCAGAACGGCAGAAGCCCCCGACCGTGATGGCGAGATCACAGTCGGGGGCGTCCGATCGTCCTACGTCAGATGTGGTCCTTCACTCAGACCAGTGCGGGCGACAACGCTGCCACGCTTCGCGCTCGGCGGCACGCAGGCGGCGCAGCTCTTCGAAGGTGGAGTCGTCGACCTGCTTGGCTGCCAGCTTCGCGGCGTGGGTGCTGACCTGCTCGGTTGCTGCCTGCCAGTCGCGCAGGGCTTGGTCTTCTGAGGATGAGGCGGCCGTTCGTTGTGTTTCCATCACCCCACTGTAAACGCTGAGAGCGTGATCACCACCATCGTCGCCCTGATGACGCGGGTTTGCCATGCGACGACAAGCAGGCGTTAGGTGTGGCTGCGTCGGGAGAGGGCGGTGACGGATCGGATCCAATACCGCAGTGTCAGGACCTGGAGACTGGTTCTACTCGGCAGAGACGGAGACCGGCTCGGGTGCAGGGGCTGGCTCTGCCGCCGCCTCGGTCGGGGCATACGTCGTCTCGTCGGCCGTCGCATTCGACGACGCAATGGTGTCGGTTGTGGCCTGCCACGAGCTGATGGTGCTCATGACCGAGACCAGGCTGAGGGCGGCAGCAAGCAGGCCAAGAGCGCTGAGCGCACCCCAGATCGCCGACTCGCCGAGGGCGAGCGGCATGGCGTACCCGAACAGGGCAGCTGTCACGATGCCGAGCAGCCACGCGTCGATCATCCGGACCTTGGCAGGAGCGGCGTCAGCATCCTCCCTGGTGGAGGGGTCGCTTCCGGTCCACAGATCTTGCAGAACCCGGTACCCGATCACGAACCCAGCAATCGGGATGAACCATCCGAGCAACGACATCGAAGAACCGTGACGCTGACGTGACGCTGCTGCCGTGGCAACGTGCGTATGGGCACGTGAGACCCAGTGCAGGAACGTGACGGCGGCGCCGGTCCATGTGGCGAGGGTGATCAGCGCCAGGCCCAGGACGGCGAAGGCGGTGCCTCCGGACGGGGATCCGACAACGGATCCGAGTCCGACAAGCACAAGATTGAGTACTGCCGTTCCGATGATCAGCAGCTGTGCGGGCCGCAGGATCGCCGCCGTGCGGCCGGCGGTGGTAGCCGCCGGCCCTGCAAACGATTCGCTGATGCTGTGCTCGGGCTCTGCTCGGTCCAGCGTGTTGTCGGTGGCGGTTTCGTCCGTGTCGATCGACAGGTCGGCTTCGGCCGGCGCTGTGTCGACGGGCTCGACGGGTTCGATGTCCACCGCGGGTTCGCGGGTCTCAGCTACGTCTGCAGCATCAGCCGTCAGTTCGGCAAGGGGAGCGGTCAGAGGGTCGACATCATCGTTCGCGTCGGGCGACTCCTTCGGCTCGTCGTGAATGGTCTCAGTGACGGCGTCGACGTCGCTCTCCGCCGTCCCGGCCTCGTCAGCGGGGTCTGGTTCGGCGATTTCGGGCTCAGCAGCGGGGGTGTCCGTAGTTGTTGCGTCCGTTGTCTCCGTCGTCAGGGGTTGGCCCTGGCGCGCAACCATTCCAGCCAAGGCATCGAGCTGGACGCCGACGTGGTCAGGCTCCGCCGGGCCGGCGTTGGAGTCGGTGTCTGTCTCGGCCTGAGCCGCGTTCTCGAGCTCTCCGTCAGCTGGTGGATAGCCGACTCCTGATGGCCACCCGCACATGCCGCATCGGTTGAGACCGGCAAAGAGCACGGCGGTGCAGCGTTGACAGGATGGGCCCGAGGAGGCCGCAGGCTTACGTGTACGCATGGAGGCGGTATCGGACGATCGGGTCCGCGTCCTAACCCCAAAGGGCCAAAGATCTTGTCCAACTCGCTGTCATCACTCTCCGTGATCGGAGCAGAATCGGCACTTCTGCCCCCACATCAGGCTCCCGAAGGCCGGAAATGCTCGGATGACAAGGAGGGTCGTCAGGGGAGGGTAAGAATCTCCGCGCCTGAGTCGGTGACGAGGAGGGTGTGCTCGAACTGGGCAGTCCGTTGGCGGTCTGTGGTGACGACCGTCCACTGGTCATCCCAGATCTCATAGTCGATCGACCCCATTGTCAGCATGGGCTCGATGGTGAAGGTCATGCCTACCTCGATCGTGGTGTCAAAGCCCGGCTCGTCGAAGTGGGGGATCACCAGACCCGAATGAAACGCGGTGCCGATTCCGTGGCCGGTGAAGTCACGGACGACGCCGTAGCCGAACCGTCGGGCATACGCCTCGATGACGCGGCCGATCACGCTGACCGGCCGACCCGGTGCTACAGCCTTGATTCCCCGCATCATGGCTGCCTCGGTGCGCTCGACGAGGAGACGAGAGCTCTCGTCGACGTCACCGACCAGATACGTCGCATCGGTGTCGCCATGGACTCCGTCGAGGAAGGCCGTGATATCGATGTTGACGATGTCACCGTCAGCCAACTCGGTGCTGTCGGGGATTCCGTGACAGATGACCTCGTTGATCGAGGTGCAGAGCGACTTCGGAAAGCCCTTGTACCCGAGCGTCGAGGGATAGGCGCCGTGGTCGCACAGGAACTCGTGTCCCACTCGGTCGAGCTCGTCGGTGGTGACGCCCGGGGCGATGTGGTGCGCGACTTCTGCGAGCGCCTGGGCTGCCAGTCGCCCGGCCGCGCGCATGCGCTCGATCGTCTCGGCATCCTTGACCTCGGCACCGGTGAACGGAGTGGGTGCGGCGCGGTCGACGTACTCTGGGCGGGCGATGTGGGCCGGCACCGTGCGTCGGGGCGAGATCCGGCCAGGAGTGAGTACAGACATGATGAAGAGAGTCTACGAGGCACGAGGAGGAGGCGCGTGATGGCCGCAGGGGACGCCTTGAGGTACTGGTGGTGCCTCGAGCACGACCGGGTGGAAACCGATGAGGGATGCGCTAACACTGAGCGCCTTGGTCCCTTTGACAGCGCGAGCGAGGCTGCGGCCGCTCTGGAGAACGCCCAGCGCCGCACCGAGGCTTGGGAGACCGACCCGGACTGGAATGACGACGTGGACGACTGACGTCCTGCAGAACGCTGAGGGCCCCGATACTCAGTGAGTATCGGGGCCCTCAGCGTTGCGAGGGGATCAGCGCTTGCGCGCGGTCCTCTTGGTGGCCTTCTTGGCGGTGCGCTTGGCGGGTGCCTTCTTGGCGGTCTTTCTGGTCGCCTTCTTGGCAGTCCGCTTTGCGGCGCTCTTCTTGGTGGCCTTCTTGGCAGTCCGCTTCGCCGGTGCCTTCTTGGCGGTGCGCTTGGCGGTTGCCTTCTTTGTCGTGCGCTTTGCAGCGGCCTTCTTGGTCGACTTCTTCGTCGTCCGCTTAGCAGCAGTGGAACGCTTTGCTGCCTTCTTGGCCGTGGTGGTCTTGGCAGCCACCTGTGCCTCCTGACGCGTCAGTGTCCGGCCCCTTCGCCGAACGCTTTGGTTGCACGATCCCATCGTCACTGTCGTGACGCCAGCACCATGCATGCATTTCAACGCTCGTGTCGCAAGCGTTGCGTCGCACATTCTGTCGGCAACTGCGCGATTGCGCGACCCCTACACGCACTTCATATCAATTGCATTTGCGCAGTCGTCGTCGATGACGGACGCTGGCACGTGCGCACGAGACGTGCATCACGTGATCCGTGGACCGGCGATCTGTTCGAGAAGCTTCGCCATTCGCTTGCGTATTGATGTGGAAGCAGCACTGTTGGCAGCTTCTCCTGCGGCGACGCTCACCAGGTGTTGGACGCTGTCGAATGAGACGACATCGAGCTCAGGAACAACGAGGGTGGACGCGGCGGCTGCCGGGACAACAAGTGACTCGTGGGCGATGCCGTGCAGTTCCTCGTCTCCGGCATCGAGCGACAGAATGGTCGCCCCCGACTTGCGCGCATCCCATGCCCGCTCCAACAGTCCCTCTGGTGCGGAGCTTTCACTCACGACGAAGAGCGTCTCGCCTTTGCCGGCAGCCTCGAGACGTTCGAGCGTCACACTGAGATGCGCTGGCGCATCAGCAGGCGCTTGGTAGCGGACCAGCGTGGGGCTCAGCTGGGGGACACCCGCCCAGCGCGACTCGTCGTCGAGATGAGCGGCAAGGTGCCAGGGCTCGGCTTCAGGGGTACCGACGAGTAGCAGTCCGCCAGGTTCGGTCGTACGTCGCCGCATGGTGCGAGCGAACCCCTGGGTGCGCTCGACCCACCCGGAGGAGGCGAGCATCTCTCGAAGCACCATTACGCGACTGACGTCCACGCCCCCATGGTGCCGCAGTCGGGCGGATGCGACCATGCACGGTGTGGATGTGCGTGTCGGACCAAGTGAACCGGAGTCACCACAGGTGCGACGTGTGGTCGGCCTGGTCGGGGGAACGGGTGCCCTCGGGCGGGGACTGGCGCGCAGACTCTCATTGGCAGGGCACCGTGTCCTGATCGGCTCGCGTGATCTTGTCCGGGCTGAGGAGAGCGCCGAGTCGTTGGGTGACGGCGTCAGCGGCGTCACGAATCAGGGTGCCTGCGATGCTGACCTCGTGCTGGTGGCTGTTCCATGGTCTGGACACGACGCAACCGTGAGCTCGCTACGCGGCGACTTGGACGGACGAATCGTTGTCGACTGCGTCAACCCGCTGGGTTTCGACGAACGCGGCCCCTTCGCTCTGTCAGTTGACGCCGGCAGCGCCACGCAAAGTGCACAGCAGCTTCTCCCGGACAGTGTCGTCGTCGGTGCGTTTCACCATGTGTCTGCCGAAGTGCTCGCGTCTGACGACGCCCTGTTCAGCGATGTCCTGGTGGTAGGGGACGACACAGATGCGGTTGAGAGCGTGATCGATCTTGTCGGCACGATCGCTGGGCTGCGGGGTGTGTACGCAGGGCGTCTGCGCAACGCGGGGCAGGTGGAGGCGCTCACAGCCAACCTCATTGCGATCAACCGTCGGTACCGCGTCCGGTCTGGCGTGCGTATCGCTGGGCTGGAGTCACTCAGCGACACCGATCACTGATACGACTGATCTTCCGACGGGTAGCTACCGCTGACGACGTCCTCGGACCACGCGCGCACCGCGTCGGCGATGACCGAGCGGGTATCCGCGTACGGCCGGATGAACTTGGGGTGCGGTGATGGAGTGAGGCCGACGAGGTCCTGCCAGACGTTGACCTGGGCATCGCAGCCGCTTCCGGCGCCGATGCCGATGGTGGGGATCGAGAGTGCATCGGTGACGCGCGTGGCCAGCTCGGCGGGAACGACTTCGAGCACCACAGCGAACGCGCCTGCGGACTCCAGGGACTTGGCGTCGTGAATGAGACGCTCGCCCGCACCGCCACGGCCCTGGACGCGGTAGCCGCCGAGCGCATTCACAGACTGAGGGGTGAGGCCGAGGTGTCCCATGACGGGGATCCCGGCACCCACGAGTGCTTCGACCTGCGGAAGGATGCGCTGCCCACCTTCCAGCTTGACCGCGTGGGCACCGCCCTCCTTGAGGAAGCGTGCCGCCTCGGCGAGAGCTTGGTCGGGTGAGGCCTGGTAGGTGCCGAACGGCATGTCGGCGACGACCAGCGCACGCCGCGTCGCCCGGGAGACGGCCGCAACCAGCGGCACCAGCTCATCCATGGTCACCGGGATCGTCGTCTCATACCCGTAGACCACATTCGCGGCCGAGTCGCCGACCAGCAGGACGGGCACGCCGACGTCGTCGAAGAGCCGTGCTGTAACAGCGTCATACGCCGTGAGCATCGGCCAGCGCTCACCGCGCTCTTTGGCTTTCGCAAGATCGCGCAGGGTGACGCGCGTCTCGCGCTGTGCGCCGTACAGTCGCGGCGGTTGGTCGTCACTGGAGGATTGGACGGTGTGGGTCATGTCATTTCCCTTCGCCTCGAGGCCTTGCGTGGTCCCCGGACTGCTCCCATGGTGACACCTCGCCGGTCAGATCCCAAGCCCCACGCCGCCCGCCAGGCGTGGGAGCCGGCTCTGCACAGCGACACCAGTCACCCGGGGCAGTGCCGGTCGCACCAACGAGCGCGCGCAGAGCAGAACGCCTAGGAGTCGGTCGGGTTCCGCGTTCCGGCCAGCTGGGTCAGGTAGGACTCGCGCCAGTGGGCGATGGTCCACCCCCTGAGCACCTCGTCGAGCTCACGCCACCGTCGCCTGCGTTCGGGCAGCGTCATCGTGATGGCCTGGTGGATCGCCTCGGCGACGCCGTCGATGTCGTACGGGTTGACGATCACGGCACTCTCGAGCTCGCGTGCCGCTCCGGCAAACGACGAGAGGACCAGGACGCCGGGGTCCTCAGGGTCTTGCGCCGCCACATACTCCTTCGCCACCAGGTTCATGCCGTCGCGTAGCGGTGTGACCAGCCCGACGCGGGCTGTGCGGTAGAAGCCGGCCAACGTGGTCTGGGTGTAGGTGCGGTTGACGTACCGTAGGGGCACCCAGTCGGCCTCGCTGAAGCGCCCGTTGACCGCACCGGACTGTCGTTCAAGGTCGGATCGGATCTCTCGGTACTCCGGCACCTCCCCACGCGAGGCCGGAGCTACTTGAAGCATGACGGCTTGGCGACGGTGTTCGGTGTGCCGGTCGAGGAACCGGCCGAAGGCGGTGAACCGGTCGTTCAGGCCCTTGGAGTAGTCGAGCCGGTCGACCCCGATGATCAGCCAACGCCCCAGCAACGAGTCACGCAGTCTGCGAACAGTGACCTGCTGTGATGCCCTCATTGCCTGCTGGGAGACCAGGTCGCGGTCGATGGAGATGGGCATGCACCTGACGAGCGTGCGGGTTCCGGAGGGCATGGTGATGTAGTCGTCGTAGGTGAGGCTGCCACCGGCCAGGTTGGTCAAGTAGTCGACGCACGCCTGGCGGTCTCCCTCGGTCTGGAAACCGAGCAGGTCGTAGTCGGTCAATGCCTCCATCAGTGCTCGGTGGCCGGGTAGAGCCACCACGAGGTCGGGAGGCGGAAGCGGGGTGTGCAGGAAGAACCCGATGCGGGCCCGCACTCCCTCCTCACGCAGCAGAGCGGCGAGGGGTATGAGGTGGTAGTCCTGCACCCAGACGAGGTCGTCGTCGCGGATCATCGGGGCGAGGAGACGAGCGAACGCGCGGTTGACCCGCTGGTAGCCCCGGTAGGTGTCGAGGCGGTAGTCGACAAGATCGAGCCGGTAGTGCAACAGCGGCCACAGCGTGCGGTTGGCGAAGCCGTTGTAGTAGGCGTCGTAGTCATCGCGACCGAGGTCGACCGTGACGTACTTGATGCCGCCCTCGTCGAGCTCGGTCGGTGGGCCGGGGGAGTCGGACACCTTTCCGGACCACCCGAACCAGATCCCGCCGTTCTCGGCCAGGGCGGCCTGCATGGCGGCAGCAAGGCCACCTGCTCGCGTCTCGCGTGGCATCGCCACGCGGTTGGACACGACGATGAGTCGACTCATGAGGCGTAGTCCCAGGGGCGGGACAGGCTCATGGCGATCTGGATGATGCCGAGCATCGAGTAGGTCTGGGGGAAGTTGCCCCACAGCTCGCCGGTCTCGGGGTGGAGGTCTTCTGACATGAGTCCGACGTGGTTTCGTCGGCTCAGGATCTTCTCGAACAGGCTGCGTGCCTCGTCGGTGCGGCCGACCCGCGCGAGGGCGTCGAGGTACCAGAAGGTGCAGAGGTTGAACGATGTGTCGGGCTCGCCGAAGTCATCGGCATCGACATAACGGAACAAGTAGTCACCGTGCTTGAGGTGTGTCTCGACCGCTTCGAGCGTGCCGAGGAACCGTTCGTCGTCTGCGGAGATGAAGCCGAGATCCGGCAGGACGAGCGTCGAGGCGTCCAACCGCGAGCCTCCCCAGGTCTCCATGAAGGCGCCACGCTCTTCGCTGTAGGCCTCGTGGAGGATGCGGTCGCGCATGACATCGGCCCGCGAGCGCCAGTGAGCCCCGCGTTCGCGGTGCCCGAGCTGCAGGGCGATCTTCGCCAGGCGGTCGGCTGCGACCCAGCACATGACGCTGCTGTAGGTGTGCACGCCTTGCCGACCCCGGAACTCCCACAGGCCGGCATCGGGTTGGTCGTACAGCTCGAAGGCGAGGTCGCCAGCGCGCTCGAGTTGCTCGAAGGCACCGCCATCGCCGGGGGTGGTGAGCCGCTGGTCGAAGAACAGGTGGGTCGACGCCATCACGACGCTGCCGTAGACATCGTGCTGCTTCTGGAGGTACGCCTCGTTGCCGCTTCGGACCGGCGCGTTGCCGCGGTAGCCGGCGAGGTTCGGTTCGACCTGCTCGGTCAGGGCACGCTCGAAGTGGATTCCGTAGACCGGCTGCATCTGCTCGGAGCCGGACGCCAGCGTGTAGATGTAGCCGAGGAAGTCCTCCATGCTCTTGGTGGCCCCGAGCTGGTTGAGCGTGCGCACCACGAAGGCCGCGTCGCGAAGCCAGCAGTAGCGGTAGTCCCAGTTGCGTCCCGACCCCGGTGCCTCGGGGATCGACGTGGTCAGCGCCGCCACAATGGCGCCGGTTCCTTCGTACTGGCAGAGCTTGAGCGTGATCGCGGCCCGGATCACGGCGTCCTGCCACTCGAACGGGATCGACAGCGAACGGGACCACGACTGCCAGTAGTCGACCGTACGGTCGTAGGCGTCCCTGGCGAACGCCTCCGCCGACGTTGTCAGGCTCTCGTCGGGACCGAGAATCATGTGGACCGGACGGTCGAGCACGAACGGCAGCTCGCGCTCGATGTAGGGAACGCGGGTGTCGGTGGTGAGCCGAAGTGTGGTGTCTTTCAGCACCCATCGGATGTGGTGGCTTCCGCTGGTGCGTTCGGGCACGCGGCCGCCCCAGTCGGTGAGCGGACGCACGCGGATGGTGATCCGCGGCCCGCCTTCCAGTGGGCGGATCCGCCGCACGTACATCACAGGGTGGTAGAGCCGGTCCCAGCGGTGGAATCGCGGGGCGAAGTCGGTGATCTCGACTGCGCTCCCATCCTCAGCGCGCAGGACGGTGATGAGAACAGCGGTGTTGGGCAGATACCGCTGCTCGGACGACACCTGTCCCTCGAGCTCGACGTCGCACACACCGTGACCGTGCTCGGACGGCTGCAGCAAATCGCAGAATGTGGGGTCGGCCGCCAGATGAGGAAGGCAGCCCCAGACGTAGCGACCGTTCCGGTCCACCAACATCCCGACCGTGCTGTTGCCGATCACCGCCAGGTCGAGCGACTGCTCAGCCGGGGTCACGGCAGCACCTCCTCGGGAATCTCCGTCAACCATCCGCGTACCGCCCCTGGGTCAGAAATCCTGTACTCGGCGACGGTATCGCTCCGTGTTCCCACCAGCACTGAGAGCCCACCGTGGCGCTGAGCGGCGGCGAAGGCGAACTCGTCGGTGCGGTCGTCTCCCACGACGACGGGGCGTCTTCCCATAAAGGGCGGCTGTGCCATCAGCTCGTCCACGGCCAAGCCCTTGTCGAAGGCGGCCGGCCGCAGCTCTTGGACGAAAACGCCGGGCTGGACCTCGAGCATCCCGCGTGACGTCTCGGCCGTGCGGTACGCCAGGGCTGCGACGGCGGCCTCGTGCTCGGGGGCGCTGCGGTAGTGCAGCGCGAAGCCATATCCCTTGTCCTCCATCCAGGCGCCAGGGAGGTCGGTCAGCCCCACATCGAGGGTGTGGCGAACGGACTGAAGCAGTTCGGCGTCGGGATGGTGTATCCGGGTACCGATGCCCCCACGAACCTCGGTGCCGTGCCCACCGGCCGCGTAGGGCCGCCATGGATCGAACACCCGGTCGATGTCGTCCAAGGGGCGCCCCGAGATGAGAGCGACGGCGCCACCGAGTGCGCTGCTCACCGATCGGAGGAGCACGATCAAGTCTTCAGTGGCCCTGACCAGCTCAGGGTGCGACTCGAACTCGAGCAAGGTGCCGTCGACGTCGAGAAAGAGCGCCGTAGGAGTTCGGGCCAGCTCGGCCCAGCCCGGTGGGGGCGGCAGGGGACGAGGGGGCGTCACGACGGTGGCAGGTCGTCAGTGGTCTCGCGCCACCGACTGGTGATCGGGAGCCGGCGGTCGCGACCGAAGGCCTTGAACGAGATCTTCGGCCCCGGCGGGTACTGGCGTCGCTTGTACTCGGCGCGGTCGGTCAGGCTCAGCACCCGTTCGACCAGCTCGGGCGAGAAGCCGGCCGCGATCAGGTCGCCGGCGCCCGCGTCTTGCTCGACGTAGTCATCGAGGACGTCGTCGAGAAGGGCGTAGTCAGGAAGTGAGTCGGTGTCCAGCTGGCCGGGCCGCAGCTCGGCAGATGGTGGCTTGTGGATGCTGTTGGGGGGGATCGGTGGGGTCGTTCGCCCTGCTTCAGCGTGGCTGTTGCGCCAGCGTGCGAGCTCCCACACCAGCGTCTTGGGAACGTCCTTCAGTGGTGCATAGGCTCCGACCGCGTCGCCGTACAGGGTGGTGTAACCGACGGCGAGCTCACTCTTGTTGCCGGTGGCCAGCACCAGGTGGCCCTCTTGGTTCGAGATCGCCATCAACGTGGTGCCGCGGACCCTGGCCTGCAGGTTCTCCTCGGCCAACCCCGTGAGGGTGAGCTGCGCGTGGAAGGCGTCCACCATCGTTCCGATCGGAATCTCACGAAATGCCATGCCCGTTCGAGCGGCCATGTCAGCAGCGTCATCGCGGGAGTGCTGGGACGAGTGCGCGCTCGGCATCCCGACGCCGTAGACCGATGCGGCGCCGAGAGCATCGACGGCGATCGCAGCAGTCAGAGCCGAGTCGATCCCGCCCGACATCCCGATCAGCACACTGGCGAACCCGTTCTTGCGTACGTAGTCACCAAGGCCGCACACGAGGGCTCGATAAACCTCTTCGGCGTCGCTGAGGCGCTCGGGCGCCGCCGGGGTCGGCGTCGACGCGAAGACGTCGGCGTACACGATCTCGGACGTGAACTGGTGTCCGCGAGCGAGGAGCTCACCATTGCCGTCGACAGCGAGTGAGTCGCCGTCGAAGACCAGCTCGTCCTGCCCTCCGCTCAGGTTGACATAGGCGAGGGGCATGCCGGCCTCGCGCGCGCGTCGCTGGCAGAGCTCGAGCCTGGTGTCGTCCTTGTCTCGCTCATAGGGGGAGCCGTTGATCACGAGGAGCAGGTCGGCAGCGGACTCACGAGCCCACGTGACCGGTCCGCCGTCCTGCCAGAGGTCTTCGCAGATGGCAATCGCCACGCGGCGACCGTCGACGTCAACGGTGCACCCCTCGGTTCCTGGCACGAAGTATCGGTACTCGTCGAAGACGCCGTAGTTGGGTAGGTGGTGCTTGGCGTAGCGCGCAACGACCTGGCCGCCCCGCACCAGGGCGGCTGCGTTCTGAGGTGAATGTCGGGGACGCCCCAGCTGGTCGACGTGGTCGCGGTCGCTGTCGAGGTAGCCGACCACCACGCTGACGTGTCCGAGTTCAGCCCGCTCGAGGCGACCCGCGAGATCGTCGAGGGTCCGCGCTGACGCCTGGATGAAGGTCTTCCGGAGGGCGAGGTCCTCGATGGGATATCCGGTGAGAAACATCTCGGGGAAGGCGACGAGGCAGGCTCCGTTCTGGACGGCCTCACGGGTGCGGGTCACGACGAGGTCAGCGTTTCCTGCGAGGTCGCCGACGACCGCGTTCTCCTGCACCAGGGCGACCCGCCAGGGACGCGATGCGTTCTGGTCGGCGGCCACGGTGCCACTGTATCCGCGGGCACTTCCGGGCCGAGATACCGTCACGGGGTGTCCGGACAGCTGCTCACCCTCCGCTGGGCTGTCAGGTTTCTGATGCTGCTGGCTGTGGTGTCGACATGTGTGTGGCTGGGCTTGTGGCAGTGGGACAGGGCCCGGGTTGAGATTGTCCGTTCACCGCCTGAAGGCGTCGCGCCGCTGCTGGATGTCCATGAGCCGGGTCAGGTGGTCCCCGAGGAACAGATCGGCCGTCGAGTGGTCGTCCGGGGTTCGTTCGACAGCGCTCGCGAGGTCACGGTCGTGGATCGGCAAGAGGCAGGACGACTGGGCGTCTGGGTAGTGACGGCATTCCTGCCGTCGGGTTCTGACGGTGCAGCCTTGCCCGTCGTGCGCGGGTGGCTTCCCCTGGGCGCGGCGGTCCCCGCGGCTCCTCGTGGCCCGCAGCAAATTGTCGGGTGGCTGGAGCCGACTGAGCCAGAGGCGCTTCGACTGAGGGGAAGAGAGCCGCTGCCTTCGGGGCAGGTCGAACTGATCTCGAGCGCCGAGCTGCTCTCGTTGTGGGAGCCGCCGCTCTTCCAGGGGTTCGTGATCCAGCAGCTTCCAGAGCCGGAACCTCCGCTCGTCGGCATCGAATCACCTGCGCTGAGCATGACTGCGGTCGTGAACTGGCAGAACGCTGCGTACGGTATCCAGTGGTGGCTGTTCGGAATCTTTGCGATCTTCTGGTTCGTGCGCATGATCCGGATTGATGCTGAGGACCAAGCAGCCAGCGCTGAGGCGCACAACGGGGCGTCGCTCGACGCCGCAGACTCGACTGGCGAGATCGACTCCTGAGGGGCTGGGGAATGACCGAGAGCGCGCACGCGTCACAGGACAAGGCGATCGAGTCTGCACTCATGCGATTTCGGATCATGGCCTGGATCACCGGCATCGGGCTGTTGCTGCTCTGCCTGAACATGTACCTGCGCTACGTGCAGGACGTGACCACCGTGCTCGATGTAGTGCCTCGAATACACGGGTTCGTCTACATGCTGTACCTCGTTACCGTGTTCGATCTCTCCTTTCGGTTGAAGTGGCCGTTGTCCAAGGGGGTACTCGTGTGTCTGGCCGGCACGATCCCGTTCCTGTCGTTCGTGGCCGAGCACCGGATCGCCCGCCAGACGCGCGCTGAGTTGAACGCCTCGTAACGTCGGCGAAACACGCCGCGGGCACGATGTCGGTATGGACAAACAGCAAGAGTTCGTTCTCCGGACCACCGAAGAGCGAGATATCCGGTTCATCCGCCTGTGGTTCACCGACGTGCTCGGCTACCTGAAGTCGGTGGCTGTCGCACCAGCAGAGCTAGAGGCTGCGTTCGCTGAGGGGATTGGCTTCGACGGCTCTGCGATCGAAGGCTTTGCTCGCGTCTCCGAGTCGGACATGCTCGTCAAGCCCGACCCCACGTCGTTCACCGTCCTCCCGTGGCGCGGCGAGCCCGGGGTCGCACGCATGTTCTGCGACATCCTCATGCCCGATGGCTCGCCATCGTTTGCCGACCCCCGCTACGTCCTGAAGAGGGCCCTCGGCCGAGCCGCCGACATGGGCTTCACCTTCTATACCCACCCAGAGATCGAGTTCTTCCTCTTCAACGAGCTTCCCGATCCAGGGCAGCGCCCAACTCCGATCGACAACGGTGGCTACTTCGACCACACCCCCACCTCAGTCGGTCAGAACTTCCGTCGCGACGCCATCACGATGCTCGAGGCAATGGGCATCTCGGTGGAGTTCAGCCACCACGAGGGCGCGCCGGGCCAACAAGAGATTGACCTGCGCTATGCAGACGCCCTTAGCACGGCAGACAACCTGATGACGTTCCGCACCGTGGTCAAGGAAGTGGCGCTCTCGCAGGGTCTCTTCGCGTCCTTCATGCCGAAGCCCTTGGCTGAGCACCCGGGGTCGGGCATGCATACGCACCTGTCACTCTTCGAAGGCGACCGCAACGCGTTCTTTGAACCAGGGGCCGACTACCAGCTGTCCAAGGTGGGCCGCTCGTTCATCGCCGGGCTTCTGCGCCACGCTCCCGAGATCACGGCTGTCACCAACCAGTGGGTGAACTCGTACAAGCGCCTCTACGGCGGAGGAGAGGCGCCCGCCTACGTGTGCTGGGGCCACAACAACCGGTCGGCAATGGTGCGCGTGCCCATGTACAAGCCGCAAAAAGGCCAGAGCACTCGCATCGAGGTACGCACTCTTGACTCGGCATGTAATCCCTACCTCGCGTTCGCCGTGCTGCTGGCCGCCGGTCTCAAGGGTGTGGAAGAGGACTATGCACTTCCGGCCGGCGCGGAGGACGACGTCTGGTCCCTCACTGAGGGCGAGCGCCGGGCAATGGGCATCGAGCCGCTGCCGCAGAACCTCGCCGAGGCCATCGCCGTCATGGAAGGAAGTGAGCTTGTGGCCGAAACGCTCGGCGAGCAGGTCTTCGACTTCTTCCTCCGAAACAAGCGCGCCGAGTGGCATGACTACCGGAACCAAGTGACGGCCTTCGAGCTGGAGCGGTACCTGCCTGCCCTCTGATCGGTCCAGACGTCGCTACGGTGAGTCCGTGGCGAGCGGACGCATCGAGACGACTCCCGGGCGACTGTCCCGTTGGGGCTTTGTCGACGCGGCCGCAGCCGGTGGAGTGCTCGATCGGCTAGCCGCCGGTGGGACGCCGCTGCCTGAGTCGCTGCTCAACCGCTTTGGGCCGGTCGCCGACTCCAACGGGGCGCTGTCCGGTCTCGCACGGGTGATCGAGGCGTCAGACGATCGTGCGGCTCTGCTCGGGGCCCTGGAGTCCGACGAGGTCTACAGCGAGCGGATCTTGGCCGTGCTAGGTGCTAGCTCGGCGTTGGGCGACCATCTGGCGCGGCGGCCGGACGACTGCCAACTACTGGCGGACGCCGATCTCGCGCTGTCGCGGCCCACGGCTCAGGGGATGCGGGCCGCCCTGCTTGCGGCGGTCGGGGCCGATCCCGAGTCGTCGGAACCAACGGCCGGCGTCAGCGGATCGGCAGCGATGGAGAGTCTGCGGGTCGAGTACCGCCGGTTGCTGCTCACCACGGCTGCCCGCGACCTCACCACTGAGGCCGACGTCTCAGATATTGCGGGCGAGCTTGCGGACCTGGCGTCGGCCGCGCTGGAGTCAGCATTGGCCATCGCGCGGTCGGAGGTCGGCGCAGAGGCAGCCGATGTCCGGTTCGCGGTCATTGCCATGGGCAAGTGCGGGGGGCGCGAGCTCAACTACGTCAGTGACGTCGACGTCATCTATGTGGTCGAGCCGAAGCCAGAGGTTGACGAGCAGACGGCGACCAACATCGGTGACCGGCTGGCTGCGGCCCTGTCCCGCGCCTGCTCGACGGTTACGGCAGAGGGCGCGTTGTGGGAGGTGGACGCGGCGCTGCGTCCTGAAGGCAGTGCAGGGGTTCTGACCCGCACCTTGGCCAGTCATCTGGCCTACTACCGACGCTGGGCCAAGACGTGGGAGTTCCAGGCATTGCTGAAGGCGAGGGCGGTAGCCGGTGACCTGGACCTGGGGCGTGAGTACGTGGCGGCACTTTCGCCGCTCATCTGGGAGGCATCAGCGCGCGAGGGATTCGTTTCCGACGTCCAGCAGATGCGTCGCAGGGTCGAGGCGAATGTGCCTGCTCGGGAGGTCGATCGGCAGCTCAAGCTCAGCCCAGGTGGGCTCCGTGACATCGAGTTCTCCGTGCAGTTGCTGCAGCTGGTCCATGGCCGAGGCGATGAGAGTCTGCGCAGCGGCAACACGTTGCAGGCACTCGACTCCCTGGCCGTCGGAGGATACGTAGGGCGCGACGATGCGGTGGCACTGGCAGACGCCTATCGGTTTCTTCGGACGCTTGAGCATCGGCTGCAGCTACGTCGACTTCGGCGAACCCATCTGATGCCGACCGATGCTGCGTCGTTACGTGTCCTCGGTCGCTCGGTGGGATACACGCGAGACCCGGTCGAAGAGCTCACTTCCGAGTGGCGTCGGCATGCTCGCGAGGTTCGGCGCCTTCACGAGAAGCTCTTCTACCGCCCGCTGCTACAGGCGGTGGCCCGACTCGAGACCGGCGAATCGAGGCTGACGCCTGAGGCGGCGAAGCAGCGCATGGTCGCACTGGGGTACGTGGACCCGGAAGGCGCCTTGCGCCACCTCGAGGCGCTCACATCCGGAGTCAGCCGACGAGCCGCGATCCAACGCACGCTGCTGCCGGTCATGCTCGGCTGGTTCGCCGACGCCCCCGACCCGGACGCCGGTCTGCTCGGGTTTCGTCGTGTCAGTGAGGCGCTGGGCAGCACGCACTGGTATCTGGCACTGCTGCGAGACGCCGGCGCCACAGCCGAGCGGCTGGCGCGCGTCCTGGCCACCAGTCGCTTCGCCACCGACCTGTTGCTCCGCGCCCCAGATGCCGTGGCGCTTCTGGCCGCGGATGACGCTCTGCGGCCCCGAACCTTCGATGAGCTGAGGGGAGAGATGAGCTCTACGACCGGTCGGGCCGAGTCGGCAGAGGCGGCCGCCGGAGCAGTACGCGCCATCCGGCGGCGTGAGCTGTTCAGGATCTCGGCTGCAGAAGTGCTCGGCGGTGTCGGTCCAGCTGAGTCCGGACCGGCGCTCACCGCCGTGGCTGAGGCTGCTCTGCAAACCGTTCTCGATGTCGCCACAGCGGAGGTGGCCGACGGAGCTCCGGCTCCGACGCGTTTCGCTGTGATCGGGATGGGGAGGTTGGGGGGCAGCGAGCTCGGGTTGGGGAGTGACCTCGATGTTCTCTTCGTCCACGAACCCACCGGCAGCGCTGACGACGAGGATGCCTCGCGCCACGCCCTGGGCATCGCGACCGAGCTTCGGAGGCTTCTGACGTTACCCGCCCCTGACCCACCGATGCAGATCGACGCTGACCTGCGTCCAGAGGGCCGAAGCGGTGCCCTGGTGCGAAGTCTTTCGTCGTACCGGGCCTACTACGAGCGCTGGTCGCTGACCTGGGAGAGCCAGGCTCTGCTCCGGGCCAGACCAGTTGCCGGCGATCCCGATGTCGGTGCGGCGTTCACCGAGCTGATCGACACCATGCGCTGGCCCCAAGGGGGACTGAGCGCGACAGAGATCATCGAGATCCGGCGCATCAAGGCGCGGGTGGAGTCCGAACGTCTGCCCCGAGGCGCCGACCCCGCCCTGCACACGAAGCTAGGACCAGGGGGGATCGCTGACGTCGAATGGACGGTTCAGCTGCTGCAGATGAGGCACGCCGTGCAGGTGGAACAACTGCGGACGACGAGCACACTCGGGGCCTTGGCGGCTGCATCGGATGCCGGGCTGCTCACTGATCGCGAGGCAGAGACTCTGCGTGCGGCGTGGCTGCTCGCCACACAGATCAGGGACGCCATCATGGTGGCCAAGGGACGCGCGTCCGACAGCGTTCCGCGAGACACCGGTGATCTGGCGCTCGTCGCTGGGGTTCTGGGGTACGAACCTGGCCGGTCCGGAGAGCTTGTCGAGGACTACCGCAGAGTCACTCGGCGCTCCAGAGCCATTGTGGAGAAGGTGTTCTACGCATGACCCGCCAACGTGCCTCCAGCAGTGCGCAGTACCGCGCAGTGCTAGGCAACTCTGAGTTGGTGGCTCTGCTGGGCGCGCGGCTGCTCTCGGGAATCGGTGACCAGCTTGCACGGGTAGTGCTGGCGCTGTACGTGCTCGAGCGCAGTAACGGCAACGCTCTGCTGGCCGCCGGGGTCCTGGCCGTCTCGTACGTTCCGAGCACGTTCGGATTCGCCTTTCTCGGCTCGTTGGCTGATCGGTTCCCGCGTCGCTCGGTGATGCTCTGGGCCGACCTTGCGCGCGCCCTGCTGGTGACGATGCTGGCGGTCGCGGTCTCACGTGATGCCAACATGCTGGCTGTCCTGTTGCTGCTGGCGGCTGAGATGTTCAGTGCCCCAGCCTTGTCGGCTCGGTCGTCACTGCTCCCCGATGCAGCACGGTCGCCTGTCGAATACCAAGCGGTGGTCGGGCTTGGCACCACCTTTGAGCAGGTGGTGCAGGTGCTGGGCTTCCTGCTCGCCGGTGTCGCCCTTGGGGTCACGAGCGCGGGGTGGGTGCTGCTCTTCAACGCACTGACCTTTCTGATCTCCTACCTGATCGTGCTGGCGTTCGTAGAGCCTCGTCCTGCGGCGGCTGCTGCGGGTACGAGCGCCCGCCGCATGATGCGTGATGCCAAGTCGGGTCTCCGCACCATCGTCAAGTCCGGAGACATTCGCGCCGTGGTCGTCCTGCTGTGGATCTCGGCAGCACTGCTGGTGGCCACCGACGCCGTCGCGCTTCCCTATGCCACCGAGGATGGGGCTCCCCCCTGGGCCGCCACGGCGCTGCTGGCGGCAACCCCTGCTGGTGCTGCGCTCGGAGCGCTCTTGGTGGCCAGGCTTCCGATGGAGCGACAGGTCCGGCTGATCTTTCCGTTGGCGTTCGCGTCGACTGTCCCGCTGTTGGCAACGGCCAGCGAACCCCCGGTGGCGGTCGCGGTCGTTCTCTGGGCGGTCAACGGGCTCTGTCAGGGCTATGTCGTCACGTTGATGGCACTGTCGATGCAGCTCACTCCAGAGAACCGACGGGGGCGGGTGTTCGGGATGGCCGGCGCCGGGTTCAACGCCATGGCCATCGTGGGCCTGGTCGGGCTCGGTGCCGTGGCAGAGCGGACCAGCCCGGCCGCCGCGGTTGTCCTGGCCGGCGCACTCGGGCTGTCGATTCTGGTCATTTCGGCCTGGTGGTGGCCGCATCGCCAGGTACGCTCTGCCGTTCGCGCCACATTCGGTGGGACTGCCCGTCTTCCCTGACAGGCTCCGCACTGTCTTAGCTGCCGTACGGAGGGCTCATGAAGGCTTTGGTCAAGCGTGCAGCTGAACCTGGTCTAGACCTGGTCGACGTTCCGGAGCCGGTGGTCGGCAGCGGGCAGGTGCTGATCCGGGTGGCCCGAACCGGAATCTGCGGAACCGACCTGCACATCCGCTCTTGGGATCCCTCGGTGCGATCCATGGTCACACCACCGGTTGTTCTGGGGCATGAGATCGCCGGGCACGTTGCCGAGGTGGGTCCGGGTGTCGACACGCTTGTCGAGGGCGACCTGGTCAGTGTGGAGGGACACATCGTCTGCGGGCGGTGCCGAAACTGTCGCGCCGGCCGCAGGCAGCTCTGCCCGAACACCCGGGGAGTCGGGGTTCATCGGGACGGAGGCTTTGCCGAGTACATCGCGGTACCCGCGGGGAATGTCTGGCGCCACCCCGCAGAACTCGATATTGAGGTGGCTGCCATTTTCGACCCCTTCGGCAACGCCGTGCACTCGGCGCTCGCCTTTCCGGTTCTCGGGGAGGACGTTCTGGTCACGGGTGCCGGCCCGATTGGGATCATGGCGGCGGCCGTGGCCCGACATGCCGGTGCTCGGCACGTGGTGGTGACCGATGTGAGCCAGTATCGCTTGGAGCTGGCCCGCAGCACGGGTGTGACAAAGGCTGTGGACCCCACCAGTGTCGACCTGCGGGACGTCATGTCAGAGCTCGACATGAAGGAGGGCTGGGATGTCGGGCTTGAGATGTCCGGCGCCCCTTCTGCGCTGTCGAGCATGCTGGACACGATGGCCAACGGTGGCCGGATCGCCCTGCTGGGTCTGCCCAGCAGCGACGAGGCCCCCTTCGACTGGATGAAGACGATCACGTCCATGCTCACGATCAAGGGAATCTACGGACGTGAGATGTATGAGACGTGGTACGCCATGTCGGTGTTGGTCGCAGCCGGACTGGACATCACGCCGGTGATCACCCACCGTTTCCCCTACCACCAGTTCGACGAGGCGTTCGACACGGCGTCCAGCGGACGGTGCGGCAAGGTGCTGCTCGACTGGTCGGAGGTATGACGTGCTGCACGATGTGAGAACCGAGCTCGCCGGCCGGATCACCGAGATGCGCGAGACGGGCGTCTTCAAGCCGGAACGAGTGCTCGCCAGCCCTCAAGGTACCCATGTCAGGGACGAGAGTGGCCGCGAGATTCTCAACCTCTGCGCCAACAACTACCTCGGTCTGGCCGACGACCCGCGGGTGGTGTCCGCCGCCTCGAAGACATTGGTCGACCGGGGATTCGGTATGGCATCGGTGCGGTTCATCTGCGGCACCCAAGACATTCACCGCGAGCTCGAAGAGCGGTTGTCGTCGTGGCTCGGGCAGGAAGACACGATCCTCTTCCCCTCGTGCTTCGACGCGAACGGAGGTGTGTTCGAGGCGCTGTTCGATGCGCGCGACGCTGTGATCTCGGATGCACTGAACCATGCCAGCATCATCGACGGCATCCGACTGTGCAAGGCAGCCCGCTTCCGTTATGCGAACCGTGACATGGCCGAGCTCGAGGCGCGCCTGCAAGAGGCTTCTGATGCGCGCTATCGGCTGATCGTCACCGACGGAGTCTTCTCGATGGACGGCTACTACGCGCCGCTCGACGAGATCTGTGCACTGGCGGATCGGTACGACGCTCTGGTCATGGTCGACGACTCGCATGCGGTGGGTTTTGTGGGTGAGGGTGGCCGTGGAACCCCGGCACGTTTTGGCGTCGAGGATCGCGTCGACATCCTCACCGGAACGCTGGGCAAAGCGCTGGGAGGTGCTAGCGGGGGATACGTCGCGGCTCGGCGTGAAATCGTGGCTGTGCTCAAGCAACGGGCTCGCCCGTACTTGTTCTCGAACTCGGTCGCCCCCGCGGTGGTCGGTGCCTCGCTGGCTGTGCTCGACATCTTGCAGGAGTCCGACGAACTCCGTACACAGCTTGAGCGCAACGCGGCACGGTTTCGCGCCGGTATGAGTGAGGCAGGTTTTGAGCTGCTCCCTGGCGAGCACGCCATTGTGCCGGTGATGTTCGGTGACGCCGTCGCCGCGAGCCAGACGGCCCAACGGCTGTGGGAGGCGGGTGTCTACGCCGTCGCCTTCTCGTTCCCCGTGGTGCCGCACGGTCAGGCGCGGATCCGCGTGCAGCTCTCAGCCGCCCATACCGACGACGACATCGACCGCGCCATCGAGTCCTTTGTGGCCACCCGGGACTGAGTCTGACGGCCGAATCAGGTCGAGTTGGCGGCCACGGCCACGATGCCGGCTGCGGTCCTGGCGGACGAGATGGTCCTGATCTGGCCCCACAGCACCCCCCGAAAGCCGATCTCCTCCCACGGCACGGTTCCCAGCGGTACGACGAGGAATGCTTCCACCAGGGCGCCCGGCCACCCCTCGTCGAAGCGGGTGTCGTCCAGCAGAACGTTGAGAGGTGTGAGGGAGACGGCCGCCTACCCGACCGCCACGACGAGAACGGCGCCAGCCGCCCACGCCGCTCCGCGTCGGGTGTTCTCGGGAGCCAGGCCCAGGTCGTCCCATGACAGTCCCGGAAGGCGTCCGACGACGAGCAGTGCGCCCACAGTGGCAAGTGCGACGACCACGTCGTACGAGGTCAGGCGCACCAGCGCAAATCCCCCCAGCAGAACGCCTACTGTGGCTGCGACCCACCGCCAGCTCACGGTGCTGGTCCGGCTTCAAGACTCGTACGGATGAGTCCTCCTATGTCACGCATGGCACCGAGAACGTGATCGCGTGTGGGGTCCGAGGTGCTCCTCGGCTGCCAGTTGGCGAGTACGGCGTAGCTCACGGCCGAGGACCCCCTCCGCACAACGCCGACGTCACAACGGACGCCGTCATGTGTGCCCGTCTTGTTCCACAGCCGGATGCCTCGGTCGACGTCCGCATGAGCAAGCGGATCGAGTCCGAAGGCGGCAGCCACCATGGACAGGTCACAGTTGTTGGAGAGCCACCCGATCACTCGGGCGGCCGCGGTCCGGTCGATCCGGTCTCCGTGGTCGAGCTCGTCACAGATGAGTTGCAGCTCTGCGGCGGTGCCCATCGACAGAGCCGGCGGAACCTCGGGCGGACGGGTATCTCGAACGATGTCGCACAGGAGGGTGTGGACCACGCCGACCCGCGCTCCGACAGCATTCGCCGCGTCCAGCCCGACGACGGCGATGAGCGCATTCGTCGCCACGTTGTCGCTCGTCGCCCCCACCAACACGCACAGGTCGGCGACCGTGACGACATCGGTGCCCAGGTGCTGCCACAGCCCAGAGTCCGCGACGGGGTCCAGACGAGAACGAGCACACGGCATTTCGGGGTGCAGGTCGCCTGCCTCCAACGCTTCGGCAGCAGCGATCAGGAGCAGCAGCTTGCCGATGCTCGCGGTGGCGCACACCTGGTGGGGCTCTACCTGGAGGAGCGGCGTCGGGGAGCCATGACGGCGGACTGCCACCGACCAGGTGATCCCAC